>JBPCXZ010000127.1:0-16433 GCA_051008055.1 Woeseiaceae bacterium
GGATAACCTCGTAGATCAGGCGTCGGTCTTCAAGCCCAGGATAACGCTGCTGGACTGCATCAAGCTGGGGGCCGAACAAAGCCTGTTCGCGCAGTTGATCCAGGCTCAACAAACCTGCCCGAAATCCGTCATCTACATCATGATTGTTATAAGCGATGGCATCTGCAATGTTGGCAAGCTGGCCCTCAAGACCAGGCTGTTCGCGTTTCAGGAAGCGCTCACCAATATCGCCAAGTTCGCGCGCGTTGCGTGTAGAACAGTGCTTGAGAACCCCTTCACGTGTCTCAAACATCAGGTTCAGGCCTGGGAAGTCCGCGTACTTAGCCTCCAGTTCGTCAATAACTCGCAACGACTGCAGATTGTGTTCAAAACCACCGAAGTCTCGCATGCATGCATTGAGTTCATCCTGTCCCGCATGCCCGAACGGCGTATGCCCGAGATCATGAGCGAGGCAAATCGCCTCGGTGAGCGGTTCGTTTAGTTGCAACGCGACTGCAACGGTGCGAGCGATCTGTGCAACCTCAAGCGAATGTGTCAGTCGCGTCCGGTACAGGTCGCCCTCGTGATTGACGAAGACCTGCGTTTTGTAGACCAGTCGTCTGAATGCGGTTGAATGAATGATGCGGTCACGGTCGCGCTGATACTCGCCTCGAAAGCGTGACGCCGCTTCTTCGTATCGTCGTCCGCGACTTTCTGACTCATCTGCCGCGTAACGCGCCAGCGGCATCAGTTACCCGCCCCACAGATCTGATTAAGTTTTGCGGTATCGATATCTGACGTTACGAAAGCATCGCCTAACTCTTTGAGCAAAACGAAGCGCAGCGAATTGTTCTCGACTTTTTTGTCGCGACTCATGGCCCGCATGAATGCATCGGCGGGTATTGCTGGCGGCTCAACCGGCAGCCCTGCTCGTTCGATCAGCGACGTCAACCTGTCCAGGTTTGCTGCAGAGATGCCGCTTAGTTTGGCGGCCATGATCATTCCGGCCGCTACTGCTTCACCGTGCAGCCATTCACCATAGCCAAGGCAGTTCTCGATCGCGTGTCCAAACGTGTGCCCAAAGTTCAGGATGGCTCGACGCCCTGCCTCGCGTTCGTCCTCAGCGACCACCTCTGCCTTGATCGTGCATGAGCGTTCGATCGCGTATGCGAGAGCATCGGCGTTGCCGTTCAACAGGTCGTCAAGGTTCTGTTCCAGCCAGGCCAGGAACTCGATGTCCGCAATCGCGCCGTACTTGATGACTTCAGCCAATCCGGCCTTTAGCTCTCTGTCAGGTAGAGTCTGCAGCGTATCGGTGTCAATCAGTACGATGCCAGGCTGGTAGAAGGCGCCGATGAGATTTTTGCCCTGAGCGTGATTGATGCCCGTTTTACCGCCGACCGAAGAATCCACCTGAGCCAGCAACGTGGTTGGCACTTGTACGAAACCGACACCGCGCATGTAACTCGCCGCTGCAAACCCGGCCACATCACCGACTACACCGCCGCCCAGTGCGACTACGGTCGTATCACGGCTGGCGCCAGTCTCGACCAGTTTGTCCAGGATCGTGTGCAGCGTGTCGGTTGTCTTGAATGCCTCACCATCGGGCAGCTCCAACGTGGCCACTTGTTTGTTATTAATATTGGCCTGCAACTTTTCGAGATATAGCGGTGCAACAGTGTCGTTCGAGACGATCAGGCAACTGTCACCCTTGACGTACTCATTGAGCTCGAAGCCGCCGCCCAGGAGCCCGCTCCCGATAACTATCGGATAGCTTCGAATCCCAAGCTCAACTTGTATTGTCCGTGCAGATGTCATGCGGCATAGATTACCGCAAATGATCAGTTATAGTTTATCGAGAATCTCACTGGCGACCGCCTTAACCTTACGACCATCAGTCTCGACGATGAGATCGGCGATCTCACGGTACAGTGGATCCCGAACGGCCATCAAGTCATCAAGAATCTCGCGGCTGTCTCCATTGGTTAGCATTGGTCTTTCTCGGCCACGTTGCGTTCTCGCAACCTGCTGGTCAACGCTGGTGAACAGGTAGACTACAAAGCCGCGAGCACCCAGGAAATTCCGATTCTGAGGGTTTACGACAGCGCCGCCACCGGTCGCCAGCACAATGCCATCCTTTGCAGAAAGATCGTCGATGACCTTGGCTTCGCGTTTACGAAACCCTTCCTCGCCTTCCTTTTCGAAAATAAACGGGATATCTACGCCGGTACGAGACTCAATTTCGTCGTCACTATCCAGAAACGACAGGTGCAGTAGTTTTGCAAGCTGCCGACCGACGGCCGACTTGCCTGCCCCCATCGGGCCTACGAGAAACAGGTTTTGCGGATGTCTCATTGCTGTCCTGTTGTAAAAATAAAGCCAACCCGAAGGTTGGCTTTATTGGGATTCAGTTAGCTGTCCCAGATTTTTTAGTAGATGCTGGAGCCTTCGTCCAGAATACGAGGTGTCACAAAAATGAGCAGCTCAGCCTTGTTGTCGATCTTCTTAGTACTGCGGAACAGGGCGCCGGCAAACGGTATGTCACCCAGGAACGGTACTTTATTGACCGTCGTGCGACGCTCAGTCTCGTAAATACCACCCAGTACGACCGTTTGGCCATCAGCTACCAGTACCTGCGTTTCTACGGCGCGAGTATCGATACTCGGTACCGTGCCACCCAGGCCACCTGTTGAGATCACGTCACCAACACTATCTTTGTGGACGCGCAGGTCCATGATGATGTTGTTGTCTGGAGTAATCTGCGGCGTAACCGTCAAGCTCAGAACTGCTTTCTTGAACTGAACAGTGGTTGCACCTGAAGATGCTGACTGCTGATACGGAATCTCAACACCCTGTTCGATATTGGCTTCCTTCTGATTCGCAGTGATGACTCGCGGAGTCGATACGATTTCACCGCGGCCTTCTGCTTCAAGTGCTGTCAGCTCAAGATCAACGAGGTAGTTAGACTCTAGTACTGCCAGCGAGAAGCGGCCTGCAGCATCGGCAATCGGTACGTTAACGTTGTAACGATTAGTCAGCGTCGGAACTTCAACTGGGAATATCGTGCCGGTTGAGCCGAGGTTGCTGATCGCAGAGTTAACCATTGTGTCAGTGCCCGGACCGGTACCAGATACAAAGGTACCTCCGTCACCGTCACTGTTCTCGTTGACGCCCGTTACACCGAGACGAATACCAAGGTCACGGCTGAAGGAGTCACCAACAACAACGATTCGAGTTTCGATCAATACCTGCTTGATCGGAATATCCAGCGTGCGCACCATGCGACGAATGTTCTGCAGACGCTCAGCTGTATCCTGTACCAGTAGTGTATTCGTACGATCATCGACCGCGATGCTGCCACGCTCAGATAACAACGTATTGCCGCCGCCGCCGCTGATCAGAGCGGACAGATCACTGGCTTTAGCGTAATTGACTTGCAGGAATTCCGAGTACATCGGTTCCAATTCCTGGATAGCCTGTTGTGCTGCCAGGTCAGCCGTTTCTCTTGCTGCAATTTCCTCAGCCGGCGCAACGATAATGACATTACCATTCTGGCGCATGTCGAGACCCTTGGTGGTCATGACGATATCTAACGCCTGATCCCATGGAACGTTTCGCAGTCGCAGCGTCACGTTGCCCTGAACAGTGTCAGATACAACAATATTGCGACCGGAAGTTTCAGCCAACAGCTGCAATACCGCGCGCGTCTCGATGTCCTGGAAGTTCAGGGTCAGACGTTGACCTTCGTATTCTCTCTCTTCTGAGAACAGGCTGCTGCCCTCCTCAGCACTTACAGCAACCGGATTGATTTCAATCGTGAATTCGTTGTCCGTCTGATAGGCAAGCTGCTCAAACTTGCCTTCAGAAGTAATAACGATTCGGGTATCGAGGTTGGTGCGCAACGTATCGACTGTCGAAACCGGCGTAGCAAAGTCCATTACGTCGAGACGACGCATCAATTCAGCCGGAAGCCCAGTATCTTTGAATACCGCGATGACACGACCGCCTTCCTGGCGAATATCAACCGGTGTGGTGGGGTCTGACAGATTTACGATTACGCGACCACCACCGTCACGAGTACGGCGAAAATCGACTCCTGAAATAGAGCGTGCGCCGCCCGCGTTCGAGTACGACTGGGATGCTGCGGCTGACGATGAAGTAGCGGCACTCGCGAACTGGGTAGAGTCCTCGCTGTAATCGTCACCATCGCCTAACGTAACCACAACGGTGTTACCACTGCTGCGAGTTTCGTAGCTGACCATCTGATCCAGATTCAGTACGACGCGCGTCCGACCATTGGCTTCGGCGGTTAATACGGTAGCCAGCGGGCCCAGGTTCACGTCACGACGACGCGAAGAAAGGCCAAGCGCTGTATCCGGCAAGTCCAGAGCGATACGGGCAGGGTTGTCGATCGTGAAGGCCAGCGGCTCGGGAGCCGTACCAGTCATGATCAACTTCAGCTCGATCCGTTCTCCGGGCAAACTTTGGACCTGAATGTCCTGTAGGCGGTTGCCTTCCTGTGCATTTGCGGACAAGCCGACAAATAGCAGCAACAAAGCCTGTGACAAGGCAGCCAATTTAAGCAAATTCAGCTTGCTGGCCGTCTGTTTGATTTTGAGCATCATTCCAATTACTCCCAGTTCCATTCAGGTTCAGTCTGAAAGACTTACGGCGGCATCCCTTTCTATATAGCCACCGATCCCGTCAGAGATAATTTCAACCATGTCTATTTCTGATTCTGTTATTTCAGTAATTCTTCCGTCGTTCTGACCCATGTAGTTACCGGGCACGACGCGGTGAATTAAGCCGTCTGAGGTCTGTACAAGACCGTACATCGTTTCACTGATATCCAACGTGCCAACCATGCGCAATGTGTCGAGCGGAAACCCTTCCAGGAATTCCGGGCTGCGATCTGCATCCGGTCGCGGTCCAGCACCGCCGCCGGCAGCAACCTGCGGAGTGTCAGGAACGAATGGTGAACGAACTCGTTCAGCATCGGCGACGTAGGTAAAAATCTCATAAGGCGTTATTTCCGGCAGCGGATCTATACGGCCGCCCGGTCGCGCCTTGATCTCATTGATGTACTGATCCAGGTCATCATTGTCAGATGAGCATGCACTCATGCCGATGACCGCCAACGACAGAATCAGGCCATTACGAATCGCAGTAAACAAACTCATGGCTGTGCTCCATCTTCATCGAGATAGCGATATGTTTTTGCCGTGACTTCCAGACTCAACTTATCGAAAGCGTTGTCGTCCTCGGGCCTAATGTTGATGTCATGCAAGGTCACGATACGTGGCAAAGCGGCGATGCCGCTCACAAAATTAGCGATCTCATGATAGCCGCCCGACAGTCGAATCCTTATCGGTTTCTCGGCATAAAAATCTCGCGGTATTTCACCTTGTGGCTGAAACAATTTTTCCTGCAGTCCAGCGGCAAGACCTGTTTGCGAGATATCAACAATCAGGCTTGGAATTTCTGTCTCGCCCGGAAGTTGACGCAACATCGTGCCGAAGGACTGCTCGATTTCAGCAAGTTGCTCCTTGTAGGCATCGTAGTTTGCGGCTTTACGTTGCTTGTTCTCGAATGTAACGCGCAGCGTCGCCTCGTCTTCCTGAGCTCGAGCCAACTGCGGCGCCTTGTCCTTAACAATCGTGAACCAGATACCACCCGCCAAAACCAGCGCAAATGCGATGACAATAACTCCGGCGCGAAAAGCCAGTGGCCAGCGGCCAACGTCATTGACATCTAGATACTTAAGTTCTTCAACGAGGTTCATTTCATTTCCTCCTCGCCAGCGCCTGGGCTTTCTTGTTTCATATTGACGACAAACACAGCTTGTCGTGATGAGCCGGATGAGGTCGTCTCAACGCGTTCCACCTGCGGGTCGGCCATCCAGTCAGAAGAATCCACTTGCCGCATCAGCGCAGATACGCGGGTACTTGATTGCGCCACACCGCGAACCTCAACATTCGTGCCAGTCTGCTTCATGCCCGTGAGGTAAACACCTTCTGGAAGCTGGCGAGCCATCTCGTCGAACAAGTGCACGATTTCCGGACGACTCTTTTGCAGCTGCTCGATGATCTCCATACGAGCCAGCATGCGTTCCTTCTGCCGCTCGAGGCCATCAATTTCCTTGATGCTCTTCTCCAGTTGCGCGATCTCGTCAGTCAGCCTTTCATTGCGGGCCTCCTGATTGCTGATCATGTTGCTGTAGACGAACATCGTGCCGAGCACGGCCACAACGGCCGCCACAATGCCGCCGGCCAGCGCAACACCAAAGTCGCGTTGACGTTTTTTGCGCTCTTCCTCGCGCCATGGCAGTAGATTAATGCGTGGCATCTTAGTCGAAGCTCCTCAATGCAAGTCCGCAGGCAGTTAACAGCGCAGTGGCATCTTTATGCACGCCCTGTGATTTTGCCTTCGAAGAAATCTTCATCTGGCCGAGTGGGTCACCAATTTCTGTCGGTATACCGACGCGGCTGGAGATGACGTCGGCAATTCCTGGGATATTGGCGCAGCCGCCGCAGACCAGAATCATGTCCGGCTGTTCGCGACCGCCCGCAGATGCGAGGTAGAACTGCAGCGATCGACTGACCTGCTGAGTCATGTCGTCAATGAACGGTTCAAGCACCTCGGGTTGATAGTTGCTGGGTAGACCACCTTGCTTTTTCGCCCGGCCAGCATCTTCCATAGAAAGTCCGTAGGTACGCATAATCTCTTCGGTCAGCTGCTGGCCGCCGAAGTTGAAGTCACGCGTATAAATAACTTTGAGATCGGACAGGACGCTGAAGGTCGTGCTACTCGCGCCGATATCGACCACAGCAACAGACTGACCGACCCCGTTGTCGGGAATCTGGTGGCTCAGCAATCCGCAGGCATTCTCAAGCGCAAATGCTTCGACGTCGACAACATGCGTTGCGAGTCCGGCGGCACTTACTGCGGCCTGGCGTTGATCTACATTATCGGTCCGGGTTGCGACCAGCAATACGTCCAGGAGCTCCGGGTCTTTTTCATTCGGGCCCACGATTTCGTAGTCGAAGCTGACTTCTTCCATCGGGAACGGAATGTACTGGTCGGCCTGAATTTCGACCTGGCCTTCGAGATCTCTTTCCGAGAGGCTCGATGGCATCTGAATGACTTTAGTAATAGCTGCGTCACCACTGATGGCGACCGCAACATCGGTTGCCTTCGCGCCGGCACGCTTTACCGCACGACGAATAGCCTCGCCGACCGCTTTGGCGTCGACAATGGCCTTTTCACTAACCGAACTAGGGGGTGTAGGTTCTGCAGAATAGGACTCGACACGAAAGCGTTTGCCCGTCTGAGAAAGCTCAATCAGCTTGACCGACGACGTGGTGATATCGAGACCCAACAGTGGTTGAGATTTTTTTCCGAAAAACACGTATTTTTCCTTCTAGGTCGGTAAGTTGCGGGTCAATTGTAATGTGGACCTGAGCAATTCGATTTAACTATATATCAACAAAATGTTAAATAAAACGTGACTTTGTTCACGATCCAACGATCCGTATCGTACTGTTCCGGCCGCTTCCATTCCGTGAACTGGTTCGTGCCCCTGACGCAAAAACCTCGCCATCAGCAAAAACTGCTGGATTTGGCGGTTTTTCTCCTAATTTGCGCAGTTTTTCAGGAGGTATTGCGGCCGACATTGCGGCCTGTGCCCCAGGCTCGCTATCATCGGCGCCTTGGGCCGGACCGGCCAGGGGCGTTTTGCCTCTGGATTGCCACATTGTCCGCAGCTATCGGACAGCAACATACTTATCTAATGTATTTATGACTAAATCGATGCGTCAGCGCATTCTTCGCGCTCTTGTCTTACTTATTGGTATTGGCGGCGTTCTTGCCATCGGCGGCATCGCCGGTGTCATTGGTGCCTATTACTATGCTTCGCCGAGCCTGCCTGCCGCGGAAACCATTCGTGATATCCGCCTTGAGGTCCCGCTACGGATATTCAGTCGCGACGGCCACCTCATAAGCGAGATAGGTGAGCGTCGCCGCATTCCCGTTACCTACGAAGACGTCCCAGAACACGTTGTGCTCGCATTTGTTGCCGCAGAAGATCGGCGCTTCTTCGTGCACCCCGGCATCGATTATCGAGGCGTATTGCGCGCGCTCACATCGTTAATGTTAACCGGCGAAATTTCCGGCGGCGGTAGTACGCTTACGCAGCAGCTCGCTCGTTCTTACTTCCTGTCTCTTGAACAATCGTTTGTTCGCAAGCTTCGAGAAGCATTTCTTGCGTATCGAATCGAACAAGAGTTCAGCAAAGAACAGATCATGTCGTTCTTCCTGAACAAGATGTTTTTCGGCCAGCGAGCCTATGGAGTTGCTGCCGCCTCGCGCGTCTACTTCAACAAGGACCTGAGCGATATCAGCGTCGCCGAGGCAGCGACACTCGCCGGCGTCCTGCCCGCACCATCAGACTACAATCCCGTTAAAAGCGCGGCACAGGCTACGCAACGTCGCTCGTATGTACTGGGCCGCATGTTTAGCCTTGGGTTTATTGATGAGGCCGAGTACGAACAAGCCATGGAGGTTCCGATGGTCTCCAACTTGTACGGCGCAGCAATCGAGCTGAACGCGCCTTACGTTGCCGAAATGGTGCGGCGCGACATGATTAATCGCTACGGCAATGCCGCGCAGACCGATGGTTATCAGGTCGTAACAACGTTGGACTCAAATTTACAGACAGCCGCAAACTATGCACTGCGCAACGGCTTGCTTGAGTACACGCGACGCCGCGGATTTCGTGGCCCGCTGACAAACGTTGAACTGACTGACGAGCAACTTGCCACGCCATTGCTGGAATGGCCGTTGGCGGCGCAACAAATTCTGCAGCAGTATGTGCCAGGCGGACAATCCATTGCCGTAGTTGCCGCCATTGATGAAACAGCCAATAGCGCCGAAATTGTCTTGGTCGACGGCAGTCGTGACGTTATTACCTGGGCAGGGATGAGTTGGGCGAAGCCGTTTATTGACCGACAGTCGTCAGGCGCGGAGCCTGAGTCTGTTGTCGACATCCTTATACCCGGTGACGTCGTTATTATTATGCCGACTTCTACCGGTACGTGGGCACTGTCGCAGACCCCGGAAGTTCAGGGTGCGGTTGTGTCGCTCGACCCGGGTGACGGCGGCATCAATAGCCTGGCAGGCGGCTTCGACTATACGACCAGTAAATTTAATCGTGTGGCACAAGCCTTCAGGCAACCAGGCTCCTCGTTCAAACCGTTCATTTATTCTGCGGCCCTTGAGCATGGCAATACAGCGGCTACCGTGATCAACGACACACCGGTTGTTATCAGCTCCGCCGAACTCGAGGCTGTTTGGCGACCTACCGAATACTCTGGACGCTTCTACGGCCCTACCCGGATGCGTGAGGCATTGGTCCGCTCAATGAATCTGGTATCGGTGCGCTTGTTACTCTTTGAAACCGGCATCGGCAACACAGTCAGACATATCGCGAAGTTCGGTTTCGGTGAGGCGGCGCTGCCGCGCAATGGTTCACTGGCACTGGGCGCCGGGTCGGCATCGCCATTGGATATCGCACAGGGCTATGCCGTGTTCGCGAACGGCGGTTACGGCATCAAGCCGTACGTCGTCGATGCTATTTACGATTCGAACGGCGATGTTGTCTATCGCGCCAATCCGCTGGTGGTATGTCCGGAATGTCTGGCTGAGCCAGACAACAGTGTGTTTGTCGAGCCTGTTATTAATGACGCACAGTCTGCAAATCAGGAGCAAACGCCGGAATTTTCCCCGGAAGTTTTTCTTGAAAATCGCCCCGACGCGTCCACCGCACCAGACCTGTTCGAGAACGTCAACGCCGCGCCACGCGCGATCTCTGCACAGAATGCATTCCTGATGCAGGACATGATGCGTGACGTCATACGTCGCGGTACGGGCCGGCGGGCGATGGCACTCGGACGTAGAGACCTGTCTGGCAAAACTGGTACGTCGAATGATTTTCGTGACGCGTGGTTTGGTGGCTTCAACAGTGACCTCGCAACCGTTGTCTGGGTTGGTTACGACGATGACCTGCCGCTCGGACCGGGTGAAGAAGGCTCACGCACGGCTTTGCCTATCTGGATTCAGTTTATGGGCGCCGCCTTAAAAGGCGTAGCAGAGAATCAAATGGCGATGCCGGAAGAAATGGTGATGCAACGCATCGACCGGGCGACTGGTTGTCCAGCTCGCGCAGGTCAGCCGAATGCGACGTTTGAGTACTTTCGTGAAGGCCATGTCCCGGACTGCGAAGCACCTGATGCGACCCCGGACATCTTCAATGATGTCACCGGCGTTGATCCGGTCGAAGACGATGAAGACGGCGAAGAGGACGAGTCACTTTTCTGAGTTGATGTCGAAAAAACCCCCTAACGAAGACGATCGCGCCCGCCAGGTACTTGCCCAGGAAGCGGCTCGAATTATTGTTGATCAGGGTTTGCGCGACTACCGAGTGGCGAAAATTAAAGCGGCCGAACGACTGGGTCTAAACCGCCGCGGATCGTTACCTGGCAACGCTGAGATTGAAGAAGCCATTAGCGAGCACTTGTCGCTGTTCAGTGCTGAGTCGCATCCTGGGTTGCTGCTACGCATGCGCACCACTGCGCTGTCCGTCATGCGCTTGCTTAGTGATTATTCGCCGCGCTTGGTCGGACCGGTACTCGCAGGTACGGCGGATGAAAACTCTGCAATCAATCTGCATGTCTTTGCCGACAGCAGTGAGGAGATTGCTTTGTTTCTTGACGACCGGCGGATTGCCTCTCGCTTGTATGAGCGACGCCTGAAAAAACGCCGCGGCCGCAATGTTCCGCCGGATGTCTATCCGGGTTATCAATTCGCCTACGAAAATGAACCTGTTGAAGCGACGGTTTTTCCAGTCGACGGAATTCGTCAGGCGCCCATCTCTCCTATCGACAGCAAGCCGATGCAGCGCGCGGACGAAAAGAAGGTCAGAGCGCTGTTAGAGGATGATCAGATCTGAAGGCCCTGCTAGCGCTCGCTGATCGCTACGTAGTCGCGCTTGTCAGGGCCAGTGTATAGCTGGCGCGGACGGGAAATGCGGCCTGCCGGATCAGCAATCATTTCGCGCCAGTGTGCCGTCCAGCCAACGCAACGGCCGATCGCAAACATCACAGTGAACATCGATGTTGGGATACCCAGTGCGCGGTAAATAATGCCCGAATAGAAATCGACATTCGGGTACAGGTTTTTCTCAACAAAGTAGTCGTCTTTCAATGCAACCTGCTCGAGCTCCAGCGCCAGATCGAACATCGGCGTGTCTTGCCGGCCGAGGCTGTCTAATACCTTGTGGCACATCTCGCGGATAATGGTCGCACGCGGATCAAAATTCTTATAAACGCGATGACCAAAACCCATCAGTCGGAACGGATCGTCTTTATCTTTTGCTTTGTCGACAAATTTCGAAATGTTCTTCGCGTCGCCGATTTCTCCCAGCATATTCAGCACGGCCTCATTAGCACCACCGTGTGCCGGGCCCCAAAGTGCAGAAATACCTGCTGCGATTGCGGAGTATGGATTGGCACCTGAGCTACCTGCCATGCGCACCGTCGAGGTCGAACAGTTTTGTTCATGGTCCGCATGCAGGATGAACAGCAGGTCGAGCGCCTCAGCAGCAACAGGGTCGATCTCATAAGGCTCTGCCGGCACCGAAAACAACATCTGCAACAGGTTTTCACAGTAGTTGAGGTCGTTACGCGGATACATGAATGGTTGGCCGACATTTAGCTTGTAAGCGGCCGCTGCAATCGTTGGCAACTTCGCGAGAATGCGGTGCGAGAAAATTGCACGATGCTCTGGGTTACTCGCATCCATCTCGTCGTGGTAGTAAGCGGACATGGAACCAACAACGGCGGACAGCATCGCCATCGGATGCGCGTCGTAACGAAAGCCCTTGAAGAAATTCAACATGCCTTCGTTGAGCATCGTGTGCATTCGAATCGTGTCGTCGAACTCGTCCAGTTCTTTTCCTGTAGGCAATTCGCCATGCAGCAACAGGTAGGAGACTTCGAGAAAGTTAGACTTTGCAGCGAGCTGTTCTACCGGGTAACCCCGATACATGAGGACGCCCTGCTCGCCGTCAATATAGGTGATGTCAGATTCGCAACTTCCGGTTGAAACGTAGCCGGGGTCATAGGTAAAAACACCCTGCTCACGATACAACTTGCCGATCTCGATAACGTCGGGACCGACAGTTCCTTTGCGCACAGGCAAATCCATTGCCGTGCCGTCCGGGCTGGTAAGTTGGAATACATCCTTGGTCATAGTTGTCCTCTTATTAATATTTTGAGCCGCGCGGCCCGAATCGGGCTAGCGAGCATAACAGAGGCCCGCGCAGCGGAACCAAGGATAGAGATTGTGTCGGGCACCGGTTTAGCGGTGCCCAGGGTCGTCTACCTGTTACTTGCTCATGCCGTATTTGCGGCGGAACTTGTCAACACGTCCACCTGAGTCGACGATCTTCTGCTTGCCTGTATAGAACGGGTGGCAGGAAGAACATACTTCTACAGAGAGGTCGTCGCCGAGTGTGGAGCGTGTAGTGAACTCGTTGCCGCAACTACAAGTTACTTTGATATCGCTGTAATTGGGGTGAATGTCGGCTTTCATTAGTCTCTCTCCAGGGGGCACCGGGGTGCCAAAAGGGCGCGTAATATAAACGCATGCGAGCATCGCCGCAAGCCCCTAAATTATTCTAAACGTTATCCACAGAACCTGTGGATAAGTCTGTGGAAGAAAATTGAGTGAATGACCTAAGGTGCGGATTTTCAAAGAAGCGTGTCAATTTGCTCATTTTCTGTTCATTTTTATAACTCATTTTAAATCAATGATTTAAGAGCGTTTCCACACAAGCAAAGTGAATTGAGGCGCCTCTCGCACTGAAATTATAGGCTTCCGCGAAGTCTTGTGCATAAAGACTCAGTCTACGACGCTGGTAAAAACTCCGCCTGGAGGTCGTTCAAGAAGCGCTGACCGAGCTCCGTCGCGCGCCAAAATCCGCCCGAAACCTCCTCGATCAGGCCTTTCCGCTGCGCCCGGGTCAGACCATCGACCAGGTTCGTTCTGGCAAGTCCGGTTCGGCTGACGAACAGGTCCTCGTTAAATCCGTCGCTTAGGCGCAGCGCGTTGAGCATGAATTCGAACACCAGCTCGGCCTCTCCTAACGCTGTAAGAGACGGCGGTAACGCTCCCTGCTCCATGTGCTCCATATATTTAAGTGGATTCGCCGGCTTCGTATAGCGATGCACACCCTGCCCGTTACTGATCTTGCCGTGGGCACCAGCGCCGACGGCAAGATAGTCACCGAACGACCAGTAGTTCAGATTATGTACCGAACGTCGCTGTTCGCCCCGCGCATAAGCAGATGTTTCGTACTGCTCATAGCCCATGTTCCCGAGCAGCTCCTGCCCTGCACTCTGTATTTCATAGCCCTCGTCGTTGTCCGGCAGCCCCGCCGGCGGTCGCGCATGAAAAACCGTATTCGGTTCGAGCGTGAGCTGGTACCAGGAAATGTGCGTGGGCTGTAGCTCACCGGCAGCGCGTAGATCCTGCATGGCTGCCTCGATAGTCTGGTTCGGCAGGCCGTACATAAGATCTAAATTGAAATTATCGAAACCTGCCTGCTGCGCCTCTTCGACAGCGCGCACTATGTCTTCGACAGAGTGAATACGTCCAAGCGCTTGCAGCATAGCTGCATTAAAACTTTGCGCACCGATAGACAGACGGTTGATGCCCGCATCCCGGTAACCCGCCGGATCACCACACTCGACCGTTCCCGGATTTGCTTCCATGGTTATCTCAGCATCGGACTTCAATTCGAAATGTTGTTGAATACCTGTAACGAGCCGCGCAATGTCTTCCGGCGGGAACAGACTCGGCGTACCGCCGCCGAGGAACACACTAACCAGCGGTCGCTCATTTGCTCGCGCTGCTTCTGCGTCGAGGTCCGCGAGCAAAGCAGAAACATATCGTTCACGCGGTGCGCCGTTTGGCGCCGAATGTGAATTGAAATCGCAGTAGGGACATTTGCGAACACACCACGGCAGGTGAACGTAAAGTGCAAGTGGCGGTGGCTGCATCAGCGTTTTTGTAACTGGGTCACCAACTCAGCTAGTGCTTTGCCGCGATGACTGCGGCTGTTCTTTTCTTCGGCGCTGAGTTCTGCGGCAGCGATGCCGAGCTCAGCATCAACAAAAACCGGATCGTAGCCAAAGCCGCCGTCACCCTGGCGTTCATGTGCGATGTGGCCGCGCCATGTGCCTTTCGCCAGAAGCTCATCTGTTTGCCCCGGCGCGACGAAACAAGCAACGCAGTGAAATGTTGCGCCACGACCCGTGTCCGGGACATGTTCCAACTCCTGCAGCAACTTATCGATGTTCATGTCGTCAGTCGCATCTGGTCCCGAGTAACGCGCAGAAAACACACCGGGCCGTCCCTCGAGTGCATCCACGGCAAGGCCGGAGTCATCAGCAATGGCAGGTAAGCCGGTAATCGCCGCAGCATGGCGGGCTTTGATAAGGGCGTTCTCTGCAAACGTGTCACCCGTTTCTTCGGCATCACTTACACCGAATTCAGACTGCGGTACGACGGTGCAATCGATGTCCGCCAGCAAGCGTGCAATTTCACGTAGTTTGCCGCGATTGCCGCTGGCCATAACAACTTTGTTCAACTTGCCTTCTTTCAGCGGTCTATCGCCTCGTTCTGTGCGACGATAATTTCATCAATACCTTTTTTGGCGAGGTCGAGCATCGCGCTTAGCTCGTCAGCACTAAATGCATGACCCTCCGCGGTACCCTGCACTTCAATAAAACGCCCTGCTTCGTTCATAACGACGTTCATATCAGTCTCTGCTTCTGAATCTTCCGGGTAATCAAGATCGAGAACAGCCGCGCCACGATAAATGCCGACTGAGACAGCGGCTATCTGGCCGTGCAAGGGATTGCTTTTTAGTGTTTTTGCTTCGAGCATTTTGCTGATAGCGATCGACAGCGCAACGAACGCGCCACTGATGGATGCGGTACGCGTTCCTCCGTCTGCCTGGAGGACATCGCAATCAAGTGTAATAGTTCGTTCACCGAGACTGCTCAGGTCCGTCACGGCGCGCAAAGAGCGGCCAATCAGTCGCTGGATCTCTAGAGTACGACCGCTTTGTTTACCGCGCGCTGCTTCACGGCCGGATCGAGTATGGGTCGAGCCCGGCAACATGCCGTACTCACCGGTTACCCAGCCACTACCTTTGCCGCGCAACCAGGGTGGTACGCGATTCTCTACACTCGCAGTACACAATACCCGGGTGTCACCGAATTCTGCGAGCACGCTACCCGCTGCATGGCGGGTGAAGTTTGGGGTGAAGCGTACGACTCGCAAGTCGTCTGTTTCGCGACCACTTGGGCGCATTGACTATCTCCGTCCGGAATTGGGGCTAACAGCCGAGCCACCTTAGCGCAGTTCCGGTCGTATTGTCGCTGTAAGGCGAATTAGCGTTCAAGGCCTGAATGCTGAGGTCTTTGAGATTGCCGGTCAGTCCTGCTTCGTTCTCGGTCGCGATCTTGGCGACATCCTGGTCAGTAAGACCCGACCACAGACCATCGGAACAGGCCAGCAAAACGTCACCTGGAAGCAACTGTTTCTTGGCAGTGATGCTCATATCCGGAACCGGTGCATCACCACCGATACAGCACTCAACAAAGTTGCGCATTGGGTGGTCCAGCGCTTCTTCTTCGCTTATCGCACCTTCCTGAATTAGAACCTCGACGTGACTGTGATCACGTGAACGCGACAGCACTTCTCCTTCGCGCAGCTGATAGATTCGGCTGTCGCCGATATGTGCCCAAAATGCGCCGCCTTCCTGTACCAGGCAGATCGCGCAGGTCGCGCGCGGCCGGAAGTCGACAGCAAGGTCTTCACCAATTCGCACCACTGCATCATGCGCCAATGCCAGTGCCATATAGAGGAAGCCCTGTGGATCGAAGATCGGCAGCGGTGTGTTCATGAACAGGTCCTGCACGACTTTGAGACCTGTCTCGGCAGCAGCGGCACCATCGGAATGGCCGCCCATCCCGTCGAACACCAGCATCAGGGCAGCGTCGTTCGACACAACTACCGCAGCGCGATCTTGATTATCGGTTCTATCCCCTAGAGCGGAAACTTTTGCGTACTCAATTTGCATATGGTTTTCATTGATTGCTGACGGCGGCCATGCTGCCATGAAATAATCCCCGTAAACGTGATCGATACATCATATTGGGGAGCTAGCCGACGATGTTACACAGAATGACAGGCTTGCCGCGACACGGAAGCCTTCCGCCGAGAGTGATTGGCGCGCTATTTGGGCTACTGATGTCGGCCGTCACTCTTGGGCAAGAAGAGCCTCGGTCCGGCGGGGTTCTCGATGCAAAGTACTTTCTATCAGTTGG
>JBPCXZ010000128.1:0-26340 GCA_051008055.1 Woeseiaceae bacterium
ACTCCAATGTTGCGCAAAACCACAATCCTTTTCACAACAGCTGCCATCGTTTTTAGCGCTTCCGCTGTGGCAGGTGAGATCTATAAGTGGGTTGACGAAGACGGTAACGTGCACTACGAAGACCGCCCGACTGTCGAAGACGTTGAGCGCGTCGCAGTGGTTTCCAATAACACCAGCAGTTCCTCAGTCCAGGCGAGCATCGATGCACGTCGCGCGCGTGAAAGCGCCAGGGCAGATGCTCGCAGCAAACAAGCAGAAGATGAACAAAAAGCGGCTGAACTTGCTCAGATTGCGGCCGAACGCGAGCAAAAGTGTGCGGAGTCCCGCTCCCGAATGGAGCGCTACCTGCAGGCACGCCGACTCTACAAGGAAGACGACGCTGGTGAACGTGTATACCTTGACGACAGCCAGGTCATGGAAGCACGCTCAAAAGCGCAGGACGACATTCAAGCCTACTGCAGCTAGACAGCCCACACCGATCAGCGGGTGACGGTACAATCCACGTACTGATCCTCAGGAGAACCCCGCTTGGGCAACAATTCCGAATCTGAACAAGCGGAAAACCAGGCGTATTTGCCTGATTTTTGTGCCGCCAGTTCAGTTTTCATTATTGTCCTGGTCGCCGAACTAATCGCGATCCTGCTGACACTCGCCGGACAACCCGGGCCGGGCATGTTCATGATCGAACTTGCCAAGACTTCCCTGTTCGTCCTTTGGCTCGCCTTGCTTTGCGCCATGGTGATGTGTTCTTTTCGCAACCAACTTGAGAGCCGGGGAAAAACTCAGGCCTTTGTCGTCAGTTTCATCGTGTTGCTGCTGGTTAGCCTGATACTCGCAGAAGTGGCGTATCAGATCGCGCGCGTCTTTGGTCACGCCGCCATCATTGATGACACGCATCTTGGATTCATAACTCGCACAGTTGGCATCAGTTCTATCGTGATCGCGCTGGCGATGCGCTACCTGTATGTGTCCAGCGAATGGCGCCGCAGCATAGTGCTCGAGGCGCATGCGAGGGTTCGCGCACTACAAGCAATGATCCGACCGCATTTTCTGTTCAATAGCATGAATACCATCGCTTCTCTCACCCGCAGCGACCCACGACGCGCGGAAGAAGCCGTCGAAGATCTGTCCGATCTGTTTCGTGCAAATCTCAAGGGCTCCGGAGATAAAACGACGCTCAAGACAGAGCTCGAAATCGCAGCTATTTATCAACGCATTGAGAAGTTAAGGCTTGGCGATCGCCTTAACGTTCGCTGGGATATTGAAAGACTGCCGATGCGCGCACTGATTCCAAGCCTTGTCATTCAACCATTACTCGAAAACGCCATCTATCACGGTATTGAACTGCTGCCGGACGGCGGCGATGTGACCGTAACGGGTAAACAGGATGGCGAATCATTGTTAGTCTCGATTTCGAATCCGGTCGCGGAAGGCGAAAGCCGCTCAAAAGACGGCAACAAGATGGCGATGACCAATATTCAACAGCGCTTCGCGTTAGCATACGACAGCCGCGCAACGGTGGAGGTTATTGCGACCAAGAATTCGTTTACCGTAAACCTGCGCTTTCCGTACGAAGAAGAATCCGCATGAGAATCTTGATTGTCGATGACGAACAACCGGCGCGCGACAGACTTAGTCAGCTTGTCGAGGACGGCGGGCAACACGAAGTCATCGCCCAGGCAGTCAATGGCAGGCAGGCGATAGAAGTGGCCTCCGAACTGCAGCCGGATGTCGTTCTGCTCGACGTGCGCATGCCTGGTGTTGACGGTATCGAAACAGCGCATCATCTGAATGCGATGGAGTCGCCACCCGCCGTTGTTTTCACAACCGCCTACGACGAATACGCCATCGAGGCTTTTGACGCGCGGGCAATCGGCTACGTGATGAAACCCGTTCGTCGCGAGCGACTCGAGCGGGCGTTGGAGCACGCGGCCCGCATTAGCGGCCAGATGCTGAATCAATTGGCCGCCGAGACAAATCTGGACAGCCGGCGACAGCACGTATGTTCTCGCGAACACGGCCAGCTGCGCCTGATCCCGATTAACGAAATCCGTTATTTTCATGCGGACCAGAAGTATGTGACGGTGCACCATAGCGATGGTGAAAGCCTGATCGACGACTCATTAAAACAACTCGAAGAAGAATTCACGGACGCCTTTGTCCGAATTCATCGCAACTCCCTGGTCGCGCTGAAAGAGATTGATCGCCTGGAGAAGACATCCGACGGTAAATCGATTGTTGTGCTGCGCAACCAAAACCCGGAGAGTGGCGATGCACTCACCATTAGCCGCCGTCACCTGGCCGAAGTTCGTCGTCAATTGAAAGGACGCTAGCAGCGATGCACATTCGAATAGCAACTCGTCAAAGCGCGCTTGCCTTGTGGCAAGCCGAACATGTCGCGGACATTCTCAAACTGCACGACGATGTCAAGAAAGTCGAACTCGTACCGCTTTCAACGCGTGGCGACGAGATCTTGGATCGAAGTCTGCAGAAAATCGGCGGCAAGGGCCTGTTCATCAAGGAACTGGAAGTCGCGATGCAGGAAGACCGCGCAGATATTGCCGTACATTCGATGAAGGATGTCCCGGTCGACATGCCGGACGGTTTTTGCATCGGCGCTGTGCTTCCCCGCGCCAGTGCGGCAGACGCGCTGGTTGGCGAAACGCTGGAAGAGTTAGCAGACGGTGCTCGTGTCGGCAGCTCCAGCCTGCGGCGTGTCGCACAACTCAAGCTATTACGTCCCGACCTGAACATTGAGCCATTGCGCGGCAACGTCAATACTCGCCTGGCGAAACTGGTAAACGGCGAGTTCGACGCGATTGTGCTGGCCGAGGCCGGTCTCGAACGATTAGGTCTTGCGGAGAGCATCAGTCATACCTTCACTCCCGATGAAATGCTGCCTGCCGCCGCGCAAGGCGTCATCGGCATCGAATGTCTTGCCGACAACGTTGAGCTACGCGCCCTGCTGGCAAGCATCAACAACGGAACCGCCTCCAGAACCTGCCTGGCTGAACGAACGGTCGCCAGAATCCTGCAGGCAAGTTGCCAGTCGCCCGTTGCCGCGTATGCGACCACCGTCGGCGGCGTCATGACCATCAAAGGTTTGGTCGCGATGCCGGACGGAAGTCGCGTCGTTCGCGATAAAGTTGGCGGCTCGTCCGATGACGCTGAGCTCTTGGCCACACGACTGGCTGAGCAGCTAATCGCCAACGGCGCCCGCGAGATTCTCGCAGCAATCGGCGACGCCGATGTCTAGAGATTCGCTGGCCGGCGTTGGCGTGCTTGTGACACGTCCTGCTCATCAGAGCCTGCCGCTGGTCACCGCTATAGAAGAACAAGGCGGCACTGCCGTGCGTTTCCCTACTCTTGAAATACAACCCCGTAATGCCGCGGCAATTGTTGAAGACGCCTATCAGCTGGGCACTCCCGACATCGCCATATTTGTCAGCAGCAACGCCGTCGTGCACGGCCTGCAATTCGCGGAGAATGCTCAAATCGCGGTCGTCGGACCAGCAACGGCTGAAGCGGTCCAGGCAGCCGGCCGGCTAGTCGATATCATGCCCTACGATGGCTTCGACAGTGAGCACCTGTTGCAGACCGCAGAGATGTTCGATGTCAGTGGCAAGCGGGTGCGTATCATTCGTGGCCAGGACGGCCGTGAACTGCTCGCTGATACGCTGCGAGAGCGCGGTGCCGTGGTTGAATACCTGAGCGTGTACCAGCGGACGTTGCCGCTATATCGCGATGATGAGGTTGACGCCTTGCTCGCGGAGTGGGAATCAGGCCGGGTAAATGTCGTCACAATGATGAGCGTTGCCTCGTTTGAAAACCTGCTCGCGGTACTCCCGGAGTCCGCCGCGGCAATGCTCGGGCGCACGCCTCTGGTGACGCCCGCCGAACGTGTGTTAAAACAAGTTTTGCAACTGTTTCCGGATATGCCAGTAACGCTGGCGGACGCACCGGATGCTGATGCCCTGGTGCGCGGCATACACCGCGCGATTGACGGATCACCCGGATAGTCCAAATGAGCGAAACCCCAGACATCGAGGAAAAGATCGAGGAAAAGATCGAGACTGAAGCCGTTGCACCGCGTGCACGTAAGTCCGGCAGCGGTGGCGTTGCCTGGCTGGCACTGCTGCTGGCGATCGCGGCACTCGGCGTTGTGGCTTACACGACTTATCAGGACTGGCGTGCAGCGCAGGCAATTGATCTCAATGAAGGCAATGTGGAGGCATCGCTGCGGAGCCTCGGCGCTCGAATTGATGCTACGAACGATACGATCGCCGGCACTGCGGCTCAGTTTGATGGCCTGGCCCAGGCCGATGCGAGCTCGGACGACGCGATCGCAGCGCTTAAGCTTGCACAGGCAGACATCGATGAGCGCTTACGGCTACTCAATTCATTGCCGATCCGAATCAGTAACACGGAAGCCGCACTGGCCGCGATGCAGGGCGTTTCAGATGGCGCAAGAGATAACTGGCTGCTGGGCGAAGCGGAGTACTACATGCAGCTGGCGAACGCACAATTGCAGCTCGCCGGAAATCCGGACCTCGCCGCTTTGGCGCTGGGCATGGCCGATGAAAGAATCGCTCAGTTGGCCAATCCGGCATTAACCAACGTGCGAATTGCGCTGGCCGACGAAGTGGCCGCACTGGCTGGCATGCAGACGACCGACATCGAAGGCGTCACACTTAAGCTGGCAAGCATCGCACGCGTGGTCGAAACCTTGCCGCTGCGCCCTATCGAACGTATTGAGAGCGACGCGGCTGCCGAGCCCGAAGAGGAAATGGGTCCGATGGACAGGGCCTGGAGCAAGTTCAAAGGCGCCACCTCCGACATGATTAAACATCGCACCACGGATGAGACGGTCATGCCGCTGATCTCGCCGCAGGCAGAGTATTTCCTGCGCACCAACCTGGCATTGCAGATGCAGACAGCACGCCTGGCGCTGCTGCGCGGCGAGCGGCAGATTTACGAGTCCAGTCTCAACGATTCGGCTGAGTGGCTCAGCACTTATTTTGACGCTACCAGCAGCCAGGTTGCGGCAGCGCTCGATACGATAGCCGAACTGAAGGGCGCCATGGTAGCCGCCGAGAATCCTGATATTTCAGCGTCGCTGCGCCTGCTGCGCCGTCACACATCGGTGTCCGAGAATACGCAATGAAAGTTGCCCTGATCGTCATCGTCACCTTGGTGCTGGGTGCACTGTTGGCCCAGTTCGTTCTCGGTGACCCTGGCTACGTCATTATCAATTTTCGCGGCCACATTTTCGAAATGTCGGTTCCTATGCTGTTTATCCTTTTTATTGTGGCGGTAACTGCGGCCTGGTTGGCTTGGCTGGTCATTCGCGCACCGCGCAAGCTGGGCGAGGCAGCAGGACGACTGCGTGCTGGTCGCGCCGGGCAAAAACTAACCGCAGGCATGATTCAGATCGCTGAAGGTAATTTCGCCAAGGGTGAGAAGCTGCTGGCCAGGGCCGCAGCCGGCAGTGACGCCCCACTATTCAATTACCTGCAGGCCGCTCGGGCCGCGCATTTGCAGGGACAGGACGAACGTCGCGACGAGTGGCTCAAGCTGGCCTATGAACAGACACCGGAGGCTGCAAATGCAGTGCTGCTGACTCAGGCAGAGCTGCAACTCGACCGCGAGCAATACGAGCAGGCTTTGGCAACCCTGCGCCGTCTCGACGAGAACTCCAAAGACCACAGCTA
This sequence comes from Woeseiaceae bacterium, assembly GCA_051008055.1. Taxonomy (GTDB): domain Bacteria; phylum Pseudomonadota; class Gammaproteobacteria; order Steroidobacterales; family Woeseiaceae; genus UBA1847. Next base: position 5,712 of record JBPCXZ010000128.1, read on the forward strand.
TGCCATCGCATTGCTGGGCCGCCTTTACCATCGCCTCGAAGACTGGGGCAATCTGGCTGAAATTTTGCCACGCCTTAAGAAACACGGCCGCATCAATCAGGAGACGATCGACCGCTGGACGACCCGGGTCTATATCGAGAACCTGGCGCGTGCGAGTAGCGGCGATGCGGTCGCCACCGAATGGGGCAGCATCGCCAAGAAATTCAAGCATGACCCGGCGCTGCTCAAGGCTTATTTCGAAGCCCTGATGCGTACCGATATGCACCAGAAAGCCGAAAAGGAACTTATCTCGGCGTTGAAACAAGAATGGCGGGCGCCCCTGGTCCAACTCTACGGCCTGGTGGAAGGACCGGACTCAAGCAAGCAACTACAGCGGGCGGAGAACTGGCTGACAGAACGGCCGGACGACGCTGACCTGCTACTGACAGCGGCCCGGCTGTGCCTGCGCAATGAATTGTGGGGCAAGGCCCGCAGCTATCTCGAAACCGTACTAGCCGTGCGACCGACACCGGACGCCTACCAGGTTTATGGACGGCTTTTGAGCCAATTGGGTGAAGGTGACGCCGCTGCAGATGCCTACAAGTCAGGGCTTGGCATGGTCACCGACGAGCCGCTGCCCGCCATACCACACCTCCACAGCGACGAGCCGGCCGAAGCAGAAGACAGCTAACTCAGGTCTCGCCGTCAGGGCTGGCTACGTACACTCCGGAGCCATGCAGTCAGAGGCTCCCATTCTTCCCAGTCCGGCCACGCCAGGTATTCGGGCAACTCGAAGATACCCAGGCCGCGTGTGTATGCGCGCACATAGTTTTGTGCCTCACGTAACGCAGCAATATAGGGAACTCGTGCCTTCGTCAGGTACTCATCCAGGTCGTCGAAGATCAGTGTGTTGTCACGCACGCGATTCGCGATCGCGCCGATCTTGACCTCTTTGTTCTGCACCCGGTGCAGACCCTGCAGCTCTTTAAGGAAATTGGAGGTCGCCTGCATGTCTATTGTTGATGGCAAAACCGGCACGACAATCGTCTCGGCATGCTTGACCAGGTTGGTCAGTTCCGAGCTATGCGTTCGCGCGGGCGCATCGATAACCAAAATGTCGGAATTACGCGGTGCGCGTCGCAAGCCTTCGTCATAGGCGGCTACGCCGGCAATTTTTGGCCGGTTGTCCGGTCTCCGCTCCAGCCAATCCAGACCCGACCGCTGTGGGTCGTAGTCGGCCAGCGCAACAGCAGCGCCTTCATTGGCAAAGTAAGAAGCGATGTTGGTCGCGATTGTGCTTTTACCGCAGCCACCTTTCGCGTTTAGAACCATTATGTGCCGCATGACTCTCTCCAAGGGCAATTGTTATTAGTTTGGTGTGGTCCTTATGTAAACTACAGACGCAGACTTCAAAAGTCCATCCGACAAAACCTCGTTGATACACTCCTCAAGATGCAACTCCATTTTCAAAAAATGCTGGGCGCGGGTAACAAGATCCTGATCGTAGACCAGCGCGCTGCCGATCCGATCACGCCCGACGAAAATATTCTTGATGCACTGCGAGAAGCATCTTCGAGCGAGGGCTTTGACCAGCTAATGTGGTTGCATCGGGCTCAGGATCCAGAAGCCGAGGCCGCTTACCGGGTATTCAACTATGACGGCTCCGAAGTTGAGCAATGTGGCAACGGAGCGCGTTGCGTATCTGTACTGCTGGCTTCCCAGAATCCAGGCCTGCAAGAATTCTCGCTCGAAAGTCCGGCCGGCCGACTACAGGCGCGTGTGAGCAATCTGGAGCGGGCATATGTCGACATGGGGGCACCGGAGTTTGATGACGCTGTCACCCGTCTGAGTGTCAATGGCAGCGAGATCGATGTCGGCATCGTGTCGATGGGCAATCCGCACTGCGTGCTCGAGGTTGCCGATCTCCAGGTCGCCGACGTAGCGGGTCTTGGGCCTGCAATTGAGTCCCACGAACTATTCCCGAACCGCAGCAATGTCGGCTTCATGCAAGTTGTCGACCGGGCCAACATCAAACTTCGGGTCTTTGAACGAGGCGTCGGCGAAACGCTAGCTTGCGGCACCGGCGCATGCGCAGCTGTGGCTTTGGGTATTCGCCGCGGACAGCTTGACGAAGACGTTGCGGTGCATCTGCCCGGCGGACAACTCGTGGTAAGCTGGCGCGGCATGGACGCCAGCATCTGGCTTAGCGGCGACGTCGAATTCATCAGCGAGGGCACAATCGACCTATGAGCACACAACGCAAACCGGATTTCGTTGACGATGGGCTTTCCGAAGCAGCCGTCCGCGACTATCTCGAGGCCAATCCCGACTTTTTTGAACGACACAGCGCCATTCTTTCATCACTCAGCGTACCGCATGGCTCCGGTGAAGCGGTTTCCCTCGTTGAACGCCAGGTTTCGATGCTCCGCCAGAAAGAAATTAAGATGCAACGGCAGCTCAAGGAACTGGTGGAGGTTGCTCGAGCGAATGACACGCTGGCCGCCAAGATTCACGAACTCGGTTTGCAGTTATTGGGCGCGACGGAACTCGCTGAAACGGTGACTGCCGTTGAGACCGGCATGCGTAGCGGTTTCGGCGCGGACCAATCGATTCTTGTACTGTTTGCCGATCCTTCGATGTTTGAAGACATCGATGCCGGACGCTTCTTCCGCGCATTGCCCCGTGCAAGCGCCGAACTAAAGCCGTTTGAAACTTTCCTGGAAGGCAGTGGCCCGCGCTGCGGCCAAGTCAGAGATTCACAGCGGTCATTCCTGTTTCATTACGACAGCGACGAAATCGGATCCGTCGCCCTGGTACCACTAGGCGATAACGCAGAGATTGGATTCCTGGCGATTGGCAGTAACGATGCAGATCGTTTTCATCCGGGCATGAGCATTGATTTCCTGGCACGTGTCGGGGACCTGGTCGCCGGGGCGCTCGCGCGCTACTGACGGGACAAGTCACGGGAGCCGCCCGTTGGACAGCGCAGAAAAGGACTGGATTGACAAATTCATCGGCCACCTCGAGTACGAGCGCCGCCTGTCGCCGCTGACCTGCAAACATTACCGCCGCGACCTCAACGCACTGGTCGACTATTGCGATGAGATCGGCCGCGCGGCCTGGACCGAGCTCGATAGCGAAGACTTTCGATCCTTTTCCGGCACCAGTTTTCGTCGCGGACTGTCCGCACGCAGCATCCAGCGGCGCTTGTCGGCAGCAAGAACGTTTTTTCGCTACCTGCTACGCGAAAAACACGCGAAGAAAAATCCCGTTGAATCAGTGCCAGCCCCCAAACACGGCAAGCGACTGCCGGAGAACCTTGATGCCGATCGCATGGCCAAGCTGCTTGAGATTCCCGGCGACAGCCCGATCGTTGATCGTGACCGGGCAATTCTTGAGCTCCTTTACTCATCAGGCCTGCGGCTTGCCGAGCTCGTCGATCTCGATATTGGCGACATCGACAGCCGTGACGCGACAGTACGGGTTACCGGTAAAGGCAACAAAGATCGGATAGTGCCGGTGGGCCGCAAAGCGCTGCATGCACTGGAGCGATGGCACAAGACTCGTGTCGGCATGGCCGACACCGACGAACGCGCCCTGTTTGTCAGCAATCGCGGGCAGAGATTGAGTCATCGCTCAGTCCAGGCACGGTTGACCTACTGGGCGAAGCGACAAGGCATCGATTCCAAGGTTTATCCGCACCTGTTCCGGCACTCGTTCGCCACCCACCTTCTGGAATCCAGTCATGACCTGCGCGGAGTGCAGGAATTACTGGGACATTCGAATATTTCGACCACCCAGGTGTACACCCACCTTGACTTCCAGCATCTCGCCCAGATATACGACAAAACCCATCCCAGGGCGCGAAAAAAAGACTAGCCCGCTCAAGGAAAGCATCATGGAACAATTTCGAGGGACAACTATTGTCTCGGTTCGCCGCAATGGCAAGGTAGCTATCGCCGGCGACGGCCAGGTCAGCATGGGCAATACCGTAATGAAAGGTAATGCCAAGAAAGTCCGACCGCTGGCGGGCGGCAAGGTAATCGCTGGTTTCGCCGGCGGCACGGCTGACGCATTCACCTTGTTCGAGCTGTTCGAGAGCAAGCTGGAACAATATAGCGGCAACCTGACTCGCGCAGCGATCGAGCTGGCCAAAGACTGGCGCACCGATCGGCGGCTGCGGCGACTCGAGGCGTTGCTGTGCGTCGCAGATGAAGAGAAGTCTCTTATCGTTACCGGTAACGGCGACGTGATTGAACCCGAAGACGATCTGATGGCTATTGGCTCAGGCGGACCCTTTGCACAAGCTGCCGCCCTGGCACTATTACGCAACACAGACCTCGAAGCTCGCGACATTGTTGAGCAGGCGCTGGCTATCGCCGGCGATATCTGTGTTTACACCAACCAAAACGTCACTATCGAAGAACTATAGTCATGTCACAAATGACCCCTAGAGAAATCGTCCAGGAACTGGACAAACACATTGTTGGCCAGGATGACGCCAAACGTGCCGTCGCCATTGCACTGCGCAATCGCTGGCGCCGGGTACAGGTCGACGAGCCATTGCGTAGCGAAATTACGCCGAAGAACATTCTGATGATTGGCCCAACGGGTGTCGGCAAGACCGAGATCTCCCGTCGCCTGGCGCGACTGGCGAAAGCGCCGTTTATCAAGATTGAAGCGACTAAGTTCACCGAAGTCGGCTACGTCGGCCGCGAAGTCGACAGCATCGTGCGTGACCTGATGGACGTTGCCGTCAAGATGATTCGTGAAGATGCGATGAGCAAGTTCCGGCACCGCGCGGAAGACGCTGCCGAGGAACGAGTATTGGACGCGTTACTGCCACCACCGTCCCAGCCGATCGGTTTCACCAATGATGCTGAGCCTGCCAACGACAACAGCGAAACACGCCAGAAGTTTCGCAAGATGCTGCGCGAAGGCAAACTGGACGACAAGGAAATCGAGGTCGACATCCAGGCAATGCCGGTTGGCGTAGAAATTATGGCTCCGCCAGGAATGGAAGACATGACCAGTCAGCTGCAGGGCATGTTTCAGAATCTTGGTAGCGGCAGGCAGAAAACGCGCAAATTAAAAGTTAAGGATGCGCTGAAACACCTGACGGATGAGGAAGCTGCAAAGCTCATTGACGAAGATGAGCTTAAGGCGCAGGCACTAGAAGCTGTTGAACAGCACGGCATCGTGTTCCTGGACGAGCTCGACAAGGTAGCGCGCAGTTCCGGCACGCAGGGCGCAGATGTGTCACGCGAAGGTGTGCAACGCGATTTGTTGCCGATTGTTGAGGGCAGCACGATCAATACCAAGTACGGCATGGTACGCACCGATCACATTCTCTTTATTGCGTCAGGCGCGTTCCATGTGTCTAAGCCATCCGACCTGATCCCGGAACTGCAGGGACGATTCCCGATTCGAGTGGAGCTCACCTCGCTGTCAACGGACGACTTTGTGCGCATCCTGACCGAGCCAGACGCATCACTGACCGCGCAGTACAAAGCTTTGCTCAGTACCGAAGAGGTCGAAGTCGACTTCGCCGAAAGCGGTGTTCGCCGCATCGCCGAGGTCGCCTTCCAGGTGAATGAGAACACCGAGAACATCGGCGCACGACGCCTGCACACGGTGATGGAACGGCTGCTCGAAACCGTTTCGTTTGAGGCATCGGACAAGAGCGGCACCCACATCCAAATCAACGCCGGCTATGTCGATGACCATCTCGCTGAGCTTTCCAAAGACGAAGATCTCAGTAGATACATCCTGTGACGCCCACGGAAATACGTCTCAAGAAAGAATCGAAGACGCTTATCGTCACATTCGACGATGGCAGCGAGTTTTCGTACACCTGTGAGTACCTGCGAGTGCATTCGCCCAGTGCGGAGGTGAAAGGGCACGGCCCGGGGCAGGAAACACTGCAGACCGGCAAAGAAGATGTTGGCATAACGGCTATTGAGCCGGTCGGTCACTACGCGGTGCGCCTGATCTTCGACGATGGCCACGATTCAGGGCTTTATACCTGGGAATACCTGCACGAACTCGGCACCGATATGACCGCCAATTGGCGTAGTTATCTCGACCGCCTTGCAGCAGCAGGGTATGCTCGAAAAAAGCCTGAATAAACCAAAACATGGCCAAATCCGACAGCAATACCGAAACGACGCATTTCGGTTACAAATCCGTGCCGGTCGAAGACAAAGCGGACCTCGTAAAAGAGGTTTTTGACTCGGTCGCCAGTCGCTACGACATCATGAATGATTTGATGTCGGGCGGGCTGCATCGACTGTGGAAGCGGCGCACGATAGAGCAGGCTAATATCCGCAAAGGACACGTCGTTCTTGATCTGGCCGGCGGCACCGGTGACCTGGCCAAGGAGTTTGCGGGAAAAGTTGGCCCAAAAGGGCATGTCGTCCTGGCAGATATAAACGCTGCAATGCTACGGCAAGGGCGCGACCGGCTGATCGATGCTGGCGTTGCCGGCAACCTGTCAATCGCCCAGGTCGACGCACAGAATCTGCCGTTTGCCGACAACACTTTCGACCGCATCACGATTGCATTTGGTCTGCGCAATGTTACGGACAAAGACGCAGCGTTGCGGTCAATGTTTCGCGTACTTAAGCCCGGCGGCAAAGCGCTGATCCTCGAATTTTCGAAACCAGATGAAACGGTCAAACCGGCCTACGATCTCTACTCTTTCAAGGTGCTACCGATGCTGGGCAAGCTCGTCGCCGACGACAGCGACAGCTACCAGTATCTCGCGGAGTCGATTCGCATGCATCCGGACCAGGAAACGCTCAAAGGGATGATGATGGATGCGGGTTTTGAGCGCACCGGTTACCAAAACCTTGCAGGCGGCATCGTCGCCTTGCACAGCGGCTACCGCATCTAGGCGTTGTCGTGGCTGGTCCCTTAGAAACCCTGTTACGCCCTGTCGCCGATGTGCTGAATCGGAATATCCAGGAAATTACACCTGCTCGGGAAATTGCAGCCAAACTTAATGGCTCAACAATCGCTGTTCAAGTTCGCGATTCGACACTGGCAATGTATTTTTCCTTTGCTCAGGATGTCGTTGCACTCACAACAGAGTACAGCGACGAACCGGACGTCGTGATTAGCGGTTCACTGATCTCACTGGCCCGCATGATTCAGGGCGGTGGCGAATCGGCAATTCGCAGTGGCGATGTGAAACTGACCGGCGATGCAGCAACCGCACAGCAGTTTCAAAAGTTGCTCGACTTCGCCCAGCCTGATCTCGAAGAAGAACTGTCACGCTTCATAGGTGACGTGGCGGCACACCGCGTCGCGGAGCTTGCGAGAGGCGTTGGCAACTGGGCGCGCGACGTACGCAGCACCATGGGCGGCAACATTCGCGAATACTTGCAGGAAGAAAGTCGGGAGTTACCGACGCGTTACGAAGTTGAACGATTCACAGACCAGGTTGGAACATTGCGCGATGATGTAGATCGGATGGCGGCACGGCTACAGCGCCTCGAGAACAATCCCTGATGGCCAGTCGACAGACAATTTTTCGCCTGATCGGCATTCAGCGCGTGCTCGTCAAGTACGGCCTTGACGACCTGATCAAGGAAACGCACTTGTTGCGGCCGCTGCGTTTTGTTTTCTATCTGGCGCCGCGTCGCCGTGATAAGACTGCGCCGCTGGGTGAGCGCATTCGTCTCGCGCTCGAAGAACTCGGCCCAATCTTTATCAAGTTTGGCCAGGCACTCTCTACGCGCCGCGATCTGTTGCCACCTGACATCGCCGATGAGCTCGCAAAGTTGCAGGACGAAGTACCGCCCTTTCCAGCTGAAGAAGCCATCGCGATTCTCGACGAAGCGTACGGGAAACCGGTAACTGACGTCTTCGAGCGATTCGACAGCGAACCCTTCGCTGCCGCATCCATCGCTCAGGTACACACCGCGAAGTTGCCGGAAGGCCACGAAGTGATCGTCAAGCTGTTGCGCCCCGGTGTACAGGAAATCATCGAACGCGATATTGAGGTACTGAAATTCCTGGCCGGGCTTGCAGATCGCTATTGGCAGCACGGCAAACGACTTCGACCTCTTGAGGTCGTGGATGAGTACGAGAGCACCATCATCGACGAACTCGACCTGATGCGCGAGGCTGCCAACGCCGCCCAGCTGAAGCGCAATTTCGCAGACTCAGATATGTTATATGTCCCTGAAATATATTGGGATTTTTGCAAGCCAGCGGTGATGGTGCAGGAGCGAATATTCGGTATTCCAATTAGCGACATGGATGCTCTACGCGAGGCCGGCGCCAATATCCAATTGCTGGCTGAAAACGGCGTCGAAATATTTTTTACACAGGTCTTTCGCCACAACTTCTTCCATGCCGACATGCACCCCGGCAATATTTTTGTCATCGTCACCGATCCAGACAAGCCCAAGTATGCTGCTGTCGACTTTGGAATCGTCGGCACTCTGAGCCCAGACGATCAGCGCTATCTCGCCGAAAACTTTCTCGCGTTTTTCGAGCGCGACTATCACCGAATTGCGGAACTGCATTTGGAGTCCGGCTGGGTACCGGAGGGCACGCGAATTGACCAGCTCGAAACCGCTGTGCGAACGGTCTGCGAACCGGTATTCAACAAGCCACTTGCGGAGATTTCATTTGCTCAAGTCTTGCTGCGTCTGTTCCGCGTAGCGCAACGATTTAATGTAGAGATCCAGCCGCAGTTGATCTTGTTGCAGAAGACGTTGTTTAACATCGAGGGACTCGGTCGGGAGTTGTACCCACAGCTCGACCTGTGGAAGACGGCGCACCCGGTAATGAAGAAGTGGATGAGCGAACAGATCGGGCCGGAAGCGATGCTGAATGACCTGCGCAAACTCATGCCACAGCTGCGCGAAGTGCTTAAGGACCTGCCTGCCGCTATTCGTTATCTTGCCAGCAAGGCTAAATGAAGTTTCCGGAGCGATGGCCCTCTTTTCCGATTCTCGTTGTCGGCATAGTTATTACGCTCCTCTCGGCAGTAAAGCTGGATGAACTTCGACTCAATGGTGATCTTTACGGATTACTCGGCAGTGATGATCCAGCAGTTCTGACATTTCGCGATATTGCCAGCGTCACGACCGGGCTCGAGGAACTCCTGGTTATATGTGATGCGGACACATACATGCCACGAATTGCAGTCGACAAGGTTGTCGCACTACCTGAGATTACTGCGAATACCCGCACCTATATTCAGCCCGGCAAGTCGTCCCTGTACGCATTTTCGCTGGCCGGCGACCCGGCCGATTACCTCGATGCCGGTGTTGCCGTCGACAGGGTCGGCGCCATGCTGGCGGTCATGGCACCGAGTTGCGGTATGGCGGGAACGCCAGCGTACATTGTCGAATCGCACGAGCGCCTCGACGTCGACTTGCTCAAAGCCCTCTGCGTTGCGCTCGTGTTGGTGACCTTCCTGTTTGCGTTTATCTACCGCATCGGCCTATTGGCGCTGCTGATGATGATTCCAGTAGGCGTCGGTATCGCATGGGGCCTTGCTGCGTACTGCCTGTTGCGCCCGGAGCTCACCTTGCTAGCCGCCGCCATTCCGACTTTGCTAATCGGCATCGGCATTGACCATTGCATTCACATGATCCAGGCCTGCCGCTATGCAATCAGGCAGGACGGCTTGTCGCGGGACGCGGCGGTTGTGTCTGCCTGGCGCCGCGTCATTGTGCCAATCACCGTTGCCAGCGTGACCACGGTCGCGACTTTCTGTGCATTGGCCCTTGCCGAGCTACGTGGTTTCGCCGATCTTGGCATGGCCGGCGCGCTAGTCTCTGCCGGCGTCTATTTTTCATGCATCACGCTGTTGCCGGTGGTTCTGCTGTCATGTCCGGAGCAATGGTTAACGAACAGAACCGCGATATCGATGCCGCTACGACGGCTGGCAAAACTGATCACGAACTGGCCGAAGTCGCTCGCTGTTTTCGCTATCGCCGTCACCATCGCTGCGGCGGTTAGTGCAGGTAAGCTTGAGTACCTCAGCGATATCCGTCAGCTCGAAGGCAATGACGTGCAGTCGCGGCTACTGCAAGAACGCATTGCAGAAGAATACGGACTCAGCGCATCGCCAATCATTCTGATGTTTGATAACGAAGAGGACGCGATTGAGTTCATGGCGGATGATGAGCGGCCGGCCAGCGTTGCGAGCCTGATCGAAGTTCCTGACGTTACGGGTCTTGTGCAGGTTCACCCCGTCGAAGATCCTTTTATTCGCGGGAATTACCAGGCTGTAATCTGGGATATCGAAAATCAGATCGAACGCCTCGGCCTCGGCAGCTGGCAACTCAGTGGCGCGCCCGCCATGAACGCGCGAATTGACGAGTTGTTATATGCAGATATCCAATTCGTACTGCCGCTCGCGGCCGCATTAATTCTGTTGGTGCTCGCTATCGGCACTCGTAGCATCAGCCTGCCTTTCGTAGTTCTGCTGCCGCTGGTGCTTTCACTGATCTGGGTGGCTGGCGCAATGTCTTATGCTGGGGTCGCAGTGTCCGTTGTCACTGCTGCTATTGTCCCGATGGTGCTCGGTATCGGTGTCGATGGCGGTGTCCATCTGCAGGCGTCGTGGCGCCGTCATGACGGCGACCTGGGGGATGTATTTGCCGAAACAGGCCTGGCGGTTGTTGTAACCATAGCAACATCCATTGCAGCTTTTGGCGCATTCACCGTCGCACGCAGCCCAAGCCTGCTACAGTTCGGCGCTCAAGCGGCAGGCGCATTATTTGGCTGCCTGTTAGTTACCTTACTGATAATGCCGATCATACTGCAGCATCGAAAATCAGCAGAAGAACCATCGGAGAATTGACGTGTTTTGGCCGCGTGTTGCAAAATTTTTACTTTGGCTGGGTCGCTGGACACCAGTCGGACCGGGGCCGTGCCTCGACAAGGCCGTTATCATTGGCGCGCCGCATACATCCAATTGGGATGGCTACTGGTTGCTGGTCTACAAAGTAGCCTACGGCATCGACGTCAAATTTTTTGTGAAGAAGCAGATGTTCTGGTTCCCAATGAGCCTGCTCTTGAACGGCATGGGCGGGATCCCCCTCGATCGCCACGATTCACGCTCCGCTGTTCGACAAGCGGTTGATGCATTCAACGCCAACGAAAAATTTTTGTTTGGCTTGGCGCCCGAAGGCACGCGCAGCAAGACCAAGACCTGGAAGTCCGGTTTCTATCGGATCGCGGAAGAAGCCGGCGTCCCTGTGATCTTCGGCTTCTTCGATTACCCGAACAAACGCCTCGGTTTCGGCCCGATGATGACGTTGACCGGCGACGTCGAGGCCGATATGCAGGTAATTCGGTCATTCTACGAGACGGTCGGAGGCCAGAGTCCAGAGAAAATGGGCCCTGTGCAAATGAAAATTGGCAAACGAAGAGCATAAGCGAACGATCCGCAGCTTCGTACGACGCGCGGGTCGCATGACTGCATCGCAGCAAAAAGCACTCGCCGACCTCTGGCCGGACTTCGGCATTGAGTACACGGGCGACGAGCTGGATCTCCGTGAAGTGTTTGATCGCGAGGCACCTTGCATCCTCGAAATCGGATTTGGCAACGGAGATTCGTTGGTACAACTGGCTGTTGCCGATCCGGCGGCCAATTTTCTCGGCGTCGAGGTGCACGACCCCGGCATCGGTCACTGCATGATCGCAGCGCGAGCGGCTGGCGTCGAAAACCTGAAGCTGATTGGCCACGACGCTATTGAGGTATTTGAGAACTCTCTGCCGCCGGAGTCGTTGCAACGTATCAATCTTTACTTCCCCGACCCATGGCCGAAGAAACGCCACCACAAACGGCGTATCGTGCAGCCGTCTTTTCTGCAGCTCTGCGCAAGCCGGATGAAATCAGGTGCTTCACTGCACATTGCGACCGACTGGGCGAACTATGCGGAGCATATTGATGAAGTTCTTGATGTTTCTGACTTGTTTGATTGTGCCGAACGACGCGAACATGCGGGCGACCAGCCTCTCGCTCGGCCGGCGACCAAATTTGAGCGACGCGGTTTAAAAAAAGGTCACAGAATCTGGGACTGGCGTTTTCAGAAAATTGATCTATAACTATTAGTAGAGCCCTAAAAATCAGGTCAATGTCATGGCAGTCGCATACCCCGTTATCGGGAAGTGGTTTCGCCGTCCGAACGGCAACATGTTCGAGGTTGTCGCAGTTGATGAGGAAGACCACACGATCGAGATTCAACATTTCGACGCGACGATTGAAGAAGTTGAATTGGAGTCCTGGGCCGAACTCCTTACGGTTGAAATAAGTGCACCAGAAGACTGGTCCGGCTCAGTCGATATGGATCCCGACGACTACGTTGGTCAGAAAGACGATGAGGTCCCGCCTGGCTTTCACGAGATTTTCGAATTTCTGAACGAGCCTAAGTAGTCTGAAACTCAGGTACTCAGCGGCCCGGCTTGCCACTGACGTAAACCACCCCATCGCGCACAGCGCTAGCAACGGTTCGCAATGACTTGCCCAAGCATGGGCCTGCGAAACATAGTCCGGTATCGATTTCGTACATCGCGCCATGCGATGCACAGATAATTGAACTTCGGTCTTTGGTCAGGAATGCGTTGGGCGCCCAGTTGAGCGGGTGTCCGATATGGACGCAGTAGTTTTCATAGGCAAATACCTGGTCGCCCTGCCGCACCACGAATCCGTATAGCGGCCAGTCGCCGTCACCAATCTGAAATTCTCGGCAACCCGGGTCGCTGAGTTCGTCAAGTTTGCCAACGGCGACCTCGATGTTACTCATTGCTTGCCAACAAGACTGTCGTGCCGCTTCGACACAATGATGGCCAGGACGATTGCCGGAACACCGAGTGCTGCGGCATATAAGAAAAACCCGAGCCAGCCTATCGATTCCTGCACATTGCCCGAATATCCCGCTGAAAATTTCCCAAGCAACGACATGAAAGAACTCAACAGGGCGTACTGTGTGGCAGTGAAGGAAAGATTTGTCAGGCTGGACAGGTACGCGATCAGAACGGTTCCTGAAAACCCACCTGCCAGGTTGTCCGCCGTTATAGTCACAGCGAGCATCCAGGGCTCAGGCCCAACGATCACCATCGCCGCAAAGAAAAGATTGGTACTAGCTATCAACAGTGTGGCCGTGAAGAGGCAGCGCGCGACACCGAATCTGAGAACCGCAGCTGCGCCTAATCCGACACCCAACAACGTAATCCAGGTTCCATACACCTTCGCAATCGCAGATATCTGGTATTTGGTGTAGCCGATATCCAGATAGAAGGGATTTGCGATGATGCCGAGAACGTAGTCACTTAGGCGATAGAAAGAAACAAATAGCAATAGCACGATCGCGAACTTGCCAAAGCGCTGAATAAAATCGCCGAAAGGCATGAGCACCGAGCTTTCGAACCAGGCAGCCACCTTCATAAGGTAAGACTTGCCGGCGTACAGGCTTTGACGAACTTGCTCCGCTGGCTCGTCGCAAAGAAGAGTTGTCAGGATACCGATCAACATACATCCGCCCATCGCCATGTACGTCGCAGACCACGACGCATACTCGGCAAGCGCCAGTGCACCGGCCATGCTGACCAACATGGCGATCCGATAACCATATTGATAAGCGGCCGCCAAAACACCTTGCATACGGCTCTCGGCACTTTCAATTCGGTAGGCGTCGATAACAATGTCTTGGGTCGCGGACGAAAATGCAACGGCAAGTGCAAAGGCCGCAAAAGTGCCAATGCCCTCCAGCGGGTTCGTATTCGCCAACACCAAAAGGCTTGCACCGATGGCAAGTTGCGACAGCAGCATCCAGGCTCTGCGGCGGCCCAGCAGTCCTGTGAGAAATGGTAGCCGAGCAGAATCTACGATGGGCGCCCAAACGAACTTCAGGCTATAAGCGAAACCGAGCCATGCAAATGTACTGATAGTGCTTAGTTGCAGGCCGGCGTCCGACAACCAGGCAGACAGTGTCGAATACACCAACGGAAACGGCAGGCCAGACGAAAAGCCAAGCAGCAGAATAACGAGAACATTTTTTTGCAATAAGTGGCGCCAGCCAAATGTTTCTTCCGCTACCGCCGTGCTGCTATCAGCTCCCATGCGACCAATCGTAATCCATGATCAGCGGCGCATGGTCAGAAAATCGCTCTTTCTTGTATATATCTGCCGAAATGACGCTATTTTTGAGTCCTTCAGTCACGACCTGGTAGTCGAGTCGCCACCCGACATTGTTATCCCAGGCGCGACCACGGTTCGACCACCACGTATACAGGTCGGGACCCGACTCAACTTCGCGGAATGCGTCGACCCAGCGATATTCGCCGAATACTTTGTCCATCCAGGCGCGCTCTTCCGGGGTAAACCCAGAGTTCTTGCGGTTCGCTCGCCAGTTCCGCAGGTCAATTTCTTTGTGCGCAATATTCCAGTCGCCGCAAATGATTGTCTGCGAGCGACGCCGGCGCAGCATGTGCAGATGTTCGGTAAAGGTATCGAGACAACGAAATTTAGCGGCCTGCCGCTCTTCGCTCGATGAGCCCGACGGCAGATAAACGGAAACTACGTTGATGCCTTCAAGCTGAACTTCAACGTAACGACCTTCGTCGTCGAATTCTTTGTCGCCATAACCACGATGGATCTTCTTCGGCTTTTGCTTCGAATAGATCGCAACACCACTATAGCCTTTCTTCACTGCGTCTTCGTAGTAACAGTGGTAACCGGCCGGCTTGAAACACTCATCGACTAACTGATGTTCCTGCGCCTTGGTTTCCTGAATGCAGACCACGTCCGCATTTTGTTTTTTTAACCATTCGAAGACACCTTTGCGTGCCGCCGCGCGAATTCCGTTGGCGTTTAAACTAATGACTCGAAACAATCTGCGCCTCCATCAACCCTGTGTCATAATTCCGTTCGATTTTTAAGGGCGACATCATACCGAAGCATGCAGGCGTATAAGAAAGAATTCATCGATCTTGCTATCGAACTTGGCGTCCTGCGATTCGGCGAATTCACGCTCAAGTCTGGTCGGGTAAGCCCATATTTCTTCAATGCCGGCCTCTTTAATACCGGATATGCCGCCGCACGCGTCGGGCGCTTTTACGCCGCTACGATCGCGGACTCTGATCTCCAGTTCGACATGGTGTTCGGCCCAGCCTATAAAGGTATTCCGCTGGTCGCACTAACAGCATCCTCGCTGGCCGAACATCAGGACATTGATGTGCCTTTTTCCTACAACCGCAAGGAAGCCAAGGCGCATGGCGAGGGTGGCAGTATCGTTGGCGCACCGCTCGAAGGCCGGGTCCTGATCATTGACGATGTCATCACGGCAGGAACCGCCGTCCGCGAGGCTTATCAAATCATCTCGGCGGCTGGCGCGGAAATCACCGGGTTAGTGATCTCGCTGGACCGGCAGGAGCGAGGCCAGGGACCCGCATCGGCGGTCCAGGAACTCGAACAGGCCCTGGGTATTCCGGTGGTCAGTATCATCGGCCTCAATGACCTAATTGTTACGCTGGAAGAGTCCAGTGAATACGAAAAATATCTCGATCCGGTGCTGGAATACCGCAAGAGATACGGCATTATTAGTTAAGTCTTTGTTATTTAACAACTAATTGTTTTTCGTTTACAGAATATTCGCTTCCGATTAAGCTATGTTTTCGGGAACTAGTCCCGGTTCTGGAGCTGCCATTGATGGCATTATTCTAATATGTACGTAAAGGCCACCGCTCTCTCAATATTTCTGCTTTTGCCGCTGATTGTCGGCGCACAAAGCGGCGCGGCTTACACGTGGGTGGACGACGAAGGTGTACGGCACTACGGCGACAGAATCCCCGTCGAATACGCGGACAAAGAAAAATCAGTCATCAACGAGCATGGCGTAGTTGTAGGCCATATCGACGGCAAGAAATCCGAAGAGCAGCTTGCTGCCGAGCGCGCTGCCGCCGAGCTCGAGATGCAGAAAGAGCTGCAGAAGCGCGCTGATCGTGCACTGCTCGCGACGTATCAAAACGTAAATGAAATTGAAATGCATCGAGACCGCCGTATCGAACTCTTCCAGGCGCAATCACGTGTCACCGAACTTTACTTGCGAAACCTGGATCGACGCCTGCAAGTACTCAAGCAGGAATCAATGAAGTATCGTCCGTACAACTCGGACCCGAGCGCTCCGATGGTAGAACCAACGCTGATGCGGGATATTGAAGAAACTGAGTCCACGATCGCGCGACATCAGAAGAATCTCGAAAAATACAAGCAAGACGAAGCCGACATCATTCAGCGCTTCAATGGCGACATCTATCGATTCAGGAGTCTTAAGGGACTTTCTGTTACTGCTCAGGCCTTGCCTGAGTGACCGAACCCGCCCGCTCCCCGGGCGCTGTCGTCAAACTCGTCGACAACTTCAAATTTGACCTGTGCTACCGGAACGAAAACCATCTGGGCGATTCGATCGCCTGGTTGAATCTCGTAACTTGAACTACCGCGGTTCCAACAGGAAATGAAAACCTGTCCCTGGTAGTCGGAGTCGATAAGACCGGTCAAATTGCCAAGCACAAGACCGTGCTTGTGACCGAGGCCTGAGCGCGGCAGCAAAACCGCCGCGAGAGTCGGGTCACCGATATGGATTGCCAGACCCGTCGGAATCAAGGTTGTTTCGCCGGGGGCAACTGTCAACGGGTCGTCGATACACGCTCGCATGTCCAGACCGGCAGAGCCGTCGGTTGCGTAATGGGGTAACGGAACTTCGTCGCCGATGCGCGGATCGAGTATTTTTAGTTCAATTGATCGCATATTCGCCGGAACTGTACGCGATCTCGAACCGCTCCGCGATCAATTTTAGAATGCCACGCGCAAGTTCTGTTTTATCCATCAACTCGAACTTTTGTTCAGCACCGTTCCAGTAGACGGTGGCGGCGTTCTGATCGCTATCGAAGCCTTTGCCACCGCCGACTTGGTTCGCAACGATCATGTCGAGCTTCTTTCGCTCCAGCTTGCCCAGCGCATGCTCTTTGAGTTTTTCCGTCTCAGCTGCAAACCCAACGGTAAACGGACCAGCCTCCAGCGCTGCAACTGACGCCAGGATATCCTCGGACCGAACGAGGTCAATAGTCATGGTATCTGCGTCCTTCTTGATCTTTTGCGCCTGCGTGTCGACCGGCCGGTAATCTGATACCGCTGCAGCACCGATAAAAATGTCGGCCTCGCCGATTTGCTTGTGCGTCGCCACGTACATTTCCTGCGCTGTCTCTACCTCGTGTACATCGGCACCAGCTGGTGTTGGTATCGACGTCGGGCCGCTGATCAGAATGACCCGTGCACCCTGCTCCAGTGCAGCATTTGCGATGGCGTAGCCCATTTTTCCCGAACTGCGATTGGTAATGAAGCGCACGGGATCAATCGGCTCGCGAGTCGGACCGGCTGTGACTACAACCGTCTTACCCGCCAACAGCAGTTCTTCATCGTGTACGACAGTTGGGCCACAGATAATTGCTGCGATGTCGTCAGGGTCCAGCATCCGACCTTCACCCACCTCACCGCAGGCCTGCGAACCACTGTCCGGCCCAACAATTTTGACGCCACGCTCAACCAGGGTGTCCTTGTTGCTCTGTACCGCGGCATTAGCCCACATGACTTTGTTCATCGCGGGAGCAACGGTAACCGGCGCTTCGGTAGCGAGGCATATTGTCGTCAACAAATCAGATGCGGCACCGGACGCCAGCCGAGCGATGATCTCGGCCGTCGCCGGCGCGATAAGAACAATGTCCGCCCAGCGCGCCAACTCAATGTGACTCATTGACGCTTCTGCTTCCTTGTCCCAGAGATTGGAACGAACCGGCCTGCCGGACACAGCCTGCAGTGCAGTTTCGGTTACAAACTCATTGGCCGAAGCGGTCATGACAATTTGCACCTCTGCACCGCGCTCACGCAAGCGCCGCACCAGTTCAGGTGTCTTGTATGCGGCGATGCCGCCGGATATGCCGAGCAACACATTCATTCGACGAGTTTAACATTTCCGCATGCATCCAAAGGATGCATTGCGTGCATCTGTTCTGAGAAACCCGAGGAGACAGGAATGTACAAATCGTTATTCAGTGTGACTGCTGTGCTGTTGTTAGTGGCATCTGCCGTTGCCGCCGTCACCGAGCAAACACAAATTTGGCAAGTTGAGTTGGACGCAGAGCGTCTCGGACCGGTGCAGTTTCATATTCGCATGACAGGTTCGGATGATCGACTGCATGGCCAGAGCATTTCCGGCCTGCTTGCCTTCGAAGCGGCGCAACAGGAAGACGGGAGTTATGTCGGTCAGTTGCTCGCACCAGAATCAGGTGGTGAGATTCAGTTTCGCATCGAAGATAACGTTCTAAGCGGAGAGATTGACGCCGCAAACATCGTGGGTCGGTTGCAGGCGACGCCGGCTACCAGCACCGACAAGATTCGCGACTACTCGTTACTTATGGAGTCGTTCGATACTGTCGTAGCGGCAAAAATTTATTCGCCGAATGACCTTGCCGCGCCGGCGTACCAGGATTTTCGCCAGCAAATGCGACAGATCGCGGGCGATGCCAACGATGATCTGGACCTGCTGCTTGGTTTTCGCTCGACGTGGAACAACGAGCCTTTTTCGCACTTCGAATTACGGCGCTCAGCGCAATCGGCTGCCGACATGTTCGCCTACCTCGACACAATGCGGGTCGGCTTCGAAGCGGCAACAGTAGAGTTTGAAGACGACGTCGCCGTTCTCAAGGTTCGCACCATGATGGGTATCGACACTATCGAGCAGATACAAGCAGCCTTTGAACGAATTGCCGTCGAGCAACCGAAAACACTGATTATCGACCTGCGCGGCAACGGCGGTGGTGCCTTCGCGGTAAAACCACTCGTTGAACACATCATTGACGAACCTCTGGACGCCGGTTACTTCCTGTCGCAGGTCTGGAATCGAAGCAGTGATGTACTGCCGACTGAACAGCAGATTCTCGCGACCGATCCATGGAACGGCTGGTCGATCATAGACTTCTGGCGCGCGGTGCAGGAACAGGACGTCTTGCGAATTCAGTTCACGCCGGCCGAGCCGAACTACGACGGCCAGGTATTCGTGTTGCTGGATAACCACGCGGCATCGGCCACAGAAATGGCCGCTGACGCGCTGAGCGCATCTGGTCTGGTGACCATCATCGGCCAACCGTCTGCCGGCGAGATGCTGTCACAAAGCATGTTCGACATTGGCGAGGGATTTCTCGTCAGCGTGCCGGTGGCCGATTATTACTCGTTTACCAACGGCAGAATCGAGGGCGCTGGCGTCGCGGTTGATATCGAATCTGATCCCAGCCAGGCATTGACGCTGGCGAAGCAAATGGCCGAATAGATGCTGCTTTTGGCGCTTGCCCGGCGGCTTTGCGGACGGGCAGGCTGTGCGCATGTCGGATATAGATCTATTGACCAGAATTATCGGCAACAGGGGGCTGGCGGAGCGGTTGCTGCGCCGCTTTGGCGGGTTACACCCGTTGCTGCACGCTGAAGCGTTCCAGTTGACTGCCCAGCCCGGTATCGGCGACGGCCGCTGTCGGATGCTGCAGGCCCTGCCGGAGCTCGCCAGGCGGTACTTTGAGGAATCGCTGCCCGTTGGCGAGGCAATTCGCAGTCCGGCGGACACGCATGCCTTCCTGCAGGCCAAGATTGGTCACTTGCAGCACGAGATGTTCTGCTGCCTGTATCTCGACAATCGCCACCGGGTGCTGCGCTTCGACCCAATGTTTCGCGGCACTATCGACGGCACCAGCGTTTACCCGCGTGAGGTGGTCAAAGAAGCGTTGGCGATCAATGCAGCAGCGGTCATTCTGGCGCACAATCATCCGTCTGGTGTGGCCGAGCCCAGCCAGGCCGATGAGCGGATCACGCGGCGGCTGAAATCGGCGCTGGAACTGGTCGATATCCGGCTCCTGGACCACCTGATTATCGGTGCCGCCGAGACAACCTCGCTGGCCAGCCGTGGACTGCTCTAAGAAGGGGTGAAAGCCCTTGTATTACGCGGTTCCGGCTGGTATAAAGTCCCGCTCTTTGCCCACCCACCGTGGGCAACTTTATTGTTAAAACAGAGACTTATACGTCATGTCCAAGGTATGCCAGGTCACCGGGAAGCGCCCGCAGAGCGGAAACAACGTTTCTCACGCCAATAATAAAACTCGCCGCCGCTTCTTGCCGAATCTGCAGAACAAGCGTTTTTGGCTCGCAGATGAAAGCCGCTGGGTTCGTCTACGCGTATCGCACAAGGGCATGCGGATCATTGATAAGCACGGCATCGACAAGGTCGTTGCGGACCTGCGTCAGCAGGGCCAGAAAATTTAGGGTGTAGGACAGACCAATGGCCAAAAGTAATCGCGAAAAAATTCGTCTCGTTTCAAGTGCCGGCACCGGGCATTTCTACACGACCTTAAAGAACAAGAAGCTCCATCCTGAAAAGATGGAAACGAAGAAATACGACCCTACGATTCGTAAGCACGTGGTCTACAAGGAAGCCAAGATCAAGTAACGCTCATGCTGCATGCCTGAGCTTCCTGAAGTCGAAACCAGCCGCCGCGGCATCGAGCCGTTTCTCACTGGCGAGCGTATCGACAATATCCAGATTCGAGAACCCCGCTTGCGCTGGCCGGTGCAGGACGATGT
>JBPCXZ010000129.1:0-9437 GCA_051008055.1 Woeseiaceae bacterium
TCACGGCGCTGTACTCCTTCCGTATGTTCTTCCTGGTGTTCCATGGCGAAGAACGCATGGACGCAGAGACCAAGTCACATCTGCACGAAACACCGTGGGTCGTAACGGTACCGTTGATTCTGTTGGCTATTCCGTCGGCAATTATTGGTTGGTTTACTGCAGGACCGGTGCTGTTTGAGAACTACTTCCAGGACGCGATCCAGGTGCTGCCGCAGCACGATGTCCTCGCCGATAATCTGGATGGCTTCTGGCACGGTAGCTTGGCGCTTGTGACGCACTCTATTGTCACCCCGGTGTTCTGGCTTGCTGCGGCTGGTGTCTTTTGTGCCTGGTTCCTGTACATGAAGCGCCCGGATATCCCTGCAAGTATTCAGGCGAAGCTGTCCGGTATTAATCGCCTGTTGGAGAACAAGTATTACTTCGACGACCTGTGGATCAAAGGCTTCGCCGCCTGGGGACGTGGCATCGGCTCTTTCCTCTGGAAGCGCGGCGATCAGCAGTTGATTGATGGTGTCATGGTCAATGGCACGGCCAAGTCAGTCGGCAAGCTGGCTGGTGTCATGCGACAGCTGCAAACGGGCTACCTGTACACATATGCCTTCGCAATGATTATTGGCCTGACCATGCTGCTTAGCTGGCTGATCTGGTTTCGGTAGGGCGGGCTGATGAATTTTCTTGCACAGCATTTGCTTAGCGTACTGATTTGGCTCCCGGTCATGGGCGGTCTTATGTTGCTGGTCATTGGCGACGGCGGCGACGCTGAATCCGAGAAGGCCGGCATGATGCGTTGGTCCGCTCTGCTAATCACAGCGCTCACCTTTGTTTTAAGCACAGCGTTGTACATGGGCTTCGATAATGCAGCGACAGGCATGCAGTTTGTTGAGCGCGCCCCCTGGGTGGATGCGATCAACGCTTTCTACTACCTAGGTATAGACGGCATTTCCGCACCGTTGATTCTGCTAACAACTTTCGTAACACCCCTGGTCATCATTACGAGCTGGGACGTGATCAAGTCGCGTCCCGCCCAGTACTTCGCCGCTTTCCTGATTCTTGAAGGTTTAATGATTGGCGTCTTTTCGGCATTGGACGGCCTGTTGTTTTACGTGTTTTGGGAAGCCATGCTGGTGCCGATGTTCCTGATTATCGGTGTCTGGGGCGGAGAGCGCCGCGTCTACGCGACGATCAAGTTCTTCCTGTATACATTCCTCGGTTCGGTCCTCATGCTGGTGGCTTTTATCTACCTTTACGGCCAGACCGGCGGATACGACCTGTTCGGCTTCATGAACGTGCCGCTTTCGATGACAGCGCAGAAGTTGATCTTTGTCGCTTTCCTGGCGGCCTTCGCGGTCAAGGTGCCGATGTGGCCGGTGCACACCTGGTTGCCTGACGCACACGTTGAAGCACCGACCGGTGGCTCGGTCATCCTGGCGGCCATCATGTTGAAGATGGGTGGTTACGGCTTCATTCGACTGTCCTTGCCTATCGTTCCTGACGGTAGCGCCTATTTCGCCGATTTCGTGATCGCGCTTTCACTGATAGCCGTCGTTTACATCGGTTTCGTCGCTTTGATGCAAAAAGACATGAAGAAGCTGATCGCTTACTCCTCGATCGCACACATGGGTTTTGTAACCCTGGGTTTCTTTCTTGTCTGGTCGATCAGCTCAGAGACCGGGGCAGGGCTCGGCATGACCGGTGGCATGGTGCAGATGATTTCGCACGGCCTTATCTCTGGCGCTATGTTCCTGTGTGTTGGTGTTCTGTATGACCGCGTGCATAGTCGCCAGATTGGCGATTACGGTGGCGTTGCAAACACGATGCCGGTTTTTGCCGCATTTATGGTGCTGTTCTCTATGGCAAACGCGGGGCTGCCAGGCACGTCCGGCTTTGTCGGCGAATTTATGGTGATCATTGCGGCCTTCAAGGCGAACTTCTGGTACGCCTTCCTTGCCGCGACCACATTGATCCTGGGTGCTGCCTACACACTGTGGATGGTAAAACGCGTGCTATACGGTGAGGTGGCAAATGACAATGTCGCCGAACTTCAGGATCTGAATTCACGAGAGTTTCTCGTGTTGGCAATTCTTGCCGTATCGGTTCTGCTGCTCGGCCTATGGCCAGCACCATTGGTC
This sequence comes from Woeseiaceae bacterium, assembly GCA_051008055.1. Classification (GTDB taxonomy): domain Bacteria; phylum Pseudomonadota; class Gammaproteobacteria; order Steroidobacterales; family Woeseiaceae; genus UBA1847. The sequence goes on from JBPCXZ010000129.1 coordinate 2,130, forward strand.
GACATGATGAATACGAGTATTGAACAGCTGGTCGCGCAGATAGCGCAATCGAAGCTTTGACGGACGATCTGATGAAGGCAATTGACTACATTTCAGCTGCACCGGAGATGACCTTGTTGGGTCTGATCTGTGTGGTGTTGATCGCGGATCTCTTCGTCGAGGACGAGAAGCGTGTCGTGACGTTCTGGCTAAGCATGATCGGCCTCGCTGTCACATTGTGGGTCTTGTTCGCCACGGCGCCATCGGAAACGACCGTCGTGTTTTACGGTGCCTATGTGAGTGACGCGCTGTCACAAGCGATGAAAATTGCTGTCGTCGGGTTCGTAGCCGTCGGCTTCCTGTACGCACGTGATTACCTGCGAGCGAACGACATCCACAAGGGCGAGTTTTACGTGCTTGGTATGTTTGGCTTGCTCGGTATGATGATCATGATTTCGGCACACAGCATGCTGTCGATGTATCTCGGACTCGAGACGCTGGCATTGTCGCAATACGCGCTGGTCGCATTCGATCGCAACAACGCTAAGTCCGCCGAGTCGGCTATGAAATACTTTGTGCTCGGCGCGATTGCATCGGGCGCGCTGCTGTACGGTATCTCCTGGGTTTATGGTGTCACAGGTAGCCTCCAGTTTGCCGAGATCGCGGCCAATCTTGCCACCAATCCTGATATGAACGGCCTGCCGCTCTGGTTTGGTTTGGCATTCCTGATTGTCGGAATTGCCTTCAAGTTCGGGGCTGTACCGTTCCACATGTGGATCCCGGATGTTTACGAGGGCGCGCGTTCGCCAGTCACGCTGTACATCGCTTCGGCACCCAAAGTGGCGGCGCTGGCATTATTGCTCCGTATCCTGGTTGACGGTCTAGGTGGTATGCACGCTGTGTGGGCCGACATGATCATGGTCTTGGCCGTGCTGTCACTTCTGGTCGGTAACATCGTCGCTATCGCGCAAACGAACATAAAGCGCATGTTGGGTTATTCGACCATTGCTCACGTCGGTTTCATCCTGCTGGCCGTTTTTTGTGGCACCGCAAAAGGCAATGCAGCGGCATTGTTCTATACGCTGACCTACGTCGTCGCGACGCTCGGAGCATTCGGCATCATAATTCTCCTTAGCCGCCGCGGTTATGAAGCGGAAAATCTCAGCGACTTTAAAGGCCTGAATCAGCGCAGTCCGTGGACCGCGGTGATGATGATGTTCATCATGCTCAGCCTCGCGGGTATCCCGCCACTGGTCGGGTTTTTCGGCAAATTGAACGTGATCGACGCCGTCCTGAGTTCCGGCTACACCGGTCTCGCCATTCTGATGGTCCTGGCGTCCGTTGTAGGCGCTTATTACTACCTCAGGGTCATCTGGTATATGTACTTCGAAGAAGCTGAAGACCAGGCTGTCCTGCAGGCCAGTACCGATACGAGGGTGGTCCTTAGCCTTAATGCAGTGGCCGTTCTGGCCCTCGGAATCGTCCCAGGCTGGCTCTGGGCACTTTGCGTGACAATTCTCGCCTAAAGGTCTTGTCAACTTAAGGGCATGCCAGTATGATCGCGCTCCTACTGATGCGGGGTGGAGCAGTCTGGCAGCTCGTCGGGCTCATAACCCGAAGGTCGTAGGTTCAAATCCTACCCCCGCTACCAAAATTGAAGGCCGACTCTGAAAGAGAGTCGGCCTTTTTGGTTTAGAACGCCAATTCCGATTATTCGATCCTCAGTTCTTTCCCGTCCGGGGCAATCTGCAATTTTTTTTCAAGCTGTTAGTGCGGGCTTGGGAACGTCCAGCGTCCTTCGAGGATCGCCTCTTGCGGCTGATACATTCTTGCAGCGTAGTTCCAGCCGGGCGTGATGGGGATGCAATTCTTGCGACCGTCGTCACAGCCGCCCAAATGAATCGTGAATGAGCCGTCCTCATTCGATTCCGCCGAGATGCTGTTGTAGCTGTTCACGCCCAGATCGTTCGACTCAAGATAGCCGTCCGCGTTATAGACCGTGATCGACCAGAAGGCGTCCACCGGTACGTCTTTCAATGTGACCGCATGCGGTGTCTTGCCGTCGTTGTTCGCAACGCTCGCCACGACGTACATAGCTGCTGTTCGCGGTAAACCTCCCCAGCCAGCGGCAGCACCTATAAGGTGGTCGATGGGCTGCACTTCTTGCTTTTGACCGAAGCCATCGGATGGGTCAAATCCGAGGACGGCAACGTCACTGAGCGCCTTGCGCGCAACCGCTAGGTTGTCTGTATCCCAGTCCGGGGCATCGAAAGGACCGTCGCCGCCACCGCTAACTTGCAGCTGGTCTTGCGCCGCATGCGCTTTTGCAAGGTCATCGGGATCGGCGATATCTACAAACGTCCGAATGGACACCTGCGCAAATCGCGTGCCTACGGAGTCTTCTGTGAGCTCATAGGTTCCCGGCACTGATTCTACGAACATGTAATGATCCTGGTTGATCACCTGCATAGACATATACCGGCCATCCACTTCCGGCATGGTGATCTTCGCCGGCTTCGCTAGGTCGAGCCAGATTGCCGAGTAGAGCGTGTCCTGATTCATTCGGATGACGGGTTGTTTGTCGGGTGTCGTCGGTTCTCGCAGGTGTGCAAATTCGCCGATTCCCAATTGGAACGTCTCCATGTTCGTGCGGAACATGTGATCCGTCTCTGCACGCACGAAATTATCAACGGTGACCGGCTCGGATGCGAACGCGATGGAGGCTGACAATAGAGCAGTCGAAAGAACTAGAATACGCATGAGCGATTTCCTCATTTTCTGTGATTGCTGGCCGTTATGATTTACCAGAGCCAGGCCATTGGAGTGCACAGTATCGTGGGCTGGCGACACCGCGTTAATAGTGGATATCCGCAATGAGCGAGTGGTCGCTGAGAAAATAACGTGCGTCGCTAGTTGAACCGATAGATGTAGCTAACTGCAAAGGTCTGAAAGTCATCTCCGGATCGAGTCGCAATGCCGCTGCTGAAATTCGCCTTTCTAGCGTGACGTCCCTTGAATGGGTATGCGATAGTAAATCCGTAACGAGAATTTCTTTGAAAGTCCGCGCCTCTAATCATTTGTCGAGCATGAGTATAAGTGTGGCGGAGATTTGTCGCATCCGTGCTTACCGAGATTCTGACGCTTTGGGGCAAAACTTGACGGCCAGCTAGTGAGGCGGCAATTATGCGTATAGACGCATGCAGTAGGAGTTGAGAATTTTTCGACTCCGGCCGCGTGCAACTATTACAAGGAGAACGTAATGAGCACCAGAATAATCGGCGCTGTTTGCATGGCACTCGCGTTGTCTATCGCTTCGGCGCATGCGTGGGACCCCGCTAAACTGCAGGATAGGGATCGGAAAGCCCAGGCAGCCAAAGCAACGCTTCTTGAGAGAGATCCGGGCATGCAGCGCTTCTTCGACGCGGCCGCTGGCTATGTGATTATCCCGACGGTCGGGAAGGGTGGCGTTGGTATCGGTGGTGCGTACGGCAAGGGTCTGCTCTACCAGGGTGGGACCTATACGGCCGAGGTCAGCCTTACGCAATTGACCATCGGTTTTCAGTGGGGCGGCCAGGCCTATAGTGAGTTTCTCTTCTTCGAAGACGAGGCTGCCTTGAAAGACTTCAAGCGAGGCAATTTCGAACTCGGCGCGCAGGCTTCTGCCGTTGCCGTTACGCTCGGCGCGTCGGCAGATGCGTCATTCAATAATGGTGTGGCTGTGTTTACATACGCCAAGGGCGGATTGATGTACGAAGCATCTGTAGGTGGACAAAAGTTCAAGGTAAGCGATAAATAGGTGTGGTACGGTTTTATTGCTGGTTGATAACAAGCAATAAGCAACGAGCAACCAGCGGAGGGCGAATGCCAGACGACGCAAATATGACCACGAAGGACCGCGCCTATACCTCGCCGATCTGGTACACGCCTTAGATCGTTATCTGAGGCGAAGGCGAGTAGGCACTAAATTAGAATTCGACGCGAAACACGGTCGCGGGCAATGTTTCGCCTGCAGGTTTGTCGTACATGAAATCGTTTGAGCGACGCATGCGTTGCTCGGCCTGCGCGCTGTAACCCCACTTGATACGTGATTCCGAATTCTGCAAGTCGGGGTCCGCCTGGCGCCAGGCCACTTCTTCCTCTTCACGCTCGCGCAGGCGCATCTCAGCGTAGATGTTTTCTCTCATTCGATTTTGTTGTTCCATCTCAAGCTCGAATAAGGACTGGCCCTGGGGGCCGACAACGACCTCAATTTCATCATAGTAGGGGTTTTCGAATAACTCCTCCGGGATCTCAGTCGTTCCTTCCGATTCGATGGCAGCGCGTGAGCCGGGATCGTCGCGCTCAGCCTCATCAGCAGCATCATTTTCCTGTGCACTCGCGAACGCCCCCCATGACAAAGCGACCGAGGCTGTTACAGCGGCAATCGCGGGGAATAGGCGCATCAGCGCTTAACGTCCTTGGTCCAGTCGCGCGACTCAAACCAGTGCTCGCGCGTGACATCGACCCAACGATCGGCCGTGTGCGCAGTTATCCAGGCATTGAGGAAATTGAGCAATTCCTGTTCGCCTCTTTGCACAGCCAATGCCTCGGCCCAGCCGACGATCGGGTCGTTCAGCGGTAGGTCGAGGACATCACTATTGCTTGTGACAAGAAATTGCGCAGCCGGCAAGCTGGTAATGTAAACGTGGGCGCGACCCTCAAGGATCTCCTTTTCCGCATCATTCTTGTTGGTGTAAGAGTGAATTTCTGCCTGGTCAAATACTGAGCGGGCGACACCTTCCGAAAAAGTATCGGTGATGGTGGCAATCACGACATCCGGATCGTTAAGTTGCTCCAGGGTCTCGACGTCCTTGGTCATTTCGGTGTTGGTCGCCATCCCGGCACCGGACATTGCGACAGGCTGGGTAAAGCTGACGCGTAGCGCACGCTCTGGTGTTATGACGATACCGGCCGAGATCATGTCGACTTCCCCCGCCTCCAGCGCCGGAATGATGTCCTTCCATTCGTACACCTTGAATTCGGCTCCGACGCCCATTTCCTTGGCGATCTTGTTGCCGAGGTCGACGTCGTAGCCAACGTATCCGCCATTTTCAGCCGGCATGGCCCATGGGACGAACTCCGCAATGCCAATTCGTAACGTGCCGCGCTCGAGAATGTCGTTCACAGCATCTGCCTGTGCGAGCGGAGCGGTGAGGATAGCCAGCAATAGCAGGCAACGAGTTGTAAATTTTGTCACTACCATGTGAATAGTTCCGTAGTTCAGCGAATGTGTTTAGCCAGTACTATACGGTCGTCTTTTCGGTACGTAAACGGCCGCATCTCGATCTGCATATGATGCGACAAGTGTGCCCCCGCTACCCCTACATTGTTGTTTAAATGCAGCTGACCAGAAAGCCTCGATTCTACGAGGCTTTTTGCGTTTTGAGGCGGCCACGCAGCCACTCGTGGAACTGCCACAGCTCGTATTCCTGTGGTACCAGCATGCCGCGTTCGAAGGATCTGTTGCGGAGACCCTGTTGATTGAGCTCGCAAGCCGCGCCGTCTTGCTCGATGACGAGCATGGGTAAAGCCTTGATTCTCTCGATTGTGTCCGTGTCTATGTCGCCGGCACTCGCCGGCAGCAGCCAGTCGATGACCAGATCGGTTGTTGCAGGTCCTTTTGGCACGATCCTTACGCTGCGAACATAGTCGGGATGCGCCACGATATAGAAGCTGGCCATGATAGACATGAATACCAGGCCTTGATCCCGCTCTTGCTCAGTCGGCCCCTCGATTGGTGGCAGCGTGGTTTTGCCGTCCATGGTCCATGTCGTGGCGTCGTCTGCTACACGGGCATATCCCTTATCGCCTTCGAATTTTGGCTGCCAGTCCGGCAGATCAGCGTCGTCGAAAACTGCTTCTGCGTAAACCGGCATAATTTTGCAGAGCTCGGGATGGATGCGGGGGCAGTGATAGCACTCTGAAAAATTTTCCCAGTAAATCTTCCAGTTACAGTCGATGGTATGAATCTCCTGGTGCACCGGGCGCAACTCCTCGAGCGGCCAGTTGGCAACATTCTCTTTTTCACTGCCCAAAAATTCGGCCAGGTTTTCTGCAGGCTCATCGCTCAGGTTGACGAATACGAAGCCCCTCCATGTGTCGGCCTTAATTCCGTGCAGGGAATAATCGCCATGATCGAAATCGTCCGTCTCGATCCGCCCTGGTGTAGCCAGGAGCTGGCCATCGATCGAATAGGTCCATGTGTGATATGGGCAGATGATCCGGCCGTTGCGGAAGCGGCCGCTCTGTTTGTTGCAAAGTACCGAGCCACGGTGCAAGCAGGTGTTGTACCAGGCCTGAATGTCACCGTCTGTACCTCTCGTTACGATGATATTCTGGTCACCGATCTTGGCCGTGAAGAAATCACCTGTACGTTCAAGCGCAGCAACGTGACCAACGCATATCCAGTCCCGGTACCAAATCTGTTCGAGCTCCAACCGGTAATGGTCGCGGTCGTAATACCAGCTCGCTGGCAGCGACGGTCGGACCTCTTGCAATGTATTCGTCATATCTAAAGCCTAGTATTCGATCCAAAAATTATACGCCGCGCTCTGGTCTTGCGCTCTGGTATTTCTGGGAAACCGCCACGCTCGGTTTCCCGATGGAAGAGGATGGCGTCCCGTTGATCAATGCGCGGGCGACCTTCTATTTCTGCGGAACCTACCTGCCCGCCAACCTCGGCCCCAGCACCTTCTACATCATGGCCAACCGTGATGCGAATGGCGAAATCCTGAACGGCACCGACACTTACAGACTCACAATCGCGGATGATGCTCCCGCCGAGGATTTCTGGTCGATAATCGCTTATTCGGCCTTGAGCAAGGGCGTCATTCGCGACGCCGAGACCGTGGGTATCTCCAGCCGCGAAATGGATACGCTGAAGGTGAACGATGACGGCTCGGTGGATGTCTACTTCGCTCCCGAAGCACCCGAGGGTTGGGAGTCGAACTGGATCCCGACCGGCTAGGACTGGTTAGGAATGTTTCGCCTGTATGGTCCCGAGGAGGCGGCCTACGACAAATCCTTCGTCCTGCCCGATATCGAGAAAGTCGAATAGGCGATTTCATTTCCGAGGGTTCGTTGTCCAACTGCATCGATCATTCCGCGCTTTTGCAAAGTATGTTTTTGGTTTCAGCGCGTGGCAAGCCCGGTTAGACTTCAGCCTATGAGCAGTCTAATCGTCTACTACGCCCATCCGGCACATCATTACTCGCACGCAAACAAAGAGATGGCGACTGTTGCAGCGGCGGCGGATGGCATCACTTTTGTGGATCTCTACAGTGATTATCC
>JBPCXZ010000130.1:0-23605 GCA_051008055.1 Woeseiaceae bacterium
TGTGCATGTCTGGGATGAAGACGGCAACAAGTACCTCGACATGATGAGCGCCTATTCAGCGGTGAGCCACGGCCATGCTAACCCTCGGCTCGTGAAGCTGGTCCAGGAGCAGGTCGCACAACTCAATATCGTCTCGCGCGCTTTCTATACAGACAAGCTCGGGCCTTTCCTCGAACGAATTTGTGAGCTAACCGGCCAGGACATGGCGTTGCCAATGAACACTGGTGCCGAAGCGGTAGAAACTGCCATCAAAGCGGCGCGCAAATGGGCGTACACGGTAAAAGGCGTGGCCGCCGATCGAGCAGAAATCATTGCCTGCACCGGAAATTTCCATGGCCGGACTATCGCCATCGTCGCCATGTCGGACGAACCTCAGTACCAGGAGGGATTTGGTCCTTTTCCACCGGGCTTTCGCATTGTCGAATACGGCAATATCGATGCGCTGGGTGACGCGATCAACGACAACACCGCCGCCTTTCTGGTCGAGCCAATTCAGGGAGAAGGTGGCATCATCGTGCCGCCTGCCGGCTACCTGAAAGCTGCAGCTGAACTTTGTCGCAAACACAACGTACTGCTGATCGCGGACGAAATTCAGACCGGCCTCGGCCGCACGGGCAAGCTGCTGGCCTGCGAACATGAGGGCGTACAACCGGACGGCCTGATCCTTGGCAAAGCGCTAGGCGGCGGCATCCTGCCCGTCTCGATGTTCCTGGCCCGTCGCGATGTCATGCAGGTATTCTCGCCGGGAGACCATGGCAGCACGTTTGGTGGCAACCCGCTCGCTGCCGCCGTCGGGCTCGAAGCGCTGAATATTCTGGTTGAAGACAAGCTCGCGGAGCACAGCGCCGAAATGGGTGCGTACCTGCTTGCGGAGCTGGCCGCCATCGACAGTCCGATGATCAAGGAATTGCGCGGCCGTGGCTTATTCATCGGCATCGAAATTGAACCGTCGATGGCGACCGCACGAGAAATTTGCGAAGCATTGATGGAACGAGGTTTACTCAGCAAGGAAACGCACGAGACGGTTGTTCGCCTGGCACCACCGCTGGTCATCAGCAAGGCGGAAATCGACTGGGCCGTTACGCAAATACGAGAAGTATTGCAGGAAATTGAAAGCGTACGACTAGCTTCCTAGGAAACTGATATATGCCTGAATTGACCGTGACTCATATCGCATTACTGGTGGCCGCCCTGATTGTCGGGATTATCGTCGGCTGGCTCTTCCGCGGTAAGAAAAGCAACCGCGAGAAGACTGCAATCAACCTGGGCTGGCAGGAACAACTCGAAGCGCAGCGTCAGGAACACGAGCGACTGCTTGATCAGAACAAGAGTCTCATGGACCAGAACAGCCAATACCAGGCGTCCAACAAAGACTCCAAGATGCGCGCCAGCGAATTGTCCGATGCATTAAAAGAAGCATTCGAGCGCCGTGACGAACTGCAGCGGCAAATTAAAGACATCCGCAGCAATCTTGAGTCAACAGTCGAGGAACGCGACCAACTGCAGAACGAAATGGAAAACCTGGGCGACGGCGGCGAGAACGCAGCAGACTTGTTGCAGAATAGAGATGAGATGATCGCAAAGCTCAGCAAAGAACTCGAAGGCTGGCAGGAACGTGTACCGCCACTGGTCGAACGATTCCGGTTACGTAACGAAGAAGCTCAGCAGCTTGAACAGGCGCTCGCCGAGGCCAGGGACCAGATTACGGCACTGGAAGATATGGTGGGTTCTGACCAGACTCGGGTCGAACCGGTTGATCCCGAAGCGCTGGGCGAAACACTGGACGCATCCAACGATCCGGATGACGAAAAGGCCGATCCCGCCGAAGATTTCGAATATGTGGCCGAAGTCGAGTCGGTTGCCGAAGTGGACGAAGAGTCGTTTATTGATGACGATGATGACGTCGACGAGAGCCATCAACGCGACAATCTCAAGAAGATCAAAGGCGTCGGTCCGGCCATAGAAAAAACCTTGAATGAAATGGGCATCGTCCGATTTCAACAAATTGCCGACATGAGTGAGTACGATATCGACCGTGTCGCGCAGCGTCTCAAGGGATTTCGCAGCCGTATTTATCGCGAAGACTGGATCGGTCAGGCACGAGATTACCTGGACCAGAAGCTAAGCGGCTCGGCGTAGACCCATGCTCACGCAGCGCCGGCGCATCCTGAGCGCCGTTTTTACCATTCTATTTCTTGTCAGCAGCAGCTTCCTTGCCGTGTCGCTGGAACAGGGTAATCGGGAGGACGTGTCCGCTAAAACCGCCCATGATTCGTCAGCCGAACCGCAACTGACCCTCAAGTACGGTCGTCAAAATCTGCAACTGGACGTCACATCCGCTTCCACCGAACACGAAGAATCTGTCATGCAGGTCGTGCGGGAGCAGTTTGATGGTGTGCAGTCGCGTGTGGATTTTCATGCGTCACCGCTACTCGAATCAGGCTGGGCTACGATCAGCACCAGGCTGCTGCAGCTTGTTGCAGCGACCGATTCAGCGGAAGCAGTCTTCGACAACGGCATTCTCAGCATACGTGGCATCAGTAACGATGCCGCAGCAGTACAACAACGACTCACTTTGCTGCGCGATGCGATGCCCGCAGACATGGCCGTGGACGCCGATATTCTGACTCCAGACCTGGCCGTGGACGCCGCGGAACTTTGCACGCGAAGCTTCGTACCTATCGCGGAACAGACGATTCACTTTCGACAGACAAGCATCCGAATTCGCGAGTCAGCATTGCCGTTGTTGGATCGTCTCGTCGAGTTTGCATACGACTGCCGCGACTCGAAAATTGCTGTAGTCGGTCACACAGATTCAACCGGCGACGAGTCCTGGAACGTGCAGGTCAGCCTGGCACGCGCGCAGGCCGTTGCAGACTATGTGATCAACCGCGGCATATCTGCCGACCGGCTACTGCTGGAAGGCGCCGGCTCTGCGCGGCCAGTGGGCGATAACAACACAGTTGCCGGCCGTGAACGCAATCGCCGTATTGAATTTGAGCTTCGCTAGTTTTGTAGTTCGAACAATTCGACTTCGAACACCAGCGTCGCACCTGGCGGAATAACATTGCCGGCACCACGTTCCCCGTAGCCCATCTCAGGAGCGATGGTCAGCTCGCGAACCTCGCCGATAGCCATACCTTCAACGCCCTGATCCCAGCCCTTGATGACCCGTCCGGCGCCCAGCGGGAACTGGAAGTGCTCATTTCGATCGACCGAGCTGTCGAATTTGTCGCCACGATTATTCTCAGCAGACTCGTCATACAACCAGCCCGTGTAATGCACGACGACGTTATCGCCAGCTTGCGCTACTTGACCGTCTCCAGCTCGCAAAATTCTGGCAGTCAACCCCGTCGTAATCTCAAATGATTCTGTATCTTGTGCGTCAGTCACAGCTGTTTCCCCTGTTGCGTCGGTTGTGGCAGCGGCTTCTTCTTCAACCGCGGGCTCCTGTTCGGCTTCCTTGCTGCAGCCGGCCATAACTGCGAGCAATGCAGCGGCAGAGGTTGCGGCGATAATATTGCGAATCTTCATACGTGGTTCCTTAGAGTTTGAATCCGAGAAAGTTTTAGTCCGAGTTCTTGAAATCGAGGGATGCCGAGTTAATGCAGTAGCGCAGACCAGTCGGCTGTGGCCCATCCTCAAATACATGGCCAAGATGAGCATCGCACTGACTGCAGACCACCTCCTCACGGATCATGCCATGGCTATTGTCTTTTATGATGCGCACAGCCTCGCCGGCCAATGGCAACCAAAAACTGGGCCATCCGGAGCCTGAGTCGTACTTATGGGTGGACGAGAACAGTTCTGCATCACAACACACGCACCGGTAGGTGCCATCGTCTTTGTTGTCTACATATTTGCCCGTAAACGCCCGTTCGGTGCCTTTGTTCTGCGTAATCTCATACGCTTCGTCACCGAGGCGCTCACGAAGATCAGTGGTCGGTTTGTTATCCGTCATGTGAATCGTTTTAGCTTGTGGTGGCGCTCGAATCAAGCTCGAGCAACAGTTTATTGACGCGCTGTACGTAGTCAGCCGGATTGTCGAGCTGTGACCCGTCTGCCAGCAACGCATGATCCAGCACGATCTCTGAAAGTGCTGCAAAGCGTTGCTTGTCACTTTCACCAGACAAGCGGGTCAGCAGCGGGTGCTCGATGTTGATCTCAAGTACCGGTTTGGTTTCCGGTAACTGTTGACCATTGGCTTCCAGCATTCGCCGGATTTGTGGACTCATGTCATCAGGAGCAGCAACGACACAGGCAGGAGAGTCGACCAGACGCTGACTGACATTGACAGCCTCGACACGCTCGCGCAGCGCTTGCTTGATCTTCTTCAGGAAGGCCTTGTGTTCGTCATTTTCGACTTCCTTGGTCATCTCGCCGTCGCCGCCGGGGATGTCCACGTCGGCACCTGCAACATCAACCAAAGCCTTGCCATCGAACTCAGCCAGGCCGTCAACCAGCCACGGGTCAATTCGATCAGTCAGCAACAGAACTTCCAGGTCTTGCTTGGCAAATTGTTCGAGATGCGGACTGGCGAGCGCCGTGGCCCGATTCTCAGCCTGAATGTAGTAGATCTTGTCCTGCTCTGCTGCCGCTCGCGACACATAGTCCTGCAACGACTGGTCCTGTTCCTCAGACTCGCTGCGCGTGGTCGAGAAACGCAAGAGCTTCGCCAGTTTGTCCTGATTCGCATGATCCTCAATGACACCTTCTTTGAGAACCTGACCAAACTCCGTCCACACTTTCTTATAATCGTCACCGCCCTTGCTGGCCAGCTTCGATAGCATGTCGAGGACTCGGCGGGTCAACGCACTGCGCATCGCCGTCAGTTCCGGGTTCTGCTGCAGCAGTTCACGAGAGACATTTAATGGCAGGTCAGAAGAGTCCACCACACCCTTCACGAATCGTAGGTACAGCGGCAGGAACTGTTCTGCGTCGTCCATGATAAAGACGCGCTGTACATAGAGTTTCAGGCCGCGTGGTGCCTCGCGGTTCCAAAGATCGTAAGGCGCCGCTGAGGGGATATAAAGCAGGCTCGTATATTCTCGCTTGCCCTCTACACGATTATGGCTCCAGGTCAGTGGATCAGCGAAATCGTGCGACAGATGTTTGTAGAACTCCTTGTACTCATCGTCATTGACGTCGGCACGGGAGCGGGTCCACAGAGCAGTCGCCGCATTGATGACTCGCGGATCCTCATCAGTACCGACGTCCTGCAGCGATACCGGGAAACCGATGTGATCTGAATAACGTCGAATCAGGTTCTCGATGCGCATCGGCTCTGAGAACTCTTGCTCATCACTCTTCAATTTGAGGGTGACGGTAGTACCGCGCTCGCTGCGCTCAATAGGTTCAATACTGAACTCACCCTCGCCAGCAGATTGCCAGCGGACACCTTCCGAGGCATCGAGGCCGGCACGGCGAGTCTCCACCGTCACCTCGTCCGCAACGATGAAAGCAGAATAGAAACCCACACCGAACTGGCCGATAAGCTGGGCGTCCTTCTGCTGGTCTCCGGTCATCTGGCCAAGAAATTCGGCCGTCCCGGAACGAGCGATAGTGCCGAGATTGTTGACCAGCTCATCGCGCGACATGCCAATGCCGTTGTCGGTGATAGACAGGCTGCCTGCTTCCTTGTCGCAGACGATCCGAACACCAAGTTCGGTGTCCTCAGCGAGCAATTCCGGGCTCTCCAATGCTTCGAACCGAAGCTTGTCAGCGGCATCCGAGGCGTTGGAAATCAGCTCCCGCAGGAAGATTTCCTTGTTGCTGTAAAGAGAATGAATCATCAGCTTTAGAAGCTGACGAACTTCGGTCTGAAAGCCGAGAGTTTCTCGACTGTTTGATTCGCTCACGGAACCCTGCTCCATCGGTCATATCTGGGCAGACACGATAGGGGCTTGTCAGCTTATTTCAAGTGGTGATTTTGCTTCAGGCCGGGCTCGGCGCTGAGATTCGCGGTGCCGTTGCCGAGCGGTACATCAAAAGAACCATCAATATGGTCGCAACCGCACATGCAAGCGGCGGGTGGCGCAGTGCAAGCACGACGGCCGCCAGTTGCAAAGCAAAGGATATTCCGAAGATTGATGCCGCTATACAGAAATTACGCAGACGTTCGGCCAGCAGACCGATTGCAGAGAATACATCGTCAAGGTCATCCAGCCACTGTGCGATTATCTCCATTGACTAGCGCACAACTGACAGTAAAGGCGCACTGGACCCAGCTTCAGCGGCCGTTGAATCGTCGTCCGTGAGCGACGCATCATTGGCCTCTTTCGCATGCGCTATCGCGCGATGAAAAAGCTCCCAACGTTGCCTGGAAGATTCGTTCTTCAGTGATGCAACGGGCGATTCAGATTCCGTGTATTTATTTGACATACTATTTAAATCGCAAACTTTGTCTGTATTGAACTCGACTATAGAGCGGTGTTTTAAACTGCTCCGTGAGGCGCATCACAGCTTGGTTTAAACTCCGGCCGGCGCGCGTTAAAAAGAGCAAAAGTAAGACGTAGTACCGATTCGATTTACCACCTGATTCACACTTGTTTTCTTGCGTCCAGCTCACAAAGAAAAACGCCGACATTGCAGCCGGCGTTTGAATTCGTTCTTAGGTTCGTAGTGATTAGAATATCTTTCTAATCTTCGTCTGAGTCCGGCTCCCAGTTTCGTCTGATTTGCTCAGTCCAACTGCGATAGCCTTTCCAGGAATAAAGCGCAGGATCAATTCCAACTCGACGACCGCGCGGCGCAGGCGCTTTCGAAATCCATTGGCGGTACTGTTGCCAACCATCCGAATCATTTGCAGCCGGTTGCGCGTCGTTTGCAGCAGGCTGGCCAGCCGGCACAGCCGTCTCGACCTGATCCGCTTTTTTGGCTTCGGCATCCGCATCCGTTGCGTAGTCGTTAGCCCAATTTAGGTTTTTGCTATCTGGCATTACATTGCCCTGATCAATCCTGTGTACAAATCCTAAGGCTCGGGCTGCATAAATCACAGGAACTGCATCACAGTAGCTAATGCGACTTTTCACATAAGTATCAGGTAGTTAAGCTTCGGTTTTACTTAATCGACTCGTTCGTTGAGACACCGGTTCGCCGCCATTTAACAATATACGCAGCTCTAGGAAACGCGGTAGCAGGGCTGATAGTCACCGCCGGATATCTTCATTCTCTTTTGCGTGACGAATGACGCAAGTAACTCATCGAGCAGGCCCATTATCTTCGCAGATCCATTAATCGTAAATGGGCCCTGCTGTTCGATCTGTTCAACCGTCTCCTCACGTACATTGCCTGACACGATTCCAGAGAATACCCGGCGCAGCACGGCGGCCAGTTCGTGAGCTGGCAAGGACTCATCGATATTCAATTCACTCATGCTCTTATGAGTCGCTTCGAATGGCATTTGATAATCAACGGGAATATTCAGTCGCCAATTGAAGTAAAAAGCGTCACCGTGTTTGCGCCGAAAGTCGCGCACTTCACCCATCGAATCACGTATCTTGCGCGCGACCTCGCGCGGATCACCGATGATGATCGAATAGCGCTGCTGCGCCTCTTCGCCAAGTGTTGCCCCAACGAATGCATCAATCTGCCTGAAATACGGCTCAGCTGACTCAGGTCCGGTCATGATCATCGGCAGCGGCTGATTCTGATTCTCCGGGTGAAGCAGTATGCCCAGCAGGTACAGAATCTCTTCGGCTGTTCCGACGCCGCCAGGAAAAACCACGATGCCGTGGCCAACCCGAACGAACGCTTCCAAGCGCTTTTCGATGTCCGGCATGATTACAAGCGAGTTTACGATCGGATTCGGCGACTCTGCGGCGATGATGCCGGGCTCCGTAATACCTATGTATCGACCATTACGAATGCGTTGCTTTGCATGACCAATCGTCGCGCCCTTCATCGGTCCTTTCATCGCCCCTGGCCCGCAGCCGGTACAAACGTCCAGGCCGCGCAGGCCAAATTCGTAGCCGACCTGCTTTGTGTATTCGTACTCTTCGCGATTGATCGCGTGACCACCCCAGCAGACAGCCAGCCGCAGGTCACTATCTCGAACCAGGATTCCGGCATTGCGTGAAATGTGGAAAACAGCGTCGGTGATCCCGGTACCGGACCTGAGGTCGAAGCGCTGACTATCCAGGATTTCGTTGCGCGTATAGACGAGGTCGCGCAGAACAGCGAATAACAGCTCACGGATGCCACGAATCATCTTGCCGTCGACAAAAGCCCGGCCCGGCGCATCGTTTAGCGAGATCTTTAGTCCCTGATCCTGCTGAATAAAGCCAATCTTGAATTCTTTGAAGCGGAGCTGCAGCGCACGCGCGTCGTCGCTGTTGCTGCCTGAGTTGAGTACCGCGAGCATGCAGCGGCGTAGTAATGCATACAGACCGCCCTCACCGCTGCTGCGTAGTTGGTCGACTTCGAATTGGGACAGAACCTCAAGACTGCCTTCGGGCCAGACTTCAGCATCTATAAATTCAATGTCATTTGAGTTCAGGGCAAAATCTCGATCGGCGTGTTGTTGCCCGTCATGAGCCAGATATCGATCATGTCGGAGTTGGATACAGCGATACAGCCGTTGGTCCAATCCTGGGTCCGATAGTAAGCCTCGGATCGAGTCGGCGTATTCGGCTGTCCATGAATCATTATCGCTCCGCCTGGCGACAAGCCTTTGTTCCGGGCCTGGCGTGTGTCATCTCGATTCGGATAGGAAATATGGATGGACAGGAAAAAGTCGCTGTTCGGATTGCGCCTGTCCAACAGATAGCGTCCTTCCGGTGTTCGAAAATCGCCTTCGGACTCCTTATCACCGACCGGACGAATCCCCAACGCTATTTCAAATGTACGGAATGGTTCGCCGTTTTTGATCAGATGCAGCTTGCGATCTCCTTTTTCGATAATCACTTTGTCCGCGACCGGGAAATCGTTCGCCTGCACGGCGCTGTGAACAAGCACGAGCAGCAGGATTTGGCAGAATCTTTTAAGAAGCATGACAGAAGACTAACAAACGTCTGGCAGTTGTAAAACGCTTCGCATCACAGGTTTCGACCAACAATCCAACCTATGGCAAATCCGATGCCCCCCGCGAGAGTCGTGTAGTAAGGCAGAAAACGAAACAGCTGCATCGGATGCTCTGTACCCGCAAACATGTCGTTCAGATTGACCGAATACGCATAGTGCAGGTAGAGCGACAAGCCAACAGCGGGAATCGCAAATCCCAGGGTACCGAAAGCGAGCCGCAGACCCGGCCCGCCCCAGCGACCTTCGCCTCGCCAGACACTGAGGACAGACAGCAGCAAGACGATGCCCAGGGGCAGCAAATTGCGAAACAGATAGAGACGGGTTTCCTGCACCTCGCTGAACCAAAAAGCGGCCGCAGCGAGCACCAACAATACTGGCAGCACCCGGATGATCACGAGTCGGGTCACGGGTTGGTCATTTCCGGAAACTGTACTCGCATGCCGGGCTGAATGTTGTGCAAGTCGAGACCCGGGTTGTACTGGCGGAATAGCCAGATAGGAACATCATACTCACGAAGCGAGAGAATCCAGACTGATTCTCCCGCCACGATTACATGTTCGGTGATACCCGTAATGACGTGCTCTCTAAAAAAGGCATCTTGCTGACGGCGATGAAACTCCTCGCGCCGCGCTTCGAATGCTGCTGCGTCCACCACCGAGAGATCCAGCCGGATGCGGTCACCAACCTCAACCGGCGTTCGAAATGCCAGACGATTCAAGTCTCGCAGCCGTTGCGTTTTTATCTCAAGCCAATCGCCGTAGTGGCCCAGTGTTTCCAGCGGGTGCACCTCGATGGTGCTGTCGTCCGCTACGCTGTAGTCACTCGGGTCAGAGAGCAACGTGGTTTGCAGAGTTCCTTGCAGGGCCGCCGCAAGATCACCGGACAGTACGAACGGCGAAACCTGCTCTTCATCAAGTTCGGTAATTTCGTCAGTAGCTTCGCTGGTGTCCAGACTTGCTACCACCGTTTCAGCCTCAGCTTGAGCGACGATTACCGGCGCTGGGCCGGCCGCTGGCAAGCGCAATTTCTGGCCGGCGCGAATACTGTGTGAGTTGCGCAGCCCGTTCAAGGCGACCAGTGTAGATACGCGTGTTTTATAAGTTTCTGCGATCTGCGACAACGTGTCTCCACGGCCAACGGTGTGGTACATGTCGGGCAGTTGTTCGCTTTGCCAACTGGCCGGCGAGATTCCGGCCACGAGTTGCCCGATCGGTTCGGCCAATGCCGCCCGCGGCACTCGAACTTCAAAACCAGCGGGCAAGTGCTTATTGCCTGTGACGATGGTTGCCTGCAGTGACAAATTATATTCAGCCAAACGCTTCTCACTCACACCCAGAGCAGCGGACAGGTCTTGTAGCGAAATGTATGAGTCGAGCTGCAGCGTCGCGTACTCAACAGGATCATCAACGATCAGGTTTGAAAAGTACTGCTCGACATTCTGGTCAACATGTTTGGCGGCAAGGAACGCAACGTAGAAATTTCTGGAGGCAAAGCCGAACCTCCGACCGTCGTAGTTGCGCAAGATGTCGACATAGGCCGTATCGCCGTACTCGCTCATGGCACGTCGTACTCCACCGAGACCGTGGTTGTAGGCAGTAATCGCCATTGGCCAGTTACCGGCAATGGAATAGTTGTAGGCCAGCAGCTTGCCGGCCGATTGTGAGGCGACAAATGGGTCGTTGCGCTCGTCGAGTACATGATCGACCTGCATGAAGCGGCGGCCCGTGCTGCGTGTGAACTGCCAAATACCGGACGCGCCAACATTGGACCGAGCTGCCGGGTTATATGACGACTCCACATGCGGTAAGGCGGCCAGCTCTATCGGCACGTCGAGTACACGCAGCTCGGCATTGATGAAGTCTCGCCAGCGCCCCGCTCGAACCAGGCCTTCGCGAAAACGATCCCGCAGTCCTTGCTGGTAGCGAATCTGATCAACGGCTCGCAGCAACGTGGCTTTACTCACATCATCTGGCCACAAGGCGAGTACGCGAGCCTCTTCCTCGCTGAGATTGTCGCGCTTGCCCGACGCCAGGCTGCGCAAGACAGCCTTTAGCTCGTCGCGACGCGTGCCCGAGGCACGTTGTCGGGTACGGCGGCCATCGGATGACTTGAAATCGAGATGTGTATAAACCACCGCCAGATTACGCGTGTCGTGCAGAACGCCCTGGTTGGTCGTATAGCGGGTAAAAATGTCGACCCAGAAATCGACGTCAGGTTGCAATTCGGGCGGCTGTGGAAATGTTTCATCTGCAACGGCTGGCGCCGAGAACAGCATGAAAAACAGCAACAAAAGAGGCTTTGGGCTTGTCATTTAGATTAATTCAAGTTTCAATCGTAAATTATTGATTAGTTCACAGAAAAATACGTCAATTTGACGTAATTTGGGCAATGCTAAAGAGCCTTGGCGGTTACAGCAACGCCACAATTTATCAGGGCTCAGCGGGCTCGGACGCCGATGACTAAAATTCGCCTACATATCAACAACCTTGCGCCAATCAGCTGGCTCGCGGTCCTGCTCCTGTGTGTCGCAAATATCGCATACGCCGGCGAAGCTGCGGTAGATCCGAGCGGCAGTGGCGCTGACGTCATGGAAGATATGACCGAGGACCCGGACTCGCGTTCCAGTGAGGTGTCCGCAGAAACGGAAGAGCTGATCGACCCGGTTGTCGTTCACGATGACTCCGTGCCGTTGGCGGATGCAGTTTCCGAAGCTGGTAACCGCGCTCATTCGCTGGAGATTCTCGGCGGCAAGGTAAAGCCTGGTACGTCGAAGCGCTTATCCTGGTCGGCGACAGAATTGTTTGAAGGCGTTCCGGTTTCCACTCCTGTACTAGTACTCAATGGCGACAACCCGGGTCCGACACTGTGTTTGACCGCGGCCGTACATGGCGACGAATTGAACGGCATCGAAATGGTGCGTCGCGTCATGCACGATCTGTCACCAAAAGAGGTGTCGGGCGCCATAATCGGCATTCCGATAGTCAACGTGCAGGGCTTTCGGCGCGGCTCGCGATACCTGCCGGACCGTCGTGACCTGAATCGCTACTTTCCCGGCAATCCGAATGGTTCGGCAGCCGCTCGTATCGCACATTCATTTTTCATTAACGTCATCGCGCATTGTGATGCGTTGATCGATCTGCACACAGGTTCCAACAGCCGCGCGAACTTGCCACAGATTCGTGCGGACCTGCGCGACCCGGATGTCGTTACATTGACGCAAGGATTCGGTTCGATGGTCATCCTGCACAGCACACCGACCGTGGGCACTCTGCGGTATGCAGCGACCAGTGCAGGCATTCCTACGGTGACACTCGAAGCCGGCGGACCGTCGCAGCTTGAGCTCAATGAAGTTCGACACGGCGTACGTGGCATCGAGACTCTGGTAAACACGCTGGGCATGATCAAGAAAACCAACTTCTGGAGAGACCCGGAGCCGGTCTATTACCGTTCTTCCTGGGTGCGTGCTGACAATGGCGGCATTCTACTCGCCGATGTAAGCCTGGGCAGCACCGTCCGCAAGGGCGATTTGCTGGGCACGATCAACGACCCGATGAGTAATGCACGCAGTGAGCTGCGCTCGCCCTATTCCGGACGTATCATTGGTATGGCAAGAAACCAGGTTGTCATGCCCGGCTTCGCGGCGTTTCACGTTGGCATTCAGACAGTAGACGCGCCTGCCGAAGAGGAAGTTGACGACACAGTGGTTAGTAAAAAGCAAAGCGATAGTCGTGACTACGTCGATGATATGTCCGAAGAAGAGTGAAGCAACGCAAACCTCTGTATAGCTATTGGTCGCCCAGGTACTGGCCTACATGGATAGGGCTGGGCATCCTGCGCCTGATCTGCGCTCTGCCACATTCGATCAGGCTCGCCGTCGGCCGTTCCCTCGGTCGCCTGGCGCATCGTTTCGCCGCTAAGCGCCGCGCAATTGTCCGGCGCAACATCGAATTGTGTTTCCCTGAGCTAAGCATCGCTGAGCGTGATGCACTGGCTAAGCGCCACTTTCTCGCGCTGGGCATGTCCGTAATCGAAATGGGTATGGGCCGCTGGGCAAGCGATCGCGCCATCGACAGCCTGTGCGACATAGAGAATCTCGAGTACGTGGCTGATCCGCAGGCAGAAGGTCAGGGCGTCATTCTGCTCGGCGCTCATTTCACGACCCTGGAGGTCAGCGGCCGTGCCATACGCAATACGGGCACCGAGTTCGCTGCCGTTTTTCGGCGTAATCGTAGTGAGTTTATAACCGAGTTTTTGCGAACCGGCCGAGAACGTTCGGCAAAAACGGTTATCGAAAAACGCGATATCAAAACGATGGTGCGCAGACTGCGCGGCGGCGCAACTGTCTGGTACGCGCCTGACCAGAGTTTCAAACGCAAAGGTGCTGAGGTCGTGCCATTTTTCGGCGTTCCGACCATGCACATCACAGCGACATCCACGCTCGCGCGACTTGGCAAGGCAGTTGTGGTGCCGTTCTTTTCGGCCCGTAAATCAGACGGCCGCTACCTGCTGAAATTCTTACCGCCGTTTGAAGACTTTCCGACCGATGACCCGGTCGCAGACCTGGCCCGGTACATGGATGTCCTGGAACCTTTTATCAGAGAATACCCGGAGCAATACTTCTGGATTCATCGAAAATTCAAGGATTTGCCTGAAGGCTACCCAGACTACTACGCAGATTTGGACGCAGCAAAATAGCCCTGCAGTAAGAAATCCCAGCACTGTTCATCGTAGTGTAAATTCGGATCCAGCTTTTTGAGTTTCTGCAGGGACCTGTGCAGGCGACTCAAGGTTTCCTGTTTCCAGGAACCCGCAGGCAAGAGTTTGCCTTTGTCAAAGTCCAGCATCCACAACTTACCGGCGCTGTCGATCTGTAAATTGTAGGCGTTCATGTCTGCATGGTAGACACCATGCGAATGGAATCGGTAGATCGCGTCGCCGAGTTCGCTCCAGAATTTCTCACCCCCTGCTTGCTCGTGAACCCAGGTGGATAAAGCGCGCACATTGGGCACACGTACCGTAATCAGATCTGCAGTGTAGAACGGGCCATAACGCACGTAACGTGCTGCCGCCGGTCGCGGCACTCGCAGACCGTTATCCGACATCTTGGCCAACATGCGCCACTCACGGAATGGTCTCGACAAATCCGCACCAGCCCAGACGTATTTATCTTTGACGATTTTGCCAATCAAGCCGCCGCGCATGTAGTGGCGCAATACAAACTGCCGGGGAATATTGCCGATGAACATGGTGTTGCCGCGTCCGCCCGATCCGAGGCGGCCCGAAATAGGCTCCGAATGCAGCCAGTTACTGGCGATGAATTGGTCTTCGGTGATCTGATTAATCACCTGTCGATCATAAAGAATCTCACCCCTGGCGGTTTTTTCAACTGTCTCGGTCAAACGAATAATCTCTTTTCGTCGTTTTATCGACTTTTCGGCTCATTTAAAAGATTTTTACAGGTATTTAACAAACTTTAGGAACAAAAATGGCTTCTGAAATTACCTCCGCAAGCCATTGCAGCATTCACACTGAGATCGTGCATTATCTGGATTTTTTTAAGATTTTCGATACTTTTTTGTACTTTTTTAGCTATTTTAAGAACAATTTAGCGCCTAATTCGGCGAAAAATCAATATCTGAGTACGGTTTTCATGAAACCAACAGGCATGTATCAAAACGACCAAACCTTTTCGAAGTTTTTCTAGAATTTGAAGATAATTACTGACTTTTACCTACAATTTACTTACTTTTCGATGAAATCACTCACCAGCAATGAGTTCGTACTGGGCGCCGCAGTATGGGCATTTCGCTTCGCCGCTTTCTTCGATGGGCAAGAACACCTTCGGATGTGAATTCCACAGGTACATGCCAGGCATCGGGCAGGACAATGGTAGATCGCCATTACGCACCTGGTAACGGTGCTGCGCATTTGCGGGAATCAGGTTTTCTTCTATGTTGCCGGATCTGGGTGCCACGTCTGGTTCTCTTTTGTCGATTTTGCGATTGAGTAATAGGCAGATTATAAGCGTAGCCGAGTAGCTGCGGCTATGCGGCGAGAGCTAAAGATGCTCGCACCAGGTCGCGCTGACAATCTCCCGATGCTCACCGAACTCTTCTTGCTGGATACGTGTCGACTTCCCGTCAAGTAATAAGTGGTGTGCGCAGTGTCGATAGTCGCGATACGCGTCTTGCAGACACCTTGCCTTCTCGGTTGTCAGTATGTTGTTTTCTGCAAGCGCATCGAGTTGACGAATATTGTCAGTGAACTCGATAACCGATGGGTATTGCGCAGCGTGTGCCAGCACGAGGTACTGCACGAGGAATTCTATGTCGCCGATGCCGCCGACCCCTTGCTTGAGATCGAAATACTGCTCGTCGCTGCTGTCCAGCTTTTTTCGCATGCGTTGGCGCATCGATATTACGTCTTTGCGCAATGTTTCCTCGTGCAGACCTGCAGTCAAAGTTGCCTGACGAATTTGTCTGAACCGCTCCGCGATTGACGCACGACCAACAACTGCCCGTGCTCGCAACAAGGCCTGGTGTTCCCAGGTCCAGGCATTCTCTTCCTGATATCGCGCGAAAGCCTCGGTGTTGGTAACCAGTAACCCTGACTGCCCATCTGGCCGCAATCGCGTATCCACTTCATACAACACCCCAGAGGCAGTCTGTGTTGTCAGGAAATGAACCAAGCGCCGTACCAATCGTGTGAAAAACATTGTGTGATCCAGCGGTTGCGGACCATCGGTCATGGCGTTTGCCACGGTCGAATCGTGCAGGAAAACAAGATCGAGATCGGAACCATATGACAGCTCCAGACCACCAAACTTGCCGTAAGCGACGATCGCGAAACCAGCATCACCCGGCTTGCCATATTTCTCCGTCAAGTCCCGCCACGCTATTTTCAGGGCGTAGTCCAGGACAGTTTCTGCGAGCTCGGTCAGACAGTCACTGACACGCATTATCGGCAGGCTTTCATTGAAATCGGCGACTGCGATTCGAAACTGTGCTGAGCGCTGAAACTTGGCGAGCATTTCGGTTTGTTGTTCGCTGTCATCGTCGAACAATTCTGCTCCTCGCTCCTCCAGCTCGGCAGACATGCTGGCTCGTGAAATAGCGGACGCGTAACCCCCTGGATTCAGGAGTTCATCCAGCAGGACCGGATATTGCGCAATCTGCCGCGCTATATAAGCGCTTCGCGTACAGAGATCGACCAGCTTGCCCAGCGCTGCCGCGTTTTCGTTCAGCAGTGCGATGTACGCGCTGCGGCGCAATACTTTCTCTACTACGCCCAAAGTTCGACGCAGCGTGAGACCTGGCAGTTCTACATTCTTAAGTAGCGCAAAGAGTTGCGGCACGAACTGCTCCAGCCTCTGACTAGCTGCGACGTCGGCATGCGCTGCAGTTTTTTTGAACCCTGTGATAACTGCAGCAAGTTCCTCTGGTTCTGCAAAACCCTCTTCCTGCAGCGGCACAACCCAACTCGCCGCTTCTTTTGAGTTCTTCCACAGTTCTCGCAAGCGGTCGGCGAGCTCGCAATTTTCATCGTCGATCTGTTCGCGAAAAGCGATCTTCTCAAAATGCTGCCCAACGATGTCGCGATGCTCATCAAGCTGACGTCGAAACGATTCCCAATCGGCGCAACCCATGGCGAGCGCTAGTCTCGCCTTATCCGTCTCATCGGCTGGTAGCTTATGCGTTTGCTGGTCGCGAATTGCCTGGATGAAATTCTCGGTACGGCGCAAGAATGCGTAAGCTCGCAGTAACTCAGCAACATCCTCAGCTGCAATATCGCGGTGCCCGGCGAGGCGTGGTAGTACGATCTGCAACTCACGACTACGCAGCTCGGGTTGGCTGCCGCCGCGGACCAACTGTAATGACTGGACAATAAATTCTATCTCGCGGATACCGCCAGGACCCAATTTCACATCGTCCGCGAGCTCGCGGCGCTGGACTTCAGTAGCAATGAGCGCGTGCATCTCGCGCAGAGACTCGAAGACACCGTAGTCCAGGTAGCGCCGATATACGAACGGCGAAATCATGTTGTCATACAGGTCTGCTGTCACTGCTGGAGGCGGCACCGGGCCGACAATTTTCGCCTTGATGTAGGCGTAGCGCTCCCAGCTTCGACCGTGCTGCACAAGATACGATTCAAGCGCGGCGAAACTCGTAACCGGCGGGCCGCTGTCGCCAAATGGCCGTAACCTCGTGTCGACGCGAAACGCAAATCCGTCGGCGGTTGGTGCTTCGAGCAAGGTAACTATCGTCCGACTGACTCGCGCAAAATATTCATGCGGACTCAGCGATCTTTCGCCGTCGCTGTCGCTGCCCCCGGGATAGAGAAAAATAATGTCTATATCGGATGAAAAATTCAGCTCGCGACCACCGAGCTTCCCCATACCAAGAATCACGAGCTCGACGACATCATCATTCTCGTCACGGATCGCGCCAAATCGTCGTTGCACCTCCCGCTGCGCGAAAGCCGCAGCGCCCTGCAACAGGGCGTCCGCGAGATCTGAAATTGCGTGCAGAGTCTCATTCAGTGATGCCGATTCGGCAAATTCACGCCACAGGATGTGCAAGAAATAGCGATTTCGAAAGCGCCGGATTCTGCCTTGGATAACTTCCATGGGCTCGCTGCTCTGCCCTATTTCCTGCGCAAAATTACGAAGCCTCTCGCGGCATGGCGGCTGCAGTAGTGCGTCGCCCTGGTCAAACAACCAACTCGCTTCGCGCAGGAAAACGCCGGCAGCGTACTCACTGCACGCCAGCATTCGTACCAGCGTCGCAGTCTGCTCAGGCGCGACAACCGGCGGCGAGTTCAGGTCATTAATCTTTTGCAGTTGCCGCGTCACCAGCTCGCACAACTGCGGCGGCAACGCTGCAATAGCGTCATCAATATGCGGATTCTTGGCCGGCTCCATGTTGTGCAGTCTACAACGAGTTACACTCCAAGCTATGTCGAAACACCTGTTGATCGTATTTCACACTCAGTCCGGAACAACGTCGCGTATGGCCGAGGCGGTCATCGCGGGTGCAAACAGTAACGATGTTGACGACGTTGAGGTTCGAGTCAGGTCGGCGCTTGAAGCGGACGCGGACGATTTACTTTGGTGTGACGGCTTTTTGCTCGGGACACCTGAGAACTTCGGTTATATGAGCGGTGCCATGAAGTACTTCCTCGACCGCGTGTTTTACCCCTGCGAGAACAAGATCAATGGCAAACCGTTTGCGCTTTTTGTTCGCGCTGGCAACGACGGATCCGGGGCGATCAGCAGTATGCGGCGGATTCTTAGCGGATTGGCTGTGCGGGAAGTTCAAGAGCCCATTCTGATATCAGGCGAATTTGACGCGGCGCGGCTTGCAGATTGCGAGGAATTGGGCCTGACGATGGCCGCGGGGTTGGAGGCAGGTGTCTTTTAGGCTGTTGACGATTTCTTGATATCGCCGAGTTGTCCCAGCACTTCATCAATATTTAGCGGTCTGCCCACTTCATGGCCCTGCGCAAAATCAACACCAAGCTCTGCAATGAGTTTACGGGTTGCCTTACTCTCCACGTACTCAGCCACTGTTTCCAATTCCATGACTTTCGCTACCTGGGTAATGGCCGCGACCATTGACTCGGAGATTCGGTTTTCAGTGATGTCACGGATGAAACCGCCGTCAATCTTCAGGGTATCGACGTTGAAGTTCTTGAGATACGCGAATGAACTTAGGCCGGCACCGAAATCGTCCAGCGAAATTCGGCAACCCCGCTCGCGCAGTTCATCGATGAAAGACTGTGCTTTGTTCAGGTTGGATACCGCGGCGGACTCCGTAACCTCGAAGCAAAGAGTGCTCGCTGATATGCCGCTGGCCTGCAGTTCTTCATCAATAAATTCGAGGATGTCATCGTCGCTCAAAGACTGCCCTGACAGGTTGATCGCGAAGTTCGCATTGGTTTTCGTAACTGCTTCTGCATGTTCTGCGAGTTTGGCGATGGTCTTCGACGTTACCCAGCGGTCTATCTGTGGCATCAGATAGTATCGCTCCGCAGCAGAGAAGAGCGCCCTGGTCGGAACGTACTCACCATCCCGGTCTTTCATTCGTAGCAGGACTTCGAAGCGCCGCGCACTCTTGCCTTTCTTTAGCTTCGTAATTGGCTGGGCCATCAATTCGAAGCCATCTGAATCGATCGCCTGCTGAATCTGTGTAACCAACTGCATGTCATCGTGGCGTTGGATCATGCTTTGATTTTCGTCGTCATAGACCTCGATACGATCACGGCCGTGCTCTTTTGCGCCTTCACAGGCCATCCGCGCGATAGTCAGAGCTCGGCCTTCATCTTTCGTATCGGCGTCGAATGTCGCGACACCTATGCTCATTGTCACTTGTAGGGACTTGTCGCCTTCCAAGTATCGTAAAGTCTTACCGCGCTCTCGAATTTCTGCTGCCAGTTCAAGCGCCTGCTCGCTCGTCGAGTGAGTAAGCAGAATGCAAAAATCGTCGCCTGTCAGCCGGGATACCACGGCATTTCTGGACAAGTCTTCTTCGAGCATGCGCGTAAATCGCACAATCACGGCATCGCCAGCCTCCCGACCAAACGTGTCGTTGACCAGTTGCAGATTGTCGAGATCGAAGTAGATGAGCTGATGTGCCTCTTTCGACTCATCCAGTGTCTTGGCCGATTCTTGCAACTGCGCCTCGAAGCCGGCGCGATTCATCAACCCGGTCATAGCATCGAATGAGCGCTCGATAACGTACTCGACCTTGCGAACAATATGCGCCATGAAACGACGTTCGGCGGTTCCGAAATCACCACCATGCACCCGCCCCAGTTGTGCGAGCACTCCTTCCAGATTGCCGTGTTTGTCCATTAGCGGGCACAGCAATGTCTGGTAGCCCTGCTCGGCTGCCCCTTCGGCTCCCTCGATGCCGGGAATCTCGAATATCATCGGCCAGCGATGACCTTCCAGTTTATCCAGCATGTGATCGATCAGGTACCGATCCAGAACTCCACGATTTACGTTCTTCCAACTTGAGTGTGTCGCGCTTACCCGAATACGTTTTCCGGGTATCAACAAAACGCTGTAGGCAATGTTTAGAAATCGACCACTTTGTCCGACCAGTTGCGCCAGGCCTGCGTGACTTCGCGAGGTACCGTGAATTTTTTCATCGACCTCGTAAACCAGTGTCAGTTCTTTTTCAATATCGTCATTGCGACTCTCGGCCTTGTGCACCCGTTGTGCGGTCAAGAGACCTTCGCCTATCAACTCGACCGCAGGCATCAGAATGTTGGCGATCAAGCTGGCCTTGAATGAAGAAGACTTACCGGCGTTACGCGAGAAAACGGCGATTAAGACGCCTACCTGCGATGACTCATCACCGTGTACCGGAAGCACCAGCAAGGTGCGTCCGGAATTCAATGTGCGTTTTATGACCTCACTATCTGGGTCAAGACCTGTGATGACCTCGTGCGGCAGGTCGGTAACGAAATTATCTATCTCGTAGTCGTCGGCACCGTCACTGCTCCAAACGCAGTCGCGCTGGATATCGTAGAAGCAGAAACACTGGGCTCGCGGCACCAACGAGTGCAACAAACTCTTGGCCTTGCCAATATTTTTTCTTGTTTGCAGATTATGTAGATCGGCTGGCAACGCTATGCACCATCAAGGAATTTTCCGAGTGCACTAAGATGCCAGCGAAAGCCCCCCGCCGCTGTGACTCAAGTCTCAGCTAATACGATGATTTACAGGCGATTTAGCGATTTAGAGCGATTCCAGCCACGCGTCGTCAGACCCTTCATTGACGCCCTCGAACAACGGTGTGGAGAGGTATCGTTCGCCGGTGTCTGGCAACATCGCCAAGATGACCGAACCGGGGTCAGCCTCAGCAGCAATGTCCAGCGCAGTGGCTAAAGTTGCCCCTGAGGAAATACCGGTGAAAATGCCTTCGCTGGCCGCCAGCTCACGTGAAACCGTTATCGCGCGGTCGTCGCCGACGGATCGCAGATCGTCGTAGATCTCTCGATCCAGGACGTCGGGGATAAAATCAGGGGTCCAGCCCTGGATTTTGTGTGGCGCCCACTCGGCACCAGATAGCAGGGAGGCCGCCGCCGGTTCGGTCGCAACGATCGAAACTTCCGGTCGCGCTGCTTTGATCGTACGGCCCGCGCCAGTCATCGTGCCACCGGTGCCGTAGCCCGTCACCCAATAGTCCAGACGTCGTCCTGCAAAATCAGAAAGTATTTCAGGTCCCGTTGTGCTCGCGTGGTATCTCGGGTTTGCCGGATTCTCAAACTGGCGAGCCAGGTACCAACCATTCTTAGCCGCAAGCTCCTCTGCTTTTTTCACCATGCCGGAACCGCGTTCCGCTGCAGGCGTCAGTATTACCTTGGCACCCAGGCCGCGCATGATCTTACGTCGCTCAATCGAAAATGAATCGGCCATCGTCGCAACGAAAGACATACCCATCGCCGCGCAAACCATCGCGAGCGCAATTCCGGTATTGCCCGAAGTCGCTTCAATTACGGTGTCACCCGCCTTGAGTTCACCCTTTTCTACCGCATCAGTGATGATCGCGTAGGCAAGACGATCTTTGACTGATGCAAGCGGATTAAACGATTCGATCTTGACGAACATCTCAACATGGTCAGGCGCCATGCGATTGAGACGAACCACTGGTGTGTTACCAATTGTCTGCAGAATGTTGTCGTAAATCATTACGGAATCCCTTGTTCTTCTGACTGTAGTTATGGGTATAGCAGATTTGGTTGCCGACGCAACCGATACCGCGCCATAACCGACCGTTATAAGCATACCGAGATATTTTTTTGCAGCGATTGAAACGAACACTGAAATCCGTGGTCACACTAAAGACTGCGGGGGCACGGGATGAAATTACAGCAACTAAAATACTTGCTTGCGATAGCCGATAATGGCTTGAACATAACGGCGGCAGCCGAAAAGCTATTTACATCGCAACCGGGGGTCAGCAAACAACTGAAGCTTCTCGAAGAGGAGCTCGGTCTACAGTTGTTTGTGCGCAAGGGAAAAAGCCTCGGCGGCGTGACCGCGGCTGGCGAACAGGTCATTGAGCGCGCCCGGTTCATCATGGAAGAGGCGGAGAATATTCGCAGCCTCGCGGCAAATTATTATCAAGAAGAGGAAGGCACGTTATCGATTGCGACCACGCACACCCAGGCTCGCTATGTACTACCCGAGGTCATCCGCGAGTTTCGCAACAAGTACCCGAAGGTTAGTCTCAATCTGCACCAGGGTACTTCCGAGCAGATTGCAGATATGGTCGCTGCAAACGATATCGACTTCGCAATTGCTACCGGATCGCATGACCTGTTTCGCGATCTGCTACTTGTCCCTAGCTATAATTGGGACAGAAAAATAATTGTTCCGAATGACCACCCGTTGACCGAACTGAAGCGCGAGCTCACATTGAAAGACCTCGCAGATTACCCACTAGTCACTTACGTATTCAGCTTTAGCGGCCAGTCATCATTGAAACGAGCATTCATTGAGCAGGGTCTGGATCCTGACGTTGTGTTTACTGCTCGCGATGTTGATGTCATTAAGACCTACGTTCGCATGGGACTCGGTGTTGGTATTGTCGCTGGCATGGCCAATGACGATGAAGACGAAGACATGACCTCAATTTCAGCCGCTGGTCTGTTTCCACGAAGCACTACATGGATTGGATTTCGCAAGGATCTCGTCTTGCGACGCTATATGTTGGAGTTCGTCCGCTTGTTCGCACCACATATCACAGCGGACCAACTTGAGAAAACCCGACATATTCGTTCACAGGTCGAGATTGACAAACTGTTTGACGATTCCAAATTGCCCACCATTGGCGATCAGAACAAAAGCCAGACAGATTCGGAGCGCCTGCGATCGGTGGCTTCGTAGGCTAGTAAATTCTGATGCCGCCGTGACGCGCCCGACTGCGTCGATCCACCCACCACAAACCGAATAAAAAACCGCCGATCAGGCAAACCGCGGTCGCTCCTCCGACCCACACCAGCGGCAGACTGTAGTGCATCTGCGATTGCCGCTTGCGCAGATCAGAGTTGTCTTCGGTCAATTCCGCGACTTGCGTCGTACTCGCGTCGAGTTGTGACTGCACAGTGCCGAGTTCCTGCTCGAGTCCGCTGATTGTCGCGGCCGGCCCTGCAAATTGCTGCCGTAACTGTTCGAGTTCGGCTTGCAGACGCTCAACTTCAGCTTGTGTTTCGGCGACGATAAGCTTCGCTGGTTTTTCGTCGACAAGATAGGCGGCTTTTACATAGCCTTCCGTTCCATCGGGCAAGGAAACATGTGCATAGTTTCGGTCCCGCGACAGAATCTCTAGCTGTTGACCGCTATCGAGTGTACGAAAAGCACGATCACTGGTATCAGGCGCCTGATGAATACCCAGGCGCAAATTGTCGGTCACATAGGCCGTCTCGGCCAAAACTAATTGTGGCAAGAGCAATGCCACGAACAAAACCAGACGCGTATTAGTCGTCACGGATCAACCTCCCAAGCTGCCCACGTGCCAGTCTACTACAGCCTTATACCGTCTTATTGCTCATAGACCCAGCGCAATATGGCTTC
>JBPCXZ010000131.1:0-29352 GCA_051008055.1 Woeseiaceae bacterium
ATGCGTGACATGCTGGCCACCGCGCGGTCAACGGCGCAGGGGCTTGGCATTGAACTCGTCGACTTTCGTGTGAAACAGGTTGAGTTCGTTGCGGAAGCGCGTGACTCTGTTTACAACCGTATGCGCGAGGAGCGAGCCCGTGTGGCCGCACAGACCCGCGCGCAAGGTCGTGAGGCAGAGTCCTTGATTCGATCCACGGCGGAGAAGGATCGCACGATCATTCTGGCAGACGCGAACAAGCAGGGCCAGATTATTCGCGGTACGGGCGACGCACAAGCCGCGGAAATCTATGCGAATGCTTACAACCAGGATCCTGAGTTTTATGCGTTCTACAGGAGTATCGAGGCGTATCGCAATTCAGTGGGTAATAGCGGCGACATTCTGGTGCTGGATCCAAATAATGAATTTTTCCAATACCTGAATCAATCCACCGGGTCGGACTAGCGGGCCGTATCTGAGGACGACGATTACGTGTCGGAGATACTAACGGCGGTAGCACTGCTGCTCGTCATCGAGGGCATGCTGCCGTTCATTAAGCCCAGTCGTTACAAGCAACTGGTGGCGCAAATTGTTCGACTGAGTGACAATCAGCTACGGGTGTTCGGTTTGACGGCAATGATAGCCGGGCTCTTGTTGTTATTTATCGTGCGTAGCTGAGAAGCGGAATCATCATGGGAAAAAATGTAGTTGTCATCGGCACCCAGTGGGGGGACGAAGGCAAAGGAAAGATTGTCGACCTGCTGACAGACCGGGCTGCTGCGGTCGCGCGTTTCCAGGGCGGCCACAATGCTGGTCACACGCTGGTTATCAACGGTGAGAAGACTGTTCTGCACCTGATTCCGTCGGGCATCTTGCGCGAAGACGTCAGTTGCCTGATCGGCAATGGTGTCGTTTTGTCGCTGGAGGCTTTGGTCAAAGAAGCGAACGCGCTGATCGAGAGTGGCGTACCTGTTTACGATCGCTTGCGAATCAGTCCGGGATGTCCGCTGATACTGCCGTCACACGCGGCGCTGGACCTGGCTCGTGAGAATGCACGTGGAGATGAAGCGATCGGCACGACGGGTCGTGGCATTGGTCCTGCGTATGAAGACAAGGTGTCGCGCCGGGCATTGAAAGTATCGGATTTGTTTGTACGTGAGAAATTCGCCTCCAAACTTGGCGAAGTACTCGACTATCACAACTTTCTCTTAAAAAGTTACTACGGGGCGCCGACGGTCGATTTTGCCAAGACACTGGATGACGCATTGGCTGCTGCGGATATTGTGGCTCCGGTTACTGTAGATGTCACCCAGGTTTTGCAGAACCATATGGACGCGGGAGAGAGCGTGTTGTTTGAAGGCGCCCAAGGCACCTTCCTCGATATCGATCATGGGACCTATCCGTTCGTTACGTCGTCCAATACCGTCGCGGCAGCTGCCAGCACGGGAACGGGCATCGGTCCGAGAAGTCTCGACTACATACTGGGAATTGTGAAGGCCTACACGACACGAGTCGGCGCCGGACCATTTCCCACGGAACTGTTTGATGATCAAGGCGCACACCTGGCGAAGGTGGGTGCGGAGTTTGGGGCGACGACGGGCAGGCCAAGACGGTGTGGCTGGTTTGATGCTGTCGCGCTGCGGCGCTCCATACTCAATAGCAGTATTTCCGGTTTGTGCGTGACCAAATTGGATGTGCTGGACGAACTCGAGACTATCCAGATCTGCATTGGCTATGAGATCGATGGTGAGGCAATAGATGGTTTGCCAGTGGTTGTTGACCGGTTCGCAGAGTGCAAGCCGATCTATGAGGAATGGCCGGGATGGCAGGAGTCGACCGTTGGTGTGACCAGCCATGCGGATCTGCCCGAGAAGGCGCGCGCCTACCTGGCCCGAATTCAGGAGCTTGCCGGTGTGCCGATTGACATCATCTCAACCGGCCCAGGCAGAGAGCAGACCATCATCAGGCAGCACCCGTTCGAGTAAATGACAAGCCATAACCTGGTCTTCAAAGCGGGGCCCGGCGCGTTCGAGTCAGTTCGACGTCATGGGTTCAGCCCGGAGCGAATCGGGACACTTGCAGGCGCCTCCGGCGGCGCGAAGTGGCTGGTTCTTAGCCAGCTTGATCGCTGCATTCTCAAAACGATCGTGCCCAAACTGGTTGGCCCGGTGCACCTCATTGGCTCATCCATTGGTGCATGGCGATTCGCCTGTTACGCACAAGATGACCCGGTCGCGGCTATTGATCGATTTGAAGAGGCGTATATCAGGCAAAGCTACAGTGATGCGCCGGATATTCACGAGATCACGGCCAAGTCACGCGAAATCTTGCGTATCGTTATGCAAGATGACGCACCGAAGCAGATTCTGTCGCACCCGGTTTTCCGCAGTCATGTCATGACGGTCCGTGCGCGGCATCTGGCTGCCACCGATAATCGATTCTTGCTTGCAACGGCGCTGCTAACGGCGGCATCGCTAAACGCTGTAAGTCGCAAGACACTGGGCTGGTTCTTCGAGCGTGCGCTCTTTTTTGATGCCCGACAGCTGCCACCGTTTTTTGATGTCGACGAATTTCCGATACAAAAAATTCGCATTCGAGAGAGCAATATCGAGGATGCAATCGTTGCTACAGGGTCGATACCGTTAGTCTTGTCCGGGGTCCCGGATATTGAAGGTGCCGACCCAGGTACGTATCGTGATGGCGGCGTTATCGACTACCATCTTGATCTACCGCAAAGCGACCCTGATCGTTTGACCTTTTATCCGCATTTTTTCGATCGGGTTGTACCGGGCTGGTTCGATAAAAAACTACCATGGCGCAGGCCGCAGGCTGAACATGTTGATCGCACGATTTTGGTCAGCCCGTCGGCCGAATTCGTCGCCAGGCTGCCGCGACAAAAGATTCCGGATCGAACTGACTTTACATCGTACTCGCCGATCGAGCGGATTCGAGCGTGGCAGGACGTTGTAACAGAGTGTGCCGCATTGGCGGATGAGTTAAACGACGTAATCCAGAAGGACCAGTTAGCGGCGCGACTCGAGCCAATTGGCTAGCCGGTTACCCAGTTCAGGCGTCGATGGCGCAGCGTGACGTAAGCAGTTTTTGCAGTGCCGCGACGTCTTCGTCCATCAGGTAGTCAGCCTTATCTTTCCAGCCACTTAACATGGGTAATGTTTTCTCATTGACAACCAAGTGTTCGTCGCTGGTTTGGTCGCCAATATTCCAACCGGGGATTGCGATGACCGAACGAACACGCACCCGGTGATCGAGCAATCGTCGAAATTCTCTCTCGAGACTAGCGATATTGGTATTAGTCTCGACTATGGATCGCGCTTTGTTCAGTTGTTCGAAATGCAGTTCATTATTTACGACGCTGACCTCGCCATTCTTAACCGATGGAACAGCGTAAACGGTCACTGCATAAGCGCCGTTCTGGCCGATAATCAGGTGATCGATGATGCCCGACGATGTTTCAACATCATGATAGGTGCGACCAACACCGATCGATAGTTTTTGCAGCTGGTGACCTACTGCAATGTTTGCATCGCGCTGCAGTTTGACCCGATGGCGCGTGAGTACAATCTGGACAAGTCTGAAGGACGCCAGGCCCGCGCCGGCAATCAGAGCGGCGAGCAATACATATAGCTGCCAGGCAGGATAGCCAACGAAGAGTTGCTTGGCCTGCAGAACGTAGGCGGCAATGAATAACATTACGAAGACGACGCAGGCGCTCAGGTAAGTGGACTGGTTACTGCTTAGCCGGTCGAATTCTTCGCGAAATCGTTGCGCAGCTTCGCGCATGATACTGCCGGAAAAATTGGGGCTCGATCCAACGGATCGGTTTATTAGTTGCCACGACTTGGCAATTAGCACAAAGATCAACGTGCTGGTCAACGCGACGGTAGCCGCGCCGCTTATGCCCTCGATGTCCATATCGTGTTACCCAAGCTGAGCCGTACTGTTCAGACTATATGGCCAAAGGTCTGGCCACTGTGATACAGGTCACATTGAGCCGGTCCCAAATGCGTTGTATAGCGCAGTTTCAGCCCCGATTCAGGCTTGGCGTTGTATCTATGGTGCAGACTCGTAAATGCAGCGAATTTGTAGGGGCTTGCTATGAAAAAATTGACGTCATTATTGTTACTGCTTGGTGTGACTACGCTGAGCGGATGTGCATCGATGAATGCCGATGAATGTGCGAACAGCGACTGGACTGCCGTGGGTTATGAAGACGGATCACGCGGTTACACCAGCGATCGCTTTGGCAACCATCGAAAAGCCTGTGCCAAGCACGGTATTACGGCCGACTTTCAGGCGTATCAGCAGGGCCGTAATGACGGCTTGGTCGAATTCTGCCAACCTGGTCGCGCCTATAATCTTGGTGCCAGCGGTGGTCACTACAATGGCGTCTGTGCAGCAGATCTGGAAGCCGATTTCCTCGATGCGTATCGAGTAGGTCAGCAACTCTATACTTTGCGCTCAAATGTTAACGCTGCCAATTCAGCGATTTATGCGAAAGAGCATGAGTTGGAAGATATTGAGCTGGCAAAACGCGATAAGGAAGCGCTGTTGATAGCGGCCGACACGACCGTCGAAGATCGCGTGCTGCTACTGGCCGACCTGAATCGTCTATCAGAGCGGACTGGTGAACTGGAAGCGGAGGTCGAGCAATTGATCATCGATCGGGCGCGATATGAACAGGAGTTGCAGAACTACGAACAGAGCGTGGCCGCTCACGGCTACTAGGCTTAGGCCGCGCTATTTGAGTTTGTTCCTGCGGCGGTCTGCGCCGCTACGCTGTTCTTGTGAAAAGGAGCCCGTACTACCAGCAGTGCCGCCAGGGCCAAAGGGGCTGCGGCGGTCCTTGTGTGAACGACGATCGTCGTGGTGGGCAAAACGGCAGTTACATTCGAGAATATCGCATTCCGGTAGCGGTAGTTTCGGCGCCGCGGTTGCGAGAAAGCGGCGCCCACTCATTTCCATCGCAGCTTTGCAGGCTTTACCTGAATGGGTGATAGAAACCGCGTGAAATTGGGTGTTGTTGGACTTGGGTTTACGCCGGGGGGCGGAAGTATCGGCGGGCACTTCATTGCGTTTGCGAATCAGCCACCAGAGCGCCACGAGGAGCACCAGAATCAGGAAAACAGCAACTGGATTCATGAGGCCTCCTTTTTATTTTTTTCCGACCTAGAGCAAATAGCTTAGCACGCTTTTATTGCGAAATAATTCCCACATTTCGCACTACTCTGTCGTTTCAACCGCCGAATCAGTCGCCTGGCTTGGGATGTATTCGGCAATCGGCTTGTAAACCGCACTTTCCCTCATCCAGTCGTGTTTCAGGTACATATCAATAAAGTCTGAGCGTATGCCGGGCCACTGTTCCAGCGTTTGTGCCAAATCCGAGCTATAAGAGTCGCGTATCTCACGGCTGATCAAGCCATTTTCGTAGGCGCTGTGCACTGTCCAGTAAACAGATTCGAGATGCCTTGCAATACCGCGGATCTGCGAGGCATCGGTGGCCGTAATCAGGTGTGATTCTGGCGCTTCGAGTTTGGGAAAGAGCTTGGCAAACTCCGGATCTGTCGCCCTCGCAATATTCAGAGTATTGAAATTCTCGCCGATATGTTGCTCAGTTTGTGCCGCAGCGATCCGATTGGACTGCCTCAGTTCTGAGGCGACCAGAATCAACGATGCAACGATGGCGACAACGCCAACGATCTCAACCAGTTCACGCCAATGTCGATTATTCATGGAATCAGTATACCGATTCGGGCAGGATACGACGATGCACAAAGACAGCAAACTTATGGACATGTTGACCGGGTATGCGGCGGCACATCAGCATCCGTTCAATATCTTGGTCCATCTCATCGGCATTCCGACCATCATGCTCGGCGTGTTAATTCCATTGACCTGGTTTAGTGTCGGGGAGGGTGTCACTTCTGCCAATCTGGGCCATCTTCTGGTCTTCGGCTTCTTCCTTTTCTACATGACGCTCGACCAGATATTCGCCATTGTATTTCTTGTCCTTTCGTTGTTATTGACTGAGTTTGCGAGTCGCATCGGCGCACTGCCGATGGCAACCTCAGGCATGATCGCGGCAGCTTTGTTCTTTGGCGGATATGCCCTGCAGTTTGTCGGTCACGCCGTCGAAAAATCGATGCCGGTTCTGGTCAAGCACCCCATTCAAGCTAACCTGGCAGCACCGTTCTTCACGATCGTCGAATTTTTCAAGATACTTGGCCTGCGCAGCGAGCTGTTCAATGCGGTTCAAGAGGAGATAGCGGCGCGTCGCGAGGCAAGCTCAGTGAGTTCATCTGGGTGAAAGTTTCCGAATCGGCACGCGAGATCGATGTCGTTCACGTGACGGACGTTTTAGTCGTCGGGTCTGGGCCGGGGGGTCTGGCTGCAGCACTTGGCGCTGCACGCGCCGGGGTTGCGGTAACGCTGCTTGAGCGCTTCGGCTGTTTTGGTGGAAACATCACAGCCGTCGGTGTAGAGGGCTTCGCCTGGTATCGCCACGAGCAGACCGTCGATTCCGAAGGAGTCGGAATTGAGTTCGAAGAGCGCGCCAAGGCGATGGGAGCCGCCACGCCGGAACCGCAATCCGATAGTCACGCGCTCGACGCAGAAGGCTTCAAGGTCGTCGCAGATGTATTGGTCGAGGAGGCTGGAATTACGCCCATGCTGCATCGCCTTTGCGTGGCGCCAATCATGGACGGCGACAGGATTAGGGGAGTTATCACGGAGAGCAAAGCAGGTAGAGAAGCGATCCTGGCTAAACGCGTGATCGATGCTAGCGGTGACGCCGATATTGCCTATCGTGCGGGTGCGGCCACCGCGAAAACTCCGAAAGAGCAGATGATGGCGGCGTCCGTTATGTTTTCGATGACCGGAGTTGATAAGAAGAAATTTATCGAGCACGTCAAGGCCGATCCGCAAACCTATCGCGACTGGGAGAGTAAGGAATGGGCGGTGGAAACGGCGGGAAAGGAAGATGAAATGTTTTCGCCATTCTTACGAAAACCATTTAACAGGGCGCGAGAGGACGGGTTGATTCCCGAGAACCTGGATACGATAGCCGGGACCTGGGGTGCGATATACGACACCGGTGATCTTACTTATTTAAACCTGGTGCATCTGGCCGAGTGTGACGGAACCGATCCGGACGACCTGACGAAATTTGAGATAGAAGGCCGTAAGCAGGCGATGCACGCCGTTGCTGCGATGCGAGCCTACAATCCCGGCTGCGAAAATGCGCGGCTTCGGAATTTCGGCATGACACTAGGGGTTCGCGATACGCGAAAAATCGACGCGGCCTACAACATGACCTCGCAGGACGTTCGTGAGCAGGCACGCTTCGATGACAGTGTTGGAATTTTTCCAGAGTTCATCGACGGCTACGGTATTCTCATTTTGCCAACGACAGGTCGATACTTTCACCTACCGTATCGGACCCTGTTACCAAAAGGCGTCGACAACCTGTTGGTCGCCGGTCGCGCAACGGGTGGTGATCGTGACAGTCACGCGGCGACGCGCAATATGATGTGCTGCACAGTGACCGGGCAGGGTGCGGGTGTCGCGGCCGCGATCTCCGTTAAGCACGAGATGCCACTTGCCCAACTTGATATTGGATTGCTGCAGGCAGAGCTGCTCCGGCAAGACGTGCGCCTGCATTGATCACGCTACCGGTGCTGGTTCTGGCGTTATCGCTGGCAAGTGAGGAGGCCAGTACGCCGAAGGCGGTTTTCGTGATTGTTGACGGTATTCCCGCGGATGTTATTGAGAGCGTAGCGACGCCTAATCTTGACGAGATATCCGGTAACAATGGGTACACGAGAGCTTACGTCGGCGGTGAAGTCGGTCAGGAGACACAAAGCCCGACTATATCTGCGCCCAGTTACAACAATCTTCTTACTGGCACGTGGGCATACAAGAACAATGTCTGGACGAACGCAATTGAGAATCCAAATTACGATTACTGGGATATCTTTCGCATCGCCAAACATCACGATTCGTCCTTGCAAACAGCGGTTTTTTCAACGTGGACTGATAACAGAACCAAATTGATCGGTGATGGTTTAGCAGCTGCCGGGGGCGCCAAGCTTGATCACCATGTAGATGGTTTCGATTTGGATACTGACCGATTCCCGGTCGATGATCAGTCACTTTACATCCGCGACATCGATAGTTTGGTTGCCCAGTCTGCCGCGGCTTACATCGCAGATAAGGCACCAGACCTGTCTTGGGTCTATCTCCAATACACTGACGACGTTGCGCACCTCTACGGCGATGGGCCGGAAATGACCACGGCGGTTCAATTCATGGATGCGCAAGTCGGCAAGATATGGGCTGCAGTTAAGAGCCGTGATGCGGTACACGGCGAAGACTGGATGATCCTAATTACCACCGATCACGGGCGTGATGCGGTTACTGGCAAAGAGCATGGCGGGCACAGCGAGCGCGAGCGCACCACTTGGATCGTTACCAACAGTGACAGATTGAGTCCGAGGTTTTACGAACGACCGGCAGTGGTCGATATTTTGCCGTCGATCGCCAAACATCTGGGTTTACAGATACCGGAACACATTCGGCAACAATTCGATGGCCAGAGTTTCGTTGAATAATTACGCGGCGTACTGAGCATGCTGCAACTTCCCCTAATCGACTTATCTCTGGCATCGAAGAGCGAGATCGAATCGGCGTGTCGTGATGTGGGATTCATGTACGTAGTTGGACACGGGATTCCCGACCGGACCGTGAAAAACGCTCGTGATGCTGTGATTAATTATTTTTCACAACCGCTGGCGCAAAAATGTGGTGACGCCATAAGTCGCGATAATTATCGAGGTTACGTCCCACAAGGATTGTTTAGTCCTGCTGGAGAGGAGACACCGGCTGATAACTACGAAGCTTACAAGCTGCATCATGAGGTTGCTGCCGGTCACCCGATTTGCACAGAGTGCGACCTTTATGGGCCGAATAAATGGCCGGCGATTGCTGGTTTCAAAGGTGCGGTCCTGGAATATTGGCGTGAATGTGATCGGATAGCTCTGATTCTTCTCGGCATACTGGCTGACATTCTCGGAGTGTCTAAGACGCGATTTCTGCAGATGTTCGACATGCCGTTGACGAACATGACGTTGTTGCACTATCCACCCGTAGATTCGAACAGCGACGTGATTGGAATACATCCGCATAAAGATACAGACGCCCTGACAATTCTGGTTCCCGACCCGATTGGTGGACTCATGGTGAAGAGTCGCGACGGAGACGAATGGTTGGAAGCAGCTCCTTATGCGGATGCCCTAATTATCAATATTGGCGACCTGCTTGAGTTATGGTCCGGGGGGTATTTTGTTTCGACACCACACAAGGTCGTGAATACCAGCGGAGCAGACCGCTACAGTTTTCCGTACTTTGCGGTGCCGCGCTTCGATACGATTGTGAAACCACTCCGCAAACCACCACCTGGTTTCCAACGAGGCGCGGTGCACGTTGGTGATGTTTCGCGTGAAGTCTGGCGAATGAATTGGCCAGATACTGTGCCGGACAAACCACAGTTCGACCTGGGTACATTGGAGGATTAATGACAAGCAGTGCAATCCAA
The DNA here is from genome assembly GCA_051008055.1 of Woeseiaceae bacterium. GTDB lineage: Bacteria > Pseudomonadota > Gammaproteobacteria > Steroidobacterales > Woeseiaceae > UBA1847. The sequence goes on from JBPCXZ010000131.1 coordinate 9,590, forward strand.
CGTTTCATCCAGTTAGGCGTGCTCACGCTTGCGGCCGGTGCAATGTACCCGCTGATTTATCTGCGCCAGAACTTCGAGGTTTCCATTCTCGAATCGTTTGAAATCACGATCGCACAGTTAGGCCAGTGCTATTCAATGCTCGGCGTTATCTTTGTCGTAACCTACTTGCCCAGTGGTTGGCTGGCTGATCGGGTGTCGCCTCGAATTCTGGTCGTGTTTTCGCTGGTTTGCATGGCCTTGCTTGGTATCTGGTTTTCGACGATGCCGTCTTTCGAATCCCTACTGATCATATTTGCAGGTTGGGGCATCGTTACAGGCCTCACATTCTGGGCAGCGATGATTAAGGCTGTTGCTGTGCTTGCGGAGCACAATGAACAGGGGCGGTTCTTCGGCATATTGGAAGGTGGCAGGGGCCTCGTGGAGGCGATCCTCGCAAGTATTGCGGCGTTTATTCTCTACTACTCCGTTAACGAGCTTTTGCAGTCAACCAGCACGGCGCTGCTCAAGATTATCTACCTGTACGTTGGCTTCGCTCTGGTTCTCGCTCCGATCGTCTACCTGACGATTGATGACAGGCGGGCCGTGCCGGATCATGAGAATCAGTCGAAACGGAGTGCTTCGCAGTTATTCGCCGACCTGGCCGTCATTCTTGGCAACAAGGCGATCTGGCTTGCGTCGTTTTGCATCCTGAGCGGTTACCAGCTGTTTTGGGCTACATATTCATTCTCTGGATACCTGCAGAACATTTTCGGATTGACGGCTGTGGCCGGGGCTGTGTTGACCGTGATCAAGTTGTGGATGCGGCCAATTGGTGCGATCGCGGCCGGTTTTATCGGTGATCGTTTCAACCTGGAAAAGACGCTGAGTGGACTGATGCTCGCCGGCACGATTTCGGTGGGATCGCTTATCCTCCTGCCAGTGAGTGCGGCCATTCCAGTATTGCTGGGCGCCGTAATCACCATTGGCCTGACAACCTACGCGATCCGCGGGATTTTCTGGGCGACTCTTGACGGTTGTGAGATTCCGATCCGCATTAAGGGCCTTGCGATCGGCGTGATGTCGCTTATCGGTTATTCACCGGATATTTATCTCGGGTTGCTCAATGGTTATCTCCTGGAAACCTATCCCGGCAAGACTGGCTACGATTTGTACTTCGGGTTCATCGTTTTCATGGGTTTACTCGGTACAATAGCGGCGTGGCGACTCCATATGATCGTCTCCCGGCAAAACAAATAACGGTTTCTATGCGAATAAGTTGCGGCGTAATTGTTCTATTAAGTCTGTTCTCGTTAACGACAGCGCAGGCGGATATTTCCGTTCACACCGGACCGACGTTTATTCCTCGCGGCGACGCTCAAGGCGAGCGTGATATCACCGTAAGCAATGGCATTTTTGCTGTCGCGTTCGCCGTCGATACTGCGCCACCTTGGGGTGTGGCAAGAGGTGGAATAATTGACGTGGCGCTGTACACAGAAGGCGAGGTTGGTCACGATATTCTGTCGCTGGCGGATTTCCTGCCCAACACATGGACGAACTGGCCGACCACATACCAACGAGTTTCGATCGTCGAACAAACGGCGCAGCATGTGCTTGTCGAGGTTGAGCGGGACTGGGGTGAAGTTCAGCTGCGCTCGACATTTCGGATTGTCGAAAACCAATCGTTGATCCACATGGTCACGTCTTTAAGCAATGATGGTGATTCACCGCTGGAGTCGATCAAGAGTGGTTATGTTGTCTGGCCTGACGGCGGCACAATGTTCGGTATTCCGGGTCTTTATGGTGTCAACGCTTCTTCGGAGAATGACGCTACTGCTGACTGGACAGCAGCGTACGGGGAAAACTGGGTTGTGGGTCTGCATGCGCCGTATTCAACAACGGTCGAATACGATGGTCAGGATCGTTACTTGCAGCATGATCTCGGGGTCGGCAAAGAACGGACATTCGAGGCTTGGTTGCAAATTGATAATAGCGGGTCGCTTGCGCCGCTCGTAAAAGCCGAAATTGAGCTGAACAACAGTGCCCATGGCCGCGTGTCCGGCAAGGTCTATTCAAGTGATGATGAGCCGGTCGATCAAGCGGCGGTTATTGCTTACAAAAACGGCCAGCCTTACGCGTGGACGATAGGTAGTGCAGGTAGTTATTCACTCGAGCTGCCAGCAGGAGACTATCAGGTTTTCGCTACGGCAAAGGGACACTCACAAGGCGCGCGCCGCGCATTGACGGTCGCCGATGGCAGCGATGCTTCAGTCGATTTTTCAGATGTGGAACCACCGGGTGTTGTGCATTTTCAAGTATCCGACAAGAGCGGCAAGCACGGTCTGGATGCCCGTATCACGATAGAAAGCGGCCCAACGCCGCTCATTGGATATTTCGGCAAGAGTACTTTGTTTACAGAGTTGCACACGCTTGGTGAGATAACATCGCAGTTGGCACCAGGCGACTATGTGTTTTCAGTTTCGGCGGCAGGTGGCTTTGAGTCATTGCCGCAACTGGTCAAGCGACAAATCACACCGGGCAGCAAGAACGAGTTTGATGTACGTATCGAGTCTCTGGCTTCGCCTAGGGATGACGGGTGGTTTAGCGCAGATCTGCATCACCACTCCGATGTTCTGGATGGCAATACGGAGGCGGAGTATGTAATGCGGTCAGAGTTGGCTGCCGGTTTGGATATCGCGTTTTTGAGCGACCACGATTCTGTTGTCAATAACGCCGAAATGCAGAAACTTGCGGCGCAACGCTCAATCCCATTTATAGCTGGAATAGAAATGTCACCGTCGTGGGCGCACTTTAATGCGTTTCCACTGGAAGCAGGCAAGGTGATCGAAATCGATCCGGGTCAGTCGAGCGTGCAGGAAATTTTTGCTGAAGCGCGGCGAATGGGTGCCACGGTCATTGAGGCCAATCATCCTTATATGGGCTACGGCTATTTCAAAAGTCGTGACGCCGAAATGATTCCGGGTGGCTACGATGCAGGATTCGAACTTGTCGAATTGGAAGCCGATTTTCATAACGGTGGATCTGAAAGAAATGAATTGACAATCGCCACCGTGTGGCAGATGTGGAACAACGGTGATCGCAAGTATTTTGCCGCGGGCTCTGATGTACACGATGTTTGGGCAGAGCCATCTGGTGCGGCGCGTACATACGTATACGTAGACGGTAAGCTAAGCATCGATGCATATATCAATGGGTTGTTGCAGGGTCAATCGTATGCCAGCCAGGGCCCGTTGATATTCCCGGAAATTCTGTTTGGCAGCGACGTTAAACATTCGAGGAGTGAAGCACTCGCCTTGAATTTTGAAGTTCAGGCGGTGTCAGGCTTACGATCGGCACATTTGGTATCGGAGGGGAAAATTCTCGCCGAAGCATCTTTCGCAGGCGAAACGACTCGCGTACCGATCTCATTCGAAGCCCGACCAGAATCGAGCACCTGGTACAGCCTTGTGGTGAAAGATCAGAACGGCAAAGCCGCTTACACTAATCCCATCTGGGCAACGGTCATTGACTAGCGAGAGAGAATCATGGGACTGATACTGACAGTAGCAATGGCAGTTACGCTGGTCACGGCGGCGGTGCTGTTGATTGGATGGCGCAACTCGGTCTGTACAGGTCCGATGCCCGTTACGTTTTTCACTTTCATTGCGATTCTCTTTACGTCCGGGCTGGACGTCGGGCTCATCATGTTTCCGCTGGTCGATTTTGAGCTGTACGCCAGCGACTCCGATTACGCGTTCGCGAATCCGCTGGCTGTCGAATTTGGTTTTTGGGGTTTTCTTGTTTGGGGGTTCTATTTCCTGACGACGTTTTACTTCTGTCTTGTCGAACCCAAACTCAAGTTGTTCGAAATTCCGGCGATCAAGGTCACCAACAATATTGTCATCGTTGGCACTTGTGCATTCACCGCGTTTCTTTTCCTGTCTTATCTGCCTGGCTATATTGCTGGCATCCCCGATCCAATGCGCTACCTGTTGGTCGCTTCCGTCATTCTGTTTGCCGTATTTTCCAGTACTGATATCAAGTACGTGAAGATTCTGAGCGTTTCATCTACCTGGTTGTTCTTCGGATTGATCGCAGGTATCTGGCTGGTCTCCGGTATGGGTATAGGCGGATTAGCTGAATCGTCATCGCACATCAGCGCGTACTTCGCGAACATCCATCGCTTCCTTACGCCGATCAACGAGTATCACCAGTTTTATCTTTACTGGTGGTTTGCGTGGAGCATCATGATCGGTCAGTTCGTTGCGCGCTTTGTCGGTAACATGCAGGTGTGGAAGCTGTTGCTTGCGCTTGTTATCGTGCCGTCCATTCCAATCGCAATATGGTTTTCAGTGCTGTACTACTATTTTAGTAACGAGCTAACGATAACGGCTAACTGGCGAATCGCTATGGTCGTCGTGGGCGTGATCTTTGTCGTAAATTCACTCGATTCTCTTATCAGGCTGTACACACAGAATCTGAACTTCACACCGAATCGATTCGGCAAGCTGCACTATGTCATCGGCAATTGGGCTGCCTTGTGTACTTTGGTGCTGCTTTACCAATTCACGCCGCTCAAGATTGAATGGATTGGTTTGGTCGTCGTCGGTATCTACGCCGCGGTCTACGCGCTGGTATTTCAGCGCCGGAAACTTTTGCAGCAGGCGAGCGCCTGATGGAGGAAGTGCAGGACGAACAGATGGGCTCTCTTGAGGAGGCCACAAAGAATGCCGCGCAGTTGCTCGATCTCAATCCCGGGCTGGCCGCTGAGCAAGCGCAAGCAATTCTGGAAGCAATCCCGAATCACCCACCGGCTATGTTTTTGCTCGCGTCGGCTTTGCGCCGGTCTGGCAAGCCGCAGGAGGCGCTTGAGATCCTGGAACCATTACTCAATGCGCAGCACAAATGGGCGGCGGCCTATTTCGAGTATGGCGCCTCGCTTGGTATGGTCGGTCGAGGCGATGAGGCGATCCAGGCGCTGTTAAAAGCAGTCAAGTTCCAACCGGAACACCCGGAGGCCTGGCGCGTGTTGGCCGATCATCTTATGGCGACCGGCGATACAGATGGTGGCGACGTCGCCTATGCGCGCCACGTCCAGTGTTCGGTTCGAGATCCGATACTGCGCGAAGCGGCCGGCGCGATGGTCAAGAATGACGTCGCACTAGCCGAGCGGCTTCTGAAAAACCACCTGATGAACGTACCGACCGACGTGCCAGCGATCAGGATGCTGGCGGAGGTCGCGGTTCGATGTGGGCAAGACCAGGACGCAGAGAATCTGTTGTTGCGGTGTCTCGAACTCGCGCCGAATTTTTACGCAGCTCGCTATAACCTCGCTGTGATCATGCATCGGCGCAACGATGCCAATGCAGCGCTTGCGGAGATCGAAATAGCGCTAAAGGGAGATCCGAACAGCCCGAGTTATCGCAATCTTTGTGCGGTAATTCTGAGCCGCATTGGTGAGTATGACCGCTCCATAGAAATGTATGGACGATTGCTCGAAGAGTATCCGGACAACGCTAAAGTCTGGCTCAGTTTCGGCCACGTATTGAAAACTGAGGGAAGCATTGAGCGGTGTATCGATGCTTATCGCAAGAGTCTTGAATTAAATCCGAAATTTGGTGAGGCGTACTGGAGTCTGGCGAACCTGAAGACCTTCCGCTTCACAGATGAAGAGATCACTATGATGCACCAACAATTGGCAGATAAGGATCTGCCGGGTGCAGACAAGTGGCATATCCAGTTTGCGCTCGGCAAGGCCTACGAGGATGCCAAGGATTACGATAATTCGTTTACGCACTACGCCAAAGGTAATGCGTTGTATCGACTGAAAAGTAACTACGATGCCGATTCCAACACCAGCCGGGCGCAGCGTTTAAAGGAAGAGTTCAGCAAGGAGTTCTTCGAGCAACGCGCCGGGGTTGGCTGTGATGCAACGGACCCAATATTCATAATCGGTATGCCGCGCGCGGGGTCTACCTTACTGGAGCAGATTCTTTCTTGTCATTCGCAGGTAGAAGGTACGACAGAATTGCCGGACATGATCACTATGGCCAAGGACCTGCGAGGCGAAGCGGATTCAGAGGAGGTCGCGGTATATGCGTCGATCCTGAAGACTAAGAGTGACGACGAGCTGCGTGCGCTGGGCGAGCGCTACCTGGAAACAACCCGAATCCACCGTAAGACTGACCGGCCATTATTTATCGATAAAATGCCGAATAACTTTCTGCATGTGGGAATGATTCACCTTATATTGCCGAATGCCAAAATTATTGATGCGCGGCGCCATCCGTTGGCCTGTGGGTTCTCGAATTTCAAACAGTTCTATGCGCAAGGGCAGGCATTTAGCTACGGTCAGACCGAGATGGGGCGTTTCTACTACGACTACGTCGATCTAATGCGACATTTCGATACCGTGTTGCCAGGACGCATCCACCGCGTTTTCTACGAAGATACCGTGTCGGACACCGAGCGCGTCGTGCGCGATATGCTCAAGTATTGCGGATTGGGGTTCGAGGAGGCATGTCTGCGCTTTTTCGAGAGTGATCGTCCAGTACGTACCGCTAGCTCCGAGCAAGTCCGTCAGCCGATCTACCAGGCCGGCGTAGAGCAGTGGAAAAACTACGAAGAACGGTTGGATCCGCTTAAGGAAGCGCTGGGAGATGTACTCGATAAGTACCCGGAAGTTCCGCTATTATAAAGAGTCAGTATAAGAAGGAATTGTTTCGAGATTCGACTGTCGCAGAAAAACAACTCTTTGTCGCGATTTGACTGGCGGAACGAAGGTTTCCGTTGTAGTCTTGGTGCGATCGGGGTTCTAATATTGTTGTAATTTAGATAATTATACGGAGAACGACACATGCAAGGTTCGAAGTTAGCTTCTCAGGCACCAAGCTTTACACGCACGCCAGTTGCGACGGGGGTTGTATTAGCACTGGCCAGTCCCGCACTAATGGCGCAGGACGATTCATTTGCGATTGAGGAAGTTGTGGTAACAGCGCAGAAACGTACTGAAAACATGCAGGACGTTCCAATCAGTATTCAGGCGTTGGGTGGCGAGGCTCTTGAAGAGCTAAATCTCCAGAATTTCATGGATTACACCAAGATGCTGCCCAGTGTAGCGACAGAAATGAACGGTACAGCGGGCGCCGGCACGTCGTTCAACCTCGTTTACATGCGTGGTATTTCGACCGGTGGTGACGGACAGGCGACGACTTCGTTACCAAGTGTCGGTATGTACCTCGACGAACTTCCGCTTACGACAATTCAGGGCAACCTGGATGTGCACATGTACGATATTGCGCGAGTGGAAGCATTGGCGGGCCCACAGGGCACCCTGTACGGAGCGAGCTCTCAGGCTGGCACGATTCGAATTATTACCAACAAGCCGGAGCTTGGCGAATTCTCAGGGAACGTCAGTGCCACGGTGGACCTTGTTGATGGCGATGACACTGGCGGCGTGATCGAAGGCTACGTCAATGTGCCAATTGGCGACAATGCTGCGGTTCGTCTGGTTGGCTGGAGTCGTTCGGATGCTGGCTGGATTGATAACGTCGCGGGTGAGCGAGTGTTTTATGGCGTCAACAATTGTGCGCCTGGAGACACTTCTTGTGATGCTGACGACATCTATCAATCGACCGATGGCAAGGATAATTACAATACCATCGATACCACAGGTGCTCGTGCCTCATTAAGAATTGACCTTGGTGAGAACTGGACGGTGACTCCGCAAGTTATGTATCAGAAATCTGAGAGTAGCGGGTCCTGGGGTGATGATCTCAATGATATCGGTGTTGGTGGTAAGTATGCCGTTCGGCATACCCTGCCGGAATTCACTGACGACGAATGGTCAATGCTGGGACTGACTATTGAAGGCAGTATTGGAAATTTCGATATTGTTTACTCCGGTTCATACCTGGAGCGTGAGGTCGACGCTTCGTTCGATTACGCCGACTATTCTTACTGGTACGATGCGATCTACACGACCGGCTACTACTCTGATTTGCACTTCTCCGATGACGGTAATAACGCGGGTCGCGAGTTCCCGAATTATTTCGTGCCCGGCTATTTTGATGCGGCTGATGTCGGTTCTCGCGTAATGTCTGGCGCTCGTTACACCAACGACGACCGCTACACGAAAAACAATCACGAGATTCGTATTAGTACTGACGCGGACAAGAGCATTCGCGGCATGATCGGTTTCTTCACGCAGAAACAGTTCCACGATTTCGAACAACACTGGATCGTCGAAGGCATCAGCCCGATCACCTGGATGGATCAGGATAATCCGGGCAATGAACAATTTCGCGATACCGTCTATCTGAACAGCATGTACCGGACGGATCGTGACGATGCCGTATTCGGTAGCGTTGACTTCGATATTGGTGACAAGACAACGCTGACTTTGGGTGCTCGATTCTTCGAACCAGACGTTCACCTCATTGGCTTCTTCGGTTTCGGCGAAACATGGAGCCAAGGCACCCTGGGCTCGACGTTTAACTTGTGGTCCGGAACAGGCGAATTAAATTGTGATCTTGTGGAAGGCGACCCTGGTTGGACTCCGAACTTTAACGGACGCGAGAACTTCAAAGACAAGCCTTGTGTGAACGTCGATAAGAACCAGAGTGAAAGCGAAAGCGTCTTCCGCGTGAACCTGTCCAGAGATATCGGCGAGGACAGCATGATGTATTTCACCTGGTCTGAGGGATACCGGCCGGGCGGGGTGCAACGACCGCCGAATTCTCCAGAGTATGTGTCGGACTTCCTGACCAACTACGAGATAGGTTGGAAGACACAGTGGGCGGACAATACGGTTCAGTTTAATGGTGCGGTGTTCCACCAGTCCTGGGATGACATTCAGATATCATTTACAGGCGCAAACGCAATCACGGGAGTCCAGAATGGTCCTACAGCGACGGTCGATGGCTTGGAGGCCAATTTGATCTGGCTGCCTTCGGACAGGCTGCGTATTACGGCTGGTGTTGCGTTCTACGACACGTCACTTGAGGATGATTATTGTAATCAGGACAACGCAGGCAACTGTGCAGAGTTGTTAGCACCGAAGGGTACTTCGTTGCCAACTACAGCAGACTTCAAGGGTAACCTTATTGCGCGTTATACATTCCCAATGGGTAGTTTTGACGCCTACGTTCAAGGCGCAGTCGCCCACAACGGTGAGCGTCTGGCTGATCTGGATCTGACGGTTTACGAGTACATTGGCGATTTGCCAGCCTGGACTACGTTAGACGTCAGCGCGGGAATTCGAAACGATAGATGGGGCTTGGACTTGTTCATCACGAACGCAACCGGCGAAGATGCGCCATTGTACGTAACTGCGGAATGTACTCTGGAAACTTGCGGAAGCCAGCTGTACGGCGTGCGGCACCGGCCAACCACGGTCTCATTACGCGGTACAATTAATTTTGACTGATCAAGTCAATTCGTTATTTAAAGTGAACGAAAAGGGCCCCAACCGGGGCCCTTTTTTTATGCGTCAGCGTCGTAGGATATTGCGACCACAGTCAGGACACTTGGATTGCCATCGATGATCAGGCTGACCTCGTCGTCAATCTGCCTGGATAGCAATGCTCTAGCCAATGGCGAGTCCATGCTAATGGCATTGTTAGCGGGATCTGTCTCGTCAGGCCCAACGATTCGGTAGTTGTTCGTCTTGCCTGCGTCGTCGCAGACCTCCACGCGTGCCCCGAAGAAGATTCGATCTCCGGATGGCGATTCGCGAACGACCTTGAGCGCCGGCAGTCTTTTCTGCAGGTATCGAATACGTCGGTCGAGGCCGCCCAGTTCCTTTTTTCGGTAGATGTATTCGGCATTTTCCGACCTGTCGCCTTCTGCTGCGGCTTCGGCCAACGCCTTGACCACGTCGCGACGACGCAACCAGATACCCTCAAGCTCTCGTTGTAGGGCCTCAAAGCCCGCCTGCGTGATGTACGGCGAAGATTCCGGAGGAGGTGCACGCCAGCGTCCCATCGAGCGTCCTGCTACTGACCGGCCGGAGGTTGGTGCTCCAGAACGAGACCTCGTGCTGAAAACTGCGGAAATCCTTGCCAGTAGCTGTGTTCGTCGGTCGGTGCACCGTCCTCCACAGACCATATGCCTTCCTGAGAGTTCTCGACGAGTTCAAGATAGCTCAGTCGTGACGCGTCGCCTTTCAGGTGGTAGTCCAGAAAAGCCGTTGTGAAATGAAACATGATATTGCTGGACCGAGTAGAGTCCCATACCGCATCCGTGTAATGAAATGCACCGGCCTGGTCTTCGCTTTCATGAATTTCTACAGGGAGAGGTATCGGCGCAATAGCGTTGTGGCCGGCATTCTGAAACGTCAGCAAGTAGCGATCACTGTTGACCGTGGCATCGAAAACAGCACGTACACCGTTCGCGTAGCCGGCCGTTTCATCGATGCTGCCAGCCATGAACATGACCGGCGTGGTGATGCGCCCGAGTGCTTCCTGATTCCACATGCCGCGATTCATGCAGCATGGCGCAATCGCTATACCGGCCTTGATTCGGGTATCTGCTGTAGATTCCGAGCCGAGATTGCTGGCAGCATTGCGCTTTGCGACGGTTGCCGGCAAGTCTTCCGCGAAGTCAGCGGTCATGTCGGTATAGCCTGCGCCCATATTGACGAGCAGACCGTAGCCGCCCATTGAGTAACCGACAATTCCTACTCGATCTGTATCAACTATTTGCATTAAAAAACTATCTTTACTCTTTGATAATAATGATATTTCGTTGACCACGAATAGCTGGTCCTGTGGTCGGTGATACAAGGTACTCCAGATTGTCGCCTGATCCTCGTAGGTGCTGTCAGCGTGGTCAATCGCCGCTACCACATAGCCTTTGCTGGCTAGATTTTCTGCCAAATGGCTCATCAGGTAGCGGTTGCCGGGGTAACCGTGCGAAATAATGACAAGCGGCATCCGCTTAAGCGTATTGTCGGCCTCGGCATTGCGTACGGCTCTACCGTGCAGCGTCGCAGTAACCGCCAGATTGCGAGTTGTGGTTTCGTACTGGCCGCCGGATTGCTGGTCGGAGCCGAGCACGGCTGGGTACCAGACTTCGACTGTGAGACGGCGGGTGGATAGAACAGCGCCAGCGGCTGCCGTGCTGTTCAATACGTCTACTTGCCCCGGATTGCTGAGCCTGAGCGTGCGGACACCGACGGTATGTTCGCCAAAATAGGCTAGTTCCGGGGCGTCGTGTCGAATCGTATCGATTCGGTTTTGCTCGGCTACAGCACTGAGTGAAATTAACGCCGCTACAAGGCCTGACAAAAATCTGGTCATCGCGATAAATACCTGTAAAAGATCTTTCTTCAATAGTAACTTTGCCATATGGCACCGGCTATCAACAAAAGAGTATTGCTCGTTCTGGCGGTTATTGTCACAACCGCAGTGACATTCTGGAGCGGTTCGCGTTATCCGTCGCTGGATCAGAAGGCGATCATGGGCGGATCGGCGGCGCTGGAAGACCCATTGTCCTTCGAAGCTTCCCTGCAGATTCAGCCCGATGACAGCACGGCCGAACGAATCATGTACACGACCGTCAATTGGATCGAAACCAATCTGGAAGGAATGGCATTCGGCTTGATGATTGGTGCCTGTTTCCTGACGTTGATTGGCATGATTCCCGTTCGCGGTCATCGCAACGGTTTCGTAAACACGCTTTATGGAGTGGCGATGGGGGCGCCGTTGGGAGTCTGCGTGAACTGTTCTGCGCCAGTTGCCAAGGGGCTGCACGACGGCGGCGCCAGGCTGGAGACCACCTTGGCGACTATGTTCAGTTCGCCGACGCTGAATGTCATCGTGCTGACGATGCTATTCGCAATTTTCCCGATGTACATGATTGCGATAAAACTGTCTTTGACATTGATCTTCGTGCTCTTGTTGGTGCCGTTGTTATCCCGTTACGTATTCAAAACAGAGCGAGTACCGACATATGATGATGCGACCTGTGCAGTCGCACCACCGCGCATGGACTACGCTGGTGAAAGCTTCTTGCAGGCGGTGCGAGAGACGATTGTTCTGATCCTGCGCAACTTGCTGTATGTCGTTGTGCGTACCGTGCCTCTAATGTTGCTAGCCGGTTTTCTCGGCGCCGTCGTAGTCCATTTACTACCACTGGATACCGTGCTGGACTTCGAGCCAGGCATCCTTTCTCTATTCCTGGTTGCGTTGGTAGGAATCTTTCTACCCGTACCAATCGCTTTTGATATCGTCCTGGTCGCTGTCTTGGTCAGTGCCGGCGCGCCGATGATCTATTCAATGACCTTCCTGTTTACCCTGGGGATTTTCAGCGTGTATCCGTTTTTCATTATCTGGAACACCATATCGCGCCGGGTGGCTCTCGTACTTACGGCGGTACTTATGTGCCTGGGCATGGTTGGCGGTATCATTGCGGACAATATTCATCAGGCGGAACTTCGCGATATGTTGCAGTTTCTTGAGGAGCAATCCTAAGCAATGCTGAGCGTTACGAGTCGGACTGTGGTTTTCTGCGGGCTCTTGGTGTCATTGGCTGTTATGGCTGCCGAAGAAAAGGTATCCAAAGACCCGGACGGGCGTTCGATCAGCATTGAGGCGACGGCGTTTCAGCCGCGATCAGCCACTGATGCTGTGCCGTTCACGCGCTATGACGGTGGCGAGTTCGGTTTGCATCGCGACAACTATTTCAACCCAAGAGATTTCTACCCGCCATTTTTTAACGGCAGCGGACTGTCGTCGGGTGATATCAATCGCGACGGCTGGCCGGATGTCGTGGCTGCCAGCGGGCCGCTCGTTATTCTCTATATGAATGAAAGCGGCGAACGTTTCAACGCAATCGAGATGGACGTCACGGGTATCGAGGATCTGGCGATATTCAATGTCGCCCTTGTCGATATCAACGGCGATGGCTGGCTCGACTTGTTCGGAACAACCTATCTGCAGGGTAATTTCGTTTTGTTGAACGATAACGGCAAATATACATCGGCGGGTCTGCGGCAACTGCCGCGCGGCCAGGCGGTCCTTAGCTCAAGTGTCGCCTTCGGTGACGTAGACCGCGACGGTGACCTGGATGCGGTCATAGGTAACTGGTTCGCGGGAGCCAGCAAGAAGCACCCGCCGCCACGTGCAAACAATGAGCTGTGGATCAATGACGGTGGCGAGTTCGTAACGCAGCCATTCAATGATCTCGTTGGCGAGACGCTGAGTACGCTATTGTCGGACTGGAACGATGATGGCTGGTTGGACCTGGCCATCGGCAATGATTTCGAGGAGCCGGATTTCTACTATCTCGGTGATGGTGAAGGCGGCTTCAATCTGATCGAACAGGCCGATGGATTGATACCGCATTCCACACAGACGACGATGAGTTTCGATACGGCAGACTACGACAATGACCTGGATCTCGATATGTTTGTCGATCAGGCGACAGCGCGGGCGACAGGACCGTCGGCAGAGGTGCAGATGCTGCCTTTGGATCAATACTGTGATGATGTAGCTGACGAGAACGTCAAAAAACGCTGCCTCGCGAACATGGCCACACGGCAGGGATTCTTTTACGGTGCGAATCACCGGCCTTCGAATATTCGAAACTGCACTAAGGTGCCGGATGAAGCAGATCGAACTGCCTGCATCGGCATGCAGGTCATGATGACGGCGCAGCGGGAGAAGGATCCGCAGCTTTGCGAGCGTATTCCGAAACAAGAAGTTCGAACCTATTCTTTATGCCGGAATTTCTTCGAGGGTATTTTGCCGCACGACCCGGATATGCTTGCGAATGCACTGCCGCAAATCATGAACGAGAATATTTTGCTGCGCTGGGACGAAGACGCCGAGAAATTTGTCGATGAGGCGAAAGCGGCGGGCGTCGGATTTACCGGTTGGTCCTGGAATGCGCGATTTGCCGACGTCGACAATGATGAATGGCAGGACTTGTTTGTAGTAGCGGGGTCCTGGTTTCGCGCGACGCCATCCGGCACAACTGCAAACTTTTTCTTTCGCAATGAATCGGACGGCGTCTTCAGTGATCAGACTGACGCCTATGGGTTTCAGAATTTCATGATTGTTAGTGCGTATACGATTCTGGATTTTGATCGTGACGGAGACCTGGATTTTGTCACCAACTCCATCAACGGTCCGCTGTGGTTGCTGCGCAATAACAACAGCGACGGCAACAGTATTTCGTTTCAGATACGCGATAATGTCGGCAATCGGGATGGCATAGGCACGAAATTCGTCATTTACTACGGCGAGGATGCCGATAAACATCAAGTTCGCGAATTGAAGGCGAGTGGCGGTTACCTGTCGTTCGATGAACCTGTCGCTCATTTTGGATTGGGTGATAGCGGTGAGGTGGATAAGCTGGTCATCAAATGGTCAACGGGTGGTTCGACAGAATTGCCAGGACCATTTGCAGCCGGCCACTTGTACACGATACAGCGTCACTAATAAGGCATCAGCTGATATGCGCATTGTCGTCTTAAGCAAACGGCAGTACACGAACAAGGACGTCATCGACGATCGTTACGGGCGCTTGTGGGAGATTCCCATGGCACTTGCGAGCCAGGGTCACAGTGTGACCTGCATCTGTTTGAGTTATCGCAAGCGACGAGAGGGTTCTGAGACTTATCAGGCGGCCGGAGGTCATAGTATTCGCTGGTTGAGCGTCAACCTCGGGACGCTCGGTATATTCGGTTTTGTTAGATATTTTCTTCTGGCGAGAAAGACGATCAGGGCGGAAAGTCCAGACGTGATCTGGTCTGCGTCCGATACTATCTACACCACCCTAGGTCAATATTTCTCGAGAAAGTTTTCATGTCGGCATGTCGCAGATTTGTACGACAACTTTGAATACTTCGGCTCGTATCGCCTACCAGTCTTGAAATCTTTGTACCGTAAGGCCGTGCGTGACGCCGACGGCGTAAGTTGCGTTAGCCGGGCATTGAGTAATCATTTACGAGACAGCTATGACCGCAGCCAGACTACGAGCGTGGTTACCAATGCGGTCGATACGGCGGCTTTCCGGCCCATGGACAAGACGGCGTGTCGTGAGCGACTAGGCCTGCCCAGCGATGCATTGCTGGTCGGTGCGGCGGGAGATATCAGCAATTATCGCGGCGCCGACATGTTGTATCGAGCATTTGTAGAATGTTCTGATGAGCTTGACGGAGTACAGCTGGTCGTGGCCGGCCATCGGACAAAAGACACCACGATTCCGACTGAGCCAAACATTCGTGATTTCGGCATGCTGGCAGCGAGCGAGGTGCCGATACTTTTAAATAGCCTGGACGTCGTCGTCATCTACAACCGTAGTTCGACATTCGGTGACTACTGTTTTCCACAAAAATTCTACGAAGCGCTTGCATGCGAGGTACCACCGGTCGTCGCGAACGTTGGCGAACTGGGGTTGTTGCTAGAAGACTGGCGGCAGCTGCACTATCAAGACGGTGATGCAGAGGGACTGGTGCAGGTCCTGCGGCGGCAACTGGAGAAGCGTGAAACGATTGACCTCGATGTGCCGACTTGGGCCGATCAGGCGCAAAAATTGCAGCAATTAATGCAATCGGTGCTGAGAAATGACTGACACACAAAACTCAGCATCGCTGTACGTTGTCATTACGGATTTTGATGGCTGGGAACAGACGCAGATTTGCCTGCGTCGTTTGCAGGAATCGACGTATCAACAGTTTCAGGTAATCGTGGTCGATCATGGTACGACGGAAAGTACCGCTGACGGTTTGGCGAAATTTCCATTCTGTATGCGCATTCGGGCTGATGCGAGCCTCTGGTGGTCTGGAGCCACCAACGTTGGTATTCGCAAAGCGATTGAGCTGGGTGCGACACAGGTTATGCTGCTAAACAACGACTGTTTCGTCGAGCCGTCGACGATTTCCGAGCTGATGGATCAGACAGGAAAGGCAGGAGGGCGGGTCGTGGCGCCAATACAGCGCGCAGCGTCGACCGGCAACGTCCTGGTAGCCCGGACTGCGACTTGCTTTACGCTGGGTTTCCCGACAATTGTGTTCCCGCACATGCGGCACGTTTCAAGTACGTCTCCAGCGCTGATGCCCACAAAGATGATCGTCGGCGGGCGCGGGGTGGTTGTCCCGGTCGATGTATTCGAACAAATAGGTCTGTTCGATGAAGCCGCGTTTCCCCACTATGGCGCAGATCATGATTTTTACATGCGCTGTCGGGAGAATGATGTTTCCTTGTCTATCGCAACCCGCGCATCGGTCGAGATGGATGACACTCGCACGACGGTCGCCAGGAATCTCGGCGAAATGTCCTGGCGTCGGTTCCGGGACAGCCTGCGAAACTCGCGCTCGCATCGCAATGTCGCCACGCTGGCGAGCCTTTTCAAGCGTCACTATCCAGTTCGGCTTCTCTACTTTGTCGGCGTGGTGCTGAACCTCGCGCGCTATTTCGCCAGTTACCTCCTGGCACGAGTGGCGAAAATTTTCGTCCGTTAGACACGCCAGGGCAGCGGTTGTCGCTGTCTCGTTTTGCTATGATGCACGGCAGACAACACTAAAAAAACAACAAGAACGAGGTTGCCAATTGACGACCGGAGTTGCATTCACTGGGAATAGCTGGGCGCGCATGACAATTGTGCTGCTGGCGGCATGCTGCATGCCGCAGTCCCTTGCACAGGAGGAGAGTAGCGAAGCGGCGCCTGAACAGCCGCGCCAAGATAAATCTGAAGCGGTCGTAGCTACACCAGACAGCGAAGTTTGGAACCAACGTGTCACGATATTTATCGACCAGAAATTCGCGTTCGAGAAAGACAGCGAAGATGCCGACGATCTCTATCGGCAACTGGACCTGGTGCTACACAGCCGGGTTCATCGCATCAACGAAAAAATGCGCGATGCGAATTCGCCGTCGCAACCCGTGAATCTCGAGCGCGATCTGCCCACCGACATAAAGTCCATAGCCGACCTGCACGAGAATATTGACGAGCTCTACAAAGTTCGACTCATGCTGCTGGAACACCTTAGTGATGAGCTGCGGCTTGAAGTGATGGCAACCGACATCATTGGTATGGAGCAATTGGCTCTGGAAACTGAATATATCTGGCAGCAGATTCATTTTCGTGCACTAAACCTGCCTGCTGCCGTCGACAATCTGGCACGCCGAATCCAGATTGCGCCTATACCCGTGATCTGGCATTTCATTCAGTTCATGCTGGTAGTGGCAGCGTTTCGCTGGTGGCGCAGATGGTTCCCTGAAACGCTGCGCAGAATGCAGTCGTCGCTGGGTGAAATTCGACCAAGATCACCTGCCGTGATGCGGCGAATCCGATTTATCTGGTATGTAGAGCAAGTTCGCAGACCACTCGAATGGCTGTTGTTTGCCACAGTGCTGTTCATGATGCTCCGAATGGAGGGCTTGAATTTAATGCTCAGCATCGTTGAGTCCATCATGCGCTGGATTCTGCTGGGTTGGTTGGCTGTTTCTGTCTTAAACGCTTTTTCGGCGCGCGGTGCGGCGGGTCTTACCGGTGCCGACGCCAAGGTTCGGCTGCGTTCGTTGCAGTTGGTGGCGGCCTGGCTGGTATTACTCGGTCTGGGCCTGGACCTGGCCGAGGATCTGGCAGGCGTTGCTACCTTGCATGCCTGGGTATGGCGCCTGTTCCAGATACTCGCACTGCCGGTGTTGCTGGTGCTGTTGGCATGGTGGCGCAAGCCGATTTTCACGCGCCTGGAGCGCGAGAGCGAACAATCTGAGTCGGTCCAAGAGATGTTGAGCCACCAAAGTGGGTTGCGCAGTTTTGGCAGCGCCGCCAATGGTGCTTTCTGGTTACTCGCAAACAATGTACGTCGTTGGTTGATGCGAACATTCGTACGAGTTGGCGACGGTCATGGGCTGTCACTAACTGGCGCGACGAATGGACCGGCCGCGGATGTGGTTTCGGATACGCATGTCGGTATTGACGATGCGGTTCGAGCTGAATTACTGGCCGGGTCGTCTGGTTTCGATAAACACGCACGCACTGAACGTCGCCGTCTGATCAGGCGTGCCAATGGCGCCGAGACCGGCATTGTTGCCGTCGTAGGCGAACGTGGTATCGGCAAACGCGCCATGTTGAGTGACGTGGCTGCAGCCTTGGAGGACAAAGCCGTTCTACTAGAGTGCAACAGCGGTCAGTACGCGGAAGTGGAGCGGGCGATGTGCGACGCCCTGGACGTCGACTCATTAACGCCGGAAGCAATATCTGATGCTCTGCAATCTCGCGATATCAGAATAGTCGCGGTGCAGAACCTACACAGGCTGAGCCGTCCGATCATAGGTGGACAAGTTGAATTGAAGAAGCTGTCTGCTCTTCTGGGAGCTATTGATCATAAGGTGCTTTGGTTATTTTCAATCGATTGTTTTGCCTGGCAGTTCCTCCGTCGTGCCCGAGCCGATCAGTCGAGCATCCACGAAGTCGTTGATGTTCCGTCCTGGACTGAAGATCAGTTAGCGGCTCTGATTCAACAGCGAAACCAGAGCGCTGGAATTGAGCCAGATTTCTCCAAGGTATCAATTCCGGCCGAATATGCGGTTACATCGCACGATACCGCCGAGGAGCGTAACGAGGCAGGCATCTACAGAATGTTGTGGACTATGTCCGGCGGCAATCCTGCTGTGGCGCTGCTCTCCTGGTCCGATTGTTTGTACTTCGAAGCGGAAGACGATCCCCAGATCTACGTCCGTATACCCATGCAGCCTTCCGCTCGCGATCTCGACAATGCCGCCCACAACGTCATGCTGGTATTGCGCTGCATAGCGCAGGCCGAGTTGATTACCGAAGACGATATTGTCGACAACCTGCGTCTGCCACAGGGGGCTGTCGGTACAGCCATGCACTACTGTAATTCTCAAGGCTGGATAAACGTGGTCGAAGGTCGGTATCGGATCAGCATGCGCTGGTTCAGAACGATTACGCGAGCACTGGCACGGCAGAACCTGCTGGCGAGGTAAGATTTATGAAACTACAGGAAATAGAAGCCAGTTCTGATCTAAACGATATTGCGTTGCTGTCGCAGTTAATCGACTGGACCGGCATCGTCCGCGCCGCCGTCATTATTTTTTTGGCCTGGCTGTTGCTGCGATTTGTGGATCGGATTGTCGCGAACCTCGGCGAATCCATCGCTGAACATCGTCTCACGTTCCAGCGATTAAACGCGTTCTTCCATTTCTTTGTTTACTTGATGACCGTCGTCATCATTGTTTTTGTCAGCTTTGATATCAGGCCAGAAGTGATCGCGCTCTTTGGTGGGGCAGCGGTCGTTGCGGTTGGCTTCGCCACGCGTGATTTGCTTGCATCACTGGTTGCTGGTGTTCTGATTATTTTCGATCGGCCGTTTCAGCTCGGAGACCGCGTCACGTTTGGCGGGGAGTATGGCGATGTCATCAGTATCGGTTTGCGCTCGGTCAAATTGCGCACGCTTGATGACTGCACCGTGACTATTCCAAATAACTTGTTTCTAAGCGAAGTGACGTCGAGCGGTAATTCCGGACATCTTGAAATGCAGACTGTCGTCGATTTTTACATCGGCCTGGACCAGGACGTGCATCGAGCCAGGGAGTTGGTCCGCGAAGCGGCAGCGACCAGTCGATACATCTACCTGCCAAATCCAATTAGTGTCCTGGCCTGGCAGGAACCTCTGGACGGCTGCATTGCGATGAAGGTGCGCCTGAAAGCCTACGTGCTGGACACAAAGTACGAGAAAGATTTTCAGACCGACATCATGCTTCGAGCGCACCGTTCATTCGGCGAGCACGATATCCTGCCACCGGCCGCGC
>JBPCXZ010000132.1:0-6682 GCA_051008055.1 Woeseiaceae bacterium
GGGTCGGTCTGCGACACGAGAACGCCGTTGACGTAGATCTGGCGGCCCTGGATCGGATCGTAGGTCGCGACGACGTGCTGCAGCGTAGCCTGCAGTACTTCGTCAGCGTCCGGCGTCGACAGTGCGGGATCGCCGTTCAGGCTCGTCTCGTTGGTCCGCAGCAGGAAGTCGTAGTTATACAGAGTCTGCTGCAGCGCAAAGTTACGGCTGGTCGAGTTCGCCGAGTAGCTGACGATACGGGCCATTTCCTGCGTAACGTTTGCAGGTACAACCCAGGCTTCGATAGAGAACTCACCGGATTCCTGCAATACGTCATACAGCTTTCTACTGGAGGTCGTCGTAGCCTGAGCCCGGCCGCCGTTGGTCGTAATACCCCAGCCGCCAAACCAGGTCACTTCGGATGACAGGTTCAGGTCAATCGCCGGATCAACGCCACTGGTGTCGAACGCGACCGTGCCGGCGCCCGTCTTGAACTCCCAGAGTGCGACCTGTGCATCTTCGAAGCGGTTACCGCCAGATGCCAGTGTGCCGTCCGTAAGGCGCATGGCCTTACTGGTTGTGAGATTCGGGTCAACCTGAGTCAACGCAATTCCGTTCGCGAACGCCGTAATGGCAGCCAGCATTTCCTGACCGTCATTGGTACAGCTGTTGGTCCAGCAGTTATGGAACTCGTTGCTCAGACGTTCAACAAAACGAGAGAAGGCCGGTGTATCCAGATTCATCTTCGATTTTGCCGCCTCATAGGCGCCGTCCACGTTTGGATCTGCGAAGTAAGGCTGAATCGGCGTACCAGCTTCAGAGCTGTGACAGCCTGAGCAGTTAGCCGTAAGAACCGGGTAAACGGTGTTAGCAAAAGACGTACCGTTGGAACCAGTCGTGGTTGCATCAGGCGGGAAGTTCTTGCTGGCGCCCGGATCCTGAGATACCGGTGGCGTCAGAATAATTGAGCGTCCACCACCACCAGCGCCGCCGAGCCAGTTTTCGATCCAGGTCGTCATAATCGTCTGACAGACACTGGCATCTGCTACCCAGCAGTTATGACCGTTACCGTCGCTGTAAACTTTCGCAACAATGGCTGAAGCCGAGGGCTGGTTCACATCGATAAGGCCGACCGCAGTGTCATACGCCATATTGATGTCGTCACTACGCGCGAACATCGGTGAGCGTGCAACTGTCTCGTTGTGGCAATTGCCGCAACGATCGGCTGTGCGAACGTTGGACCAGAATTCCTGCTGGAATCGCAGCACGTCACCGTCACGAGCTACCGGACCGCTGTATGGAGCGTCCTTATCAACGGGTCCGGTGCCACCAACCTGCTGGTTTTCAACTGTTTCAGCGCCACCGCCGCAAGCGGCCAGTACGATGCTGGCTACAACCGTGACAAATACGTTCTTCAGTGCACGGAAATCGTTGCGATCGATTGGGGCCAAATGCTTTGCAATTTTGTTTGCGTTATTCATGATCAGTCTCCCTACTGGCCCATGCAGTGAACGGCCGTATCCGCAAACACTTGTTTCATGTCGTAACCAGTGCTCGTGAATGTGGCTGTGATATTGCCAACTGCAGTGCGATCGGCCGCGTTTTCCGGTTCACGCAGGCAGATGGTCTTGAAGACCTTTCTGACCTGGCATGAAGCGAATGCCTGACTCTTGCCGAGCTCGACACCCAATGACTTGGCGCCATTACCGGTACCTGTGCCGTTGAATGCCGGATCAAAACCCAGGTATGAGTTCTGACCAACACGCCAGCGGTTCTCCCAAGAGTCATCAGTCGTGCGGTAACCCTGCGGGAAGTTCAAATCGTTGTTGAAGTATTTGGAATGCACTTGCGAGTTGTCATAGACAAGACTCTGCGACGTTTCATTGAAGTCGTAGTACGCAAATGCGCCGGCCAGCGGATCCATACCCGTGTGGCAACCGACACAATTATTAAGGAACAGACGGCTATCACCACCCGGGCTGCGACTCACGTCCTGGCGAATTCTATCGGGTGCCAAACGCGTGTCGTGCATCTGCTCCATGTCATTACACATGTGATTGAGCAGCGTGAAACGGAACATCGCGCGGTTGGTACCAGCGACGAAGAACGCTTCAGACGCGGCGCGTGATGTCATTACACCCGCTGTCGCCTCAGAAGGAATACCCATAACCGTAGATTGCGAAATGGGCTGGAGCTCGTCGCGCAGGTTGATGTTATTGGCTTCGAGTTCGATGTAGTGCTGGTTATTGGTTGTTGACGGTGCTGTAGGCACAACTCCGCTTCGGCCGACATAAGTACGGTTTGCCGAAAGTAGTGTGCTGAAGTCCTCGCCGTCGCGAACCATACCGATGACAGTCGCAATGTAGTCGTTCAAAGGAACGAATACCGACTGTTCGCGATTGGTCCAGGGGGCCGCGAAGTTTTTCAATGTAACGTTATAGAAGTTCACGTTATCCATCGCGAGGTCTGCCGCACCAGCAGCGCCGCCAGGCTGTACGCCGTCGATCATGTCCTGCATGTCTTGCAGCACAGTATCGGAAGGCGGTACACCAGCAATTCGCTCATGTATACGCTTAGCTTGTTCGCGAGAACCAGCATTTGCGTTCGCCATTAGCCCAAGCGAAAGCAAAGCAACGAGTCCCAGTTTCGTCCATGTGTTGTTATTCATAGTCAACCTGCTCACGTAATGTTTTCAAAACATCATGTATTTGCGATTACGTTTCAGAAGTGACGATCGATCCGTCGATATTCCCAAATGGTGCCAGACTGTTCTTCTAATCTCCGTGATTACATTCACAGTCCAGCAATCATGCGGTTCCCATAACCGCGACGTTTTCGCGTTCCGTAATTACTAAAGCAAGTGCTGTGCCAGCTTTCGGTATTTACCTAAAAAAACTGAAAAAAACCTTTATAAACAATTGGTTATGAATATCTTGGGAGAGGGGGTGGAGTTGACTATATGTAAAGCCACTGTCTGTCATTGGGTACAGTTTTTGGACAGATCAGGCCGAGCCGTTGATTTTTCGGGGCTCGCGCGCTGTCGCAGAAGGCAGACACGTGTCGTTCATTAATTCCTGGCTAAATTTTTATTCTTGAAACCATTTGTCGATGTAAATCGTGTAACGAGCACGGGAAATCGGTTCTCGAAAACGGAATTTAACTTTGCACACTGTCGCCCTTTTTCGACATTACATCGACCTAAATATGTCTCCTATACTGCCGCGAATATTCGATTCTATGGCACAAACTCGAGTAACGATTTCCACGAGGATTGTGATCGCGTTAACGGTATGGAATTGAGGGCAAGTCCAATATTGCATGGTACTCAAATGGTGGAGTGGTGTGCATTTCGGAAGATGTGCAGAAAAATCTGTCACACACCATTTCGATCAGAGGTAAAGGTTATGAACAGCTTATTGAATCAGACAAAGGACGCATCAGCGACGCGCGCGCCATTCCTGGCGGCGATGGTGTCTGTTTCCATGTTGCTTGCCGCTTGTAGCGGTGACGGTGTCGATATCGCATCGGGCCAGAACGGTGGCAGTGATCCGGTCGTAGTCGACTATGCGATCGCTTACATCAAGGCACCTCTACCAATGGACGACGACGATGACGCTATGGAAGATGACCTGCGCGAGCAGATTACATTCGCATTTGGCGCCGACGTCTACTATCGCGACCAGGCGGCGCCGGGCGCGGAGGAAATCAACATCACAGGTGATTTGACGCAGGGAATGGCGGCTATACGTGACCTGGAAATGGCTTTTGACGGCAGTAACGTTGTTTTTGCAATGCGTTATCCCTTCGATCCGAATCTAGACGAAGAAGACTTGCCGACATGGAATATATGGAAGTACACGTTTGACACGGATGTCCTTGAACGTCTAATCAAATCGACCAACACGGCAGAAATCGGTCATGACATCATGCCCAAGTATCTGCCGGACGGACGATTAATTTTTTCATCGACTCGCCAGACACAGTCGCAGGCGACGATGATCGACGAAGGCAAAGAAGCGTTTATCGGCCTCGACGAAGATCAGAACGAGTATGCATTTAATTTGCACCGGATGAATGACGATGGTTCTGGTGTTGTGCAATTGACTTTTAACCAAAGCCACGACCTCGATCCGGCCGTTTTAGGCAATGGTCAGATCGTATTCAGTCGCTGGGACAATGTAGCGGGCAATGACTCGGTTAACCTTTATCGCATGAATCCTGATGGCTCAATGCTTGAGCTTCTGTACGGGCAGCAAAGCCACAACACCGGTACCAATGGCGACGAGATCCAGTTTACGCAGCCGCGTGAACTTGAGGATGGCCGCATCATGGTCCTGGTTCGCCCGTTTACAGATACCGCAGGTGGTGGTGAGCTTGTTGTCATTGATACGCCGCAGTATCTTGAGAACCAGCAGCCGACGGCCCCGAATATTGGTGTTCTGAATGGCCCCGCTCAAGAAGACGCGACAGTCAATGTTGTTTCGACAATTCCAGACTCGCCGTCACCGGGCGGACGTTTCCGCTCCGTTTACCCGATTCTGGATGGCACCGGCCGCCTGTTGGTGAGCTGGAGCCAATGCCGAATCGCTGAGATTCTTGTCGATGACGGCGATCCGCTGACTGACGACATTCGCATCCACCCTTGTACTGATGAGCTGCTCGCACAGATATTCGTGCAACCGGACCCGGATGATCCGATAGAACCGCCTGAGGGATCTTTCATTGAAGCTGATCCGTTGTACGGTGTATGGATGTACGATCCGCGCGACGATACGCAGCGACCGGTCGTAATTGGCGAAGAAGGCTTTCACGTGACGGAAGTAGTCGCGGCGGACCCGACATTGTCGCCAGTGGCGCTAACCGATGGCATGAACGACTTCGCGCTTGCAAACCTGGCCAGTGAGAACGTTGGCATACTGAATATTCGCAGCGTGTATGACTTTGATGGTGCGGCAGTCGTGGATATCGCGACAACGGCCGATCCAAGGCAGACTTTGGCCAGCAATCGCGCGGCGCGCTTCTTGAGAATCGAAAAAGCAGTCTCGATTCCGGACGAAGACGCGACCAATATTGAAATCGACAACACAGCGTTTGGTGTTAACAACAATCAGGGCATGCGCGAAATCGTCGGCTACGCAATGATTGAGCCAGACGGTTCCGTAATGACCAAAGTGCCGGCCAACGTCGCACTGGCGATCACAATTGTGGACGAGAATGGCAAACGAGTTGGCGAGCGTCACCAGAACTGGTTACACGTCCGCCCCGGGCAGGAGCTGAGCTGCAACGGTTGCCACGTGTCTGACAGCGGCCTATCGCACGGTCGCTACGACGCGTTTGACGCGGCCTATGCGGGTGCACCGGCTGGTTTACTCGAATTCCCTGGTACTTTGCCGCAGTGGAGCATTGGCCAACCTGGCGAAACAATGGCCGAGGTGCGCGCACGGGTTACATGTGCTGCCGGTGATTGTTCGTCACTCGAGCCGTCAGTCAACGTTTGGTACACAGATGTCTGGACCGCTGATCCGGCGATCGCGATTCAGAACGAAGACATCGATTACCGCTATACGGCTGCAGGCCTGACACCGGGCTTAAGTACGGCCTCGCCTACGACCTTCGCTTGCGAAACGAACTGGACGTCGCTATGTCGCGTAATCATTAACTACGAGATGAATATCCACCCGCTTTGGAGTCTGCCGCGGCCCGCATTTGCTGCTGACGGCATTACGCCAATCGTGGATCCGGCTACGGGTCTGCAGGTGGATAACATGTGCATAAGCTGCCATACGAACATTGATCCGGCGGATGGCATGACGGCGCAGCTACCGGCAGGTCAGCTTGAGCTGACGGACGGGCTGTCTCCGGACGAGCCTGATCACTTTCATGCCTATCGTGAACTCCTAGCGGGTGATAACCTTCAGGTATTGATGGATGGCGCAGTGGTCGATGCGCAACAGCAGGTAGATGTCGATGAGGACGGGAACCCCATATTCGACGTTATTCCGATTGGCTCTCCGGCTTCTTCAAATGGGGCGCAACAGTCTGGCGATTTCTTCGGTCGTTTCGAAGACCCTGCAAACAATGGGACGGTCGATCACTCGAATTTCTTAAATAGCGCGGAGAAACGCTTAATTGCGGAATGGTTGGATGTCGGAGCCCAGTACTACAACAACCCTTACGACGTCCCTCAGTAATTTAATCTGGGGTGCATGCCTGCTGGCGCTCGCGCTATTGGCAATTGCACCCGGATCCGCCGAGGCCGCCGACGACGAATTTCGCACAGTGGCGGTCGTTGAGCCGTTCCTTGAAATGCACACCGGGCCGGGGCGCGGTTACCCCATATTCCATACCGTCGATCGCGGCGAATCTATAGAAATCCTGATGCAGCGGACTTACTGGTTCCAGGTAAGGACCGCTAAGGGTGTCGTCGGTTGGGTGAACGAACGGGATATGAACCTGACATTGAACCCAGACGGTACGGAAGCCGACTTCTCGCCCGCTAATCTGCAAGATCTCATTGAGTCCAAGTGGGAAGTTGGTCTTTTGGCCGGCGATTTCGGCGGCGCCAACATAGTTTCTATGTACGGTGCGTACTCGCTCAACCCAAATCTCTCAATAGAAGCATGGGGTTCACGAATTTTAGGAAATTTTTCGAACGGATGGATGGGCAGTGTTAATGTCGTTCATGAAACCTGGCCGGAATGGC
>JBPCXZ010000133.1:0-14404 GCA_051008055.1 Woeseiaceae bacterium
CGGTATTCACCACTCGTTCCTCGAGCTCTGCATCGACGTCGATAATTCTGCCGTTCTGGATGACTATGCCGGTGTTCCGGCGACGCTCTTCACTGATGCCGTCAAACAAGTAACCACCCAGGATAAGGATTTCTCCTTGTTGCGGGCCAGCCCATTGGCCAGACGCAGCACTCGGCAGAATCAGAAACAATATAATTTTGCTCAAATACTTCACATATTTTTCGCCTGTATTCATCGCGCTCTCAGTATTCGTAACTCCACGGCCAGTCGAGACTGTCGACGTATGGCTTCCAGCGAGGATCGTCTGTCATATTCCTAATATAGCTGTCGTAGGCAATATGCCATGGGCTCAATCCGCTAATTTTGTAAAGCCATTCGAAGGCCAGGTCGTTATCACCCCGCGCGGCGTAGACCATCGCTACACCCAGGGTTGCAAACGGGTGCGTATCTGCCTTGATAGTCGCCAGCAATTCATCAGACTTCTGCGCATCTCCCAGGGCATGGTGAACAATTGCGGCCCTCGTAAGATTGACTTCCTGCGCAGGCATTTCCTCTAGCATTTGCAGCGCCTCGTCGAACTCTTTACGGTGAATAAGAATATCAATCTTATTGTCACGGTAATATGCGGCATTGCCATTTAGCTGATACGCGCGGTTGATAGCCTGTTCTGCCTCGTCGAAGCGTTGAAACCGGACGAGTGTCCCGCCCTTGTTAGCCGGCCAGATGGCACCCAAGGGGTCGGCTGCTGCTGCCATATCGAATTTGTGGACAGCCGCATCGATTCGACCCTGACGCCAGTCCTGATTCGCTAATACTCCCAGTGCGAGCGGATTGCCAGGCGCGGATTCAAATGCGGCCTGATATTCCCGCAGCATTCCGACATAATCACCCTCCCTGGCCAATGCCTGCCCAAGCCGAACTCTTGCCTCTGCATTTTCCGGGTCCAGCAACAGCGCCTGCTCAACCGCTTCACGTGCCAGCTTTAGACCTTCTACTCTATCGATGCGTCCTTCGGCAGCGGCAACGGCGTAGGCAACCGACAGTCCCGTCCAGGCGGTCGCGATTCCCGCGTCAATTTCTACGGCACGCTGATAAAGACGCAACACCTCCTGTTCGTCGCCGTCTGCTCGCCGATACCACATGTACCGAGCCTGCAGTACGAGGCTGTACGCCTCTTCGTCAATTCTTTGCGACTTCGGCAAACCGTCGAGAATATTGGCCTGCAGCTGATCGACGACTCGCGCGGCAATGTCGTCCTGAATGTCAAAAATGTTCTCGAGACTTCGGTCGTAAGTTTCGGACCAACGATGCGTGTCCGTCGCTGCTTCGATCAGCTGTGCGGTAACACGAATCTGTCGGCCGGATTTTCGGACTGAGCCTTCGAGAACAAACGCCGCACTCAGGCTGGCCCCTATTTCCGGAATGGGCAGATTTTTGCCTTTGAAGGAAAAGGCTGACGATCGCGAAATAACTCGCAGGTCCGGAATCTTTGCCAGGAGATTGAGGATCTCTTCGGCAATCCCATCGGACATATATTCCTGATCGCCTTCGGGCGACATGTCCGCGAATGCCAGGACTGCAATCGACCGCTCGTCGAACTCCTCTAGAACTGCGGCTGTTCGACCCTCTTCACGTGCGGCTTCTGCTATAGCAGCCTCACGTGACTCAGACAGCACGAACTTGTCAAACGCGAAGTAAGCGATGGCGACTACCAGCACGACCATGATGGCACGATCCAAATTTCTCGTTGCTTTTGGTGCCGACCGACTTTCGACATCCACATCGGAGTCGCGCTTAATGCCCTCGGGCGTAAATTCGAAGATCCATGCCAGAACAATGACTGGCACAAAGCCAATCGCAAGCGCGGTGATTACGTATCGAATCGCTGAGTCTGAAAGCTCATAGATTGGAAAAATGGTTTCGACAACCTGGATGATCAGCCATGCAGTGACGACGTAGGCCGCCGCTACGCGCAAGACATTTCGACGTTTCAATTCATTGATCAGTGACATAGGCGTAACTTCCGCTTAGGGCGACGTCAGCCACCTTGTTTAATCGGAACATCTAAAATGTTGTTTTTATTGTTATAGCCGTCCATTCCAGACTAGCAAAACAGGGCATTATTCGCGAATACCAGTGCAACCCTTAACTTATCGCGCCTGCTCCAGTTCTTCGCTCGCCTCGAGCCACTGCCATTCAAGCGTTTCAAGGCCTGACTTCGCCTCAGCCTGATCGCGAACAAGTTTGGTTAGTTCATCTTTGCAATCTTGATCGGCGTAAATCGACTCGTCCGATAGGCGCTCATCGATTTCAGCCAATTGACTGCGAAGGGTAGCAAGTTCTTTTTCGATGTTTTTGACTTTGTCGCGCAATGGTTTCAGTCGTTGGCGTTCCTGCGCCTGCTCCTGTCGTAGCTGCTTCTTGTTGACGCTTTTCGCAGAGCTCTCCTGCCACTTGGCCGCGCTCTGTTCTGACTTTTCTTCCTGCTCCTTGAGCCAGGCCGGGTAGTCGTCCAGGCTACGATTGAAGCGGTCAACAATTCCGTCATGAACAATCAACAACTCGTCGCAGACACTACGCAACAAATGCCTGTCGTGTGAAATAACGACCAGCGCGCCCGTGTATTCGATAAGCGCAACGCTCAACGCCTGACGCATTTCGAGGTCAAGATGATTGGTCGGCTCATCAAGTAGTAACAGGTTCGGCGCCTGCCGAATCATTAATGCCAGAACCAGTCTTGCCTTTTCGCCACCTGAGAAAGGCGCGACCGGCTCGAAGATTCGTTCTCCGCCGAAACCGAATCGGCCCAGGTAGTTGCGATGGTCCTGTTCACGATCATCCGGCGCTACGTCCCGCAAATGGTCGATCGGACTTTGCTCCGGCTGCAACAGCTCAAGTTGATGTTGAGCGAAATAGCCGATCTTTGTGTCCTTACTCAGAACGCGTTCGCCCGTCAATACGGTGCTGCCGGTCGACAAAGATTTAACCAGCGTTGACTTACCGGCGCCGTTAACACCCAGCAACCCGATCCGGTCGCCCGCCGAAAGATTCAGGTCGATATTGTCGAGAATGACACCGTCACCGTAACCAACGGCTGCATCGGTAAGGCCAAGCAAGTGTTGTGGCTGCCGTTTGGGCTCGAGAAAATGAAAACGAAACGGCGAGTCGACATGCGCAGGAGCGATCTTTTCCATGCGTTCGAGCATCTTGATTCGGCTTTGCGCCTGGCGCGCTTTGGACGCCTTGTAACGAAACCGATCCACATAGCTTTGAATATGTTTTATCTGTTTTTGCTGGCGGGCAAACATTGCCTGCTCGAGTGCGAGATGCTCGGCCCGCAATGCTTCGAACTGACTGTAAGTGCCGGTGTACAGCTTGATGGCATTGTGTTCGATGTGGGCTATGCGGGTACAGACCTGGTCGAGAAAATCCCGGTCGTGGGAAACGACCAGCAAGATTCCTTCATAGCGCTTTAGCCAGCGCTCCAGCCACAGTATGGCCGGCAGATCGAGATGATTGGTTGGCTCGTCGAGCAACAGGACATCTGAGCGGCACATGAGCGCGCGTGCCAGATTCAGTCGCATGCGCCAGCCGCCGGAAAATTCTTTGACAGGTTTCTTGAATTCGTCCGCCGCGAAACCGAGACCATGCAGTAGCCGTGAAGCCCGAGACTCGGCGGTAAAACCGTCGATCGCTTCCATCCGTTCATACAGCAGATGTAGGTCCGGTCGATTCTCGTCCGCCTCACCCTCGGCGATCGCCACCTGCACTTCGCGCAGCTCCTGGTCACCGTCCATGACATGGTCAACTGCGCTGCCACTGCCGTGCGGACTTTCCTGCGCCACATGAGCGATGACGTCCGTCTCGTCCAGCGACAGTTCGCCATCATCCGCCTCCAGCTCACCCATGATCATTGCGAACAGTGACGACTTGCCGCAACCGTTCGCCCCAATCACACCAACCCGCTGGCCAGCATGCACCTGCATGCTGGCGCCCTCTATCAGGACGTTATGGCCACGGCGGATTGCAATATTGGTTAGCGCAAGCATTAGGAAACGTAGTTGTTCATCGGGTTTGGAATGGACGCGCAGCCCGCGCTCTTCAATTCAGTCATGCATGCAATCTTAGCTCAGTTGTAAGCCAATATTCCCGGGAACAACCGCAGGCCTCTTTGCGATTAAGACTAATCCTGCCTATGCTGCGGACACCGTTGGCCCTGGGGATGAATTTGAGCTCTACGACGTTCGAGAAATGGCTGATCATGGTGTTGATCTGCCTGGCAGGAAGCCTGGTTTATTGGGGGCCGTTCTTCGCCGATATTTTCTACGTCCCTATGCAGGACGCTTTCGGCTTTACAAATACTCAGATTGGAATCCTTTCGAGTGTCTTCGGCACCACATCAATGCTCGCCTATTTCCCGGGCGGCTGGGTAGCTGATCGGTTCTCCTCGCGTAAGCTCATCACTGTTGCACTGATCATTACTGCAGCGGGCGGTCTTGTGTTCTGGACTATTCCTTCGTTCGAAGTTTGTCTGCTTATCTTTGCGATCTGGGGTGTGGCGATTGCCTTGCTGCTGTGGTCGGCCATGATCAAGGCCACCCGCAACTGGGGCGGCGAAAAGGAACAGGGCCGTGCCTTCGGGTTCCTTGAGGGTGGCCGCAACATCTCTGATATGTCCACGACAGCGATATTGCTGGCACTATTTGCATTCGCTGGCGCGGACTACGGGGCGGTACAGGACGTGATTCTTGTGCAGTCTTTGGCCGTTTTGGCTGTCGCTGTTCTCGTCTGGTTCTATCTGGAAGACGACCAGCCAAATGACGCACAACCGGACAAGGCCCAGCCGCGCTTTGAGCTGTCTCAGGTAACAGCAGTGCTGAAGCTACCCATAGTCTGGTTCATTGCCGTAATCATTATGGCGGCTTACTACGGATACTGGGGTTCCTACTACTTCGCCGCCTATGCGACCAAAGCCCTCGAAATGGGCGATGTGCTCGGCGCTGCAGTTGGCGGCAGCAAGTACTGGATAGCACCACCTGCAGCAATTGCTGCAGGTTTCATTGCCGACAAAATTGGCATAGCCAAAGCTGTGGTCTGGTCTTTTGTTCTTATGACTGGCGGCTTTGCAGTTTTCGCATTCGTGCCCGGCACGCCAGCAATGATGGCTATGTTGCTGGTCAATCTCGTCCTTGTCGCTATCGCCGTTTTTGCATTGCGCGGTATCTATTTCGCCCTCATGGAGCAAGGCAGCATTCCAGTCGCCCTCACCGGCACGGCCGTCGGCTTCGTTTCTGTGATCGGCTACACCCCGGACGTTTTTGCGCCATTAATGGCCGGCTACCTGCTCGACGCTTATCCAGGTGCTGCAGGATTTCAGTTGTACTTCGGCATTATTGGCGGATTTAGTTTTATTGGCCTGCTGGCAGCTATTCGCGTGCAGCGGATGATTGCTAAAGTGGAGTAGCTGGTGCGCTTGATGCTCCTCATTTTCTTGCTAGCGTGCTCGACCGTTTTTGCGCAGACCGAGATGCCGCTCTGGCCGGACCAGCTGCCGCCGTATTCCAAGAACGTTAAGAACACAGAGTACGTTGACGACTGCTGGGGTGGGGTACGCTGCGCGCGCAACGTTACGTTGCCTACGCTGACGATGTATCCCGCGAGCCAACCATCACAGGTATGGATCCTGGTGGTGCCGGGTGGTGGCTATGACGCAGTCGCCATCTTTCATGAAGGATCAGAGATAGCGCAGGCATTCGTAGACCGTGGAATTTCCGCTGCTGTACTAAAGTACCGCGTGCCAGACGAACAAACGGCAACCAAACCTGAACAAGTTCCGTTTGCGGATTTTCGCCGGGGGATGGAACTACTTAGAGCCGAGCAGGTAGAAGCCGGGGTTAGTGACGGCAAGATTGGTGTCGTGGGATTTTCCGCTAGCGGACACCTGGCCTTGTATTCAATGGTGCATCCTGACCCGGAGCCAGCGCTAAACGTAGATTTCGCAATTCTTGCGTATGGCACGTCGAAACTGAACCCAACTAATCGCGACTGGCTGGAAAAAAATCTTTACTACCGTTCGCTCGACGAAGAGGAAGAACGACACGAGGCCTTGCTGGACTGGGTAACCGAAGTCACACCGCCCGCTTTTCTCGTCCATGCCGTGGATGACAACATCAGTCACTACACGGAAACGACCAACCTGGCGGACGCATTACGCGCGAAAGGCGTTGCGGCCGAGGTTCACCTGTTCGCGAAAGGTGGCCATGGCTTCGGGCCTGGCAGAGACAGCGACGGAACGAATCAGTGGCTGGATCTTGCTGCCAATTGGGTAAAACGATTGTACTAGGCCCCTAGGGACCGATTGTGCAGCGCACAGGCGAAATCCGTCGAGGTGGTAGTATTCACGTCATATGCTACAGCGACTGTTCGTATCAATATTTCGCCTGATCGCCAACACATTCTTCCGCAATATCGAAGTGGCCGGTCTTGAGAATATTCCCGAGAAGGGACCGGTCATCTTCGCGGGCAACCACCCGAACGCGCTTATGGATGGTTGGCTGCTGATTGCGAAGTGCGGCCGCTGGCCAGTGTACTTTTTGGCCAATGCGAAGCTTTGGAAATACCGTGCACTCTCGCCACTGCTGGATGCCAGCGGTGCCGTGCCGGTTTATCGCCGTGAAGAGTATGGCGATGATGCCGATAACAGCGACGCATTTGAAAGAATCTATGAGTTACTCGAGTCCGGCGAGTGCATCGGAATATTTCCCGAAGGTGTCAGCCATGTCGAATCGCAACTCGTTCAACTAAAGACCGGTACTGCCCGGGCAGCGTTGACGGTTAACGATCGCGGCAAAGTTTCGGTACCGATTGTGCCTGTTGGTCTTAACTACATCCGGCGCCACCGTTTCAGAAGCCAGGCGTATATTTCCTTCGGCGAACCAATGGAGATTACCGACCAATGGCTCGCGCGATTCCAAGACGACCCGAAACAATCAGCCATCGAACTGACGGACAAACTTGCAGAAACGCTGCGCTCGCAGACCGTTAACGCGCCAGACTGGCGCACGTTTCGGGTCACCCAGACTGCAAGGCGGTTGTACAAACCGGCGACTGCACAATTGACGCCGGGGCAGTACGTCGAACTGAACCAACGATTCGTTAACCAGTATATAAAGGAGAAAGATGAACCGGAGACTCAGAAGCTGACAGAGGAGCTGGAGAACTACCAGGCACGGCTCGACATGCTCGGACTGAAGGACCACCAGCTGCGTAGTCCCGTATCGCTAAGCGTGACTATGAAAAAAGTCGCTCTGCGTAGTTTGAGAATGCTGCTATTGTTACCTCTGGCTTTGCCCGGCGCCATCCTGCACCTGCCCGTCGGCTGGGCCGCAGCGGCTGTCGGCGACCGGTTTAGTTACGAAAAGGACGACATCGCCACCTTGAAAGCTTTCGCGGCTATTTTCCTGCTACCGCTCTTGTATATCGGCATCTCGATTGCGATTGGCATGACGGCCGGCGCCTGGTGGGGCTTTTCCCTGCTGGTTTTGTTGCCGTTGAGCTTTGTGCTTTCCGTACGCTTGATCGAAGCCGAGATCAGCTTGCTCGTATCGATGCTGTCCCTGATCCGCCTCACTCGTCTTGGGCCCGAGGTCGAAGACTTGCGCGCCACCAGAGCAGAGCTGGTACAGAAAATCCGGGAACGCGTGGAACAACGAATCGAACCGGGCATGGAACGTATTTTCACGAACGAGGATTTCAAAGCGCCATGAGCGATATTTCACGACGAGATTTTATCAATGGCGCGCTGATGGCTGCCGGCAGTTCCATGTTGCCGTTGGAGGCAAGCGGACAGGAAACAATGGCTGCATTGGCACCGGACTACTATCCACCCGCGCTGACCGGCCTGCGCGGGAGTCACCCCGGTTCAAACGACGCCGCACATGCACGCGCCTGGTCAGGACGCTCGGATTGGGGACCAACCACCCGACTGCGGGAGGCTTATGATCTGGTTGTAGTTGGCGCCGGACTCAGCGGACTCGCGGCAGCGCGTTTCTATCAGCAACAACATGGCACGGACAAAAAGATACTAATCCTGGACAACCACGACGATTTTGGCGGCCATGCCAAACGTAATGAGCACAGCATTGACGGCAGAATGCTCATTTCATACGGCGGTTCGCAATCTATTGTGGAGCCGAAGAACGCAGACCAGGTTGTACTCGATTTATTCGACGACATTGGCGTCGATCTGAGCCGTTTCGACACGGCGTATGACACCGAATTCTACAAACGGCATGACCTGGGGTCGGTTACTTACTTCAATGAAGCCGTTTTCGGTGAAGACAAAGTCGTTCAACATCCATTCTGTAATTATCCGAACTACATTGAAGGCATTTTGGGTGCAAAGCTTTCTAACGAAGAAGCGGTGCAACTCACTCCGTTGAGCGATACGGGTAAGGAACAACTTTTGCGAGTTCTGAATGCTCGCCTGCATACACTGGACGTTCCAAAGGAAGAATTGCAGCGTCATATCAGGTCGACTTCTTACTTTGATTACTTGCAGAACACGCTGGGAGTCGATGACCCGCACGTACTAAGGATGGCGAGAAATTCCGGACTCGACTGGTCAAGCGTTGGCGGTGATCTTATGAGCATCTCGCAAGCCAAGAGTTCCGGGTCATTGGGATTCGAGCCTGTCGCGGTTTTTGACGAAGAACATCGCTACATCCATCATTTTCCCGATGGCAATGCCGGCGTGACACGAGCATTGGTTAACAAGCTTGTACCGGACGTCGCTCAAGGCAGGAACGCCGAAGAGCTGGTAACCGCCAAATTCAACTACAGCGAATTGGATAAGGCCGGCAACATCGTGCGTATCAGGTTGAATAGTACCGTGGTCAATGTGGAGCATGCAGGAAAGCCCGATCACGCTGCCGAGGTTTTCCTTGACTACATTAACGACAACAAGTCATATCAGGTCAGTGCGAAGAACGTCGTGATGGCCTGCTACAACATGATCATTCCGCATATCGTAACTGGCCTGCCGCAGGAGCAGGCAGCAGCACTGCGACTGCAAGACAAGAGCCCGCTGCAATACACGACGGTAGGCTTGAAGAATTGGCGAGCATTGAAAGAAGCAGGTATCGGCATGGCTATGTCACCGGGCAATATGCACCAGGCCGTGCTGATGGACTTTCCGGTAAGCATGGGGGGCTACGAATTCACGAAATCGCCCGATGACCCCTGTGTCCTGCAGATGATCTGCTGTCCGTACGGTCGAGTCGGCTCACCCCAGGCTGAGCAGTATCGCGAGTCACGAGCTCGGATGTTGGGGCTGCGCTTTGATGACTATGAACAGGAAATTCGGACTCATCTGAGTGGCATGCTGCCGAAACAGAAATTTGATTTCGACAGAGACGTTTCGAGCATCTCCGTTAACCGTTGGGCCCATGGTTATACGCGTGGCGGCCCAGGAGATTCGGTACGAATTGGCCGGCGACCTTTCGGTCGAATTACTGTCGCCAACTCTGACTCTGCGCCAGGCGCGGATGCGAAGACCGCAATAATGATGGCGAACCGTGCTGTCAACGAGTTGGGGTAAGGAATGTCGCTCAAGTCTCGCTTAATCACTCTGCAGTTCCTACAGTACTTTATCCTCGGTTCGTGGTTGCTAACGATCGGGGCTTACTGGTTTCAGACCAAGCAGTGGTCAGGCACCGAGTTTGGCGCCATCTTTTCGACTATCGGCTTGGCATCGTTGTTCATGCCAGCCCTCGCCGGAGTGATCGCAGACCGCTGGGTCAATGCGGAAAAGCTTCTCGGATTTATGCACCTGGGCGGCGCAATGACGTTGCTCTATGTTCCCCAGGTAGATGACCCAACACTGATGTTCTGGGTAATGCTATTGAACATGGTGTTCTACACGCCAACGATTTCCTTGTCCGTCAGCGTATCGTACTCAACGATGAAAGATGCCGGTATGGATGTCGTCAAGGACTACCCGCCGATTCGCGTGTGGGGCACTGTTGGATTTGTCGCTGCGCTTTGGACGATCAGCCTCAGCGAGCTTGAGGTTTCGGCGACCCAGTTCTACGTCGCGGCAATCGCATCATTTCTGCTTGCGATGTTCAGCTTCACACTGCCGAAGTCTCCACCACTCGGCAAGAGTGTCGGCGGATCATGGATCAACAATCTCGGCCTGCAGGCATTCACTTTATTCAAGAACCCAAGCATGGCCTTGTTTTTCGTGTTTGTGATGTTGCTCGGCGTTGCCTTGCAGATTACCAGCGCCTACAGCGACACCTTCCTGCACGACTTTGCGGCGGTCGACGCGTTCAAAGATGCATTCGCGGTGAAATACCCGGCGGTTATTCTGTCGATCTCGCAAATATCAGAAGCACTGTTCATTCTCGTCGTACCATTTTTCATGAAACGCTACGGCATTAAGACGGTCATGCTAATCAGTTTGATTGCCTGGGCGCTTCGCTTTGGCCTTTTTGCCTACGGCGATCCAGGGCCCGGGCTCTGGATGATCGTATTGGCCTGCATCATCTACGGCGTGGCTTTTAACTTCTTTCACATCGCCGGTTCTTTGTTCGTTGAAACCCAGGTAGAAGCCAGCATGCGCTCCAGCGCGCAAGGCCTGTTTTTCATGATGGCCAACGGCTTCGGAGCGTTCTTCGGCAGTCTCGCCAGCGGTATCGTCATCGACAAGTTCTTTATCGTAGACGGTGTCTTCGACTGGCCGGGCATCTGGATGTCATTCGCAGGCTTCGTCGTCGTAACCGCCCTGCTACTCGTCGCTCTATTCAGGGAACCAAGTTCGCGTTACTAGGTGACCACCGTAAACGTGATCAGGAACAACAGGAATCGGTAGAACTCGATCACGAGGCCGAATGCGACCACTAGCGCAATGCTTCGCAAAGTCACAACCCAGTAACGATCTCCAAAGGCCACGCGCAACGCGACAAATATGTAGGCAAAGGTAGCCGCCAAAGCCGGCAACGCCAAGCTAAAATCGTTGCCGCCGAATTTGAAGTAAACAAACACACCGACAGTAATTACGGTATTTAAAAGCAGTTGGAACGCATAGAAATGCGTCGACCAGACGAGGTGATCAAATAGCAGACTTTCGCTGCGGGCCCGGATGAGCGTTAGCAGCAGAGCGAAGATAGGTACCTGCAAGATGATAAGCGACTTGGCAATATCTTCGGATACGTCGTCATACCTGTCGTGAAATGCTGACTCATCAACCGACCCCGCCGCCACATGCTGCTCGACCTGGGCACGCACAATCGGCGTATGTAGGTAATCTCGTTGCTGCATCTTCAGAGTACTATTGAACGTATTGATGTTCGCCAAAGGTTGAGCAAAAAAGAACGCCAGGTTAGCGATAGCGAACAGGGCAAAAGGTGAGAGATATTTCTTGCTCCTGCCTGCGATGCGCTCGCGGGTCAGGAAACCAGGGCGGGCAAGCAGCAACGCAAAGCTGCGCAGAAACCGGCTGTCGAGCTCAGTGACAAATCGTGTTAGCTCGGTAATGAAGTGTCCAACCGTGTGCCGGGAACGATCGAAGCGCCTCTCACCACATTCGGCACAGTAGTGCGCGCTGATGGACGCACCACACGCCGGGCAGACAACAACCTCGAGATTCGTATCTTCCGTCATTGCGAAGGATTTTTTGCTAAGTCGCTTGCAGTGCGGCCAGCCACGCCGCATCCAGCAACGCCTGCGTTCGCGCCGTATCCGTCATCCATTGTTCGCGTAACGATGAATTCGCCGCGGCGGCAGCCATGTCTTCGAACATGAGTACTGCACCGGGTTTATCTGACGGGATGTTTATCTCATCCAGACCGCCGCCACCCCAACCTCCTGCACGTAGCGTGAAGTCCGCTGAGCCGTCCTGGTTCTGACTAAGGAAGTCATCGATATTGATCACGCCATTCCTGCCCGTGATCCTGAGGTCCATTACAACAGCACCCGAATCGAATCCGCAGTTCCAGGTCGAGGTCGAGCCGTCGTTGAATTCGAGCAGGCCTGATCCGCTGATAACAGCACCGGTCTGAAAATCACGACGCAGGTTTGTGCTTGCTGTTTCCAACTCGACACCGGCGGCCAGGTATTCGACTGCAGCCCGCATGTTGTACCAGCCCGCGTCGCCGATGGCACCCATTGGCTCAAGCTCCGTATTGAACCGAATATTGCTTCGATCCGGCAGATTGAACTGGAATGCAGAAGCGACCGACCAGACTGCACCGGTTTGCTCCACGCGGTTCTGTTTGATGTCGAGCGTGCGCGGATGATGTACGAAGTGCGTGCCGTCCATGAATGCAACATTGTTGTCACGGCATGCGGCGATGATGCGGTTCACTGACGGCAGGCTGGCGAAAGGTTTCTCACCGAGCACGTGCTTGCCGCCGTTCGCAGCAGCCAGGCAGATTTCTTCGCGAACACTGGTTGGTGTAGCTACGTAAATCGCATCAACCTGATCAGAGTCGATCATTTCCTGCCAGGAGTCGAATCGATTCGCTACCCCGTGTTGCTCGCCGAATGCATTCGCACTTTCCATACGGCGGCTGGACACTGCAGCAAGCTCCGATGCGTCGGCATACTTGATCATGCCGGCCATTGAATTAGCGATTCCACCAGTACCGACCACACCCCAACGCAACGTCTTCATTTCTTGTGCTCCTGCATTTCGAGACTTGCCCAGCATCGCTCCGCCCAACAATGTCGCCACCGTTGTGGTGCCAGCCGCGCCCAGGATCTGACGTCGGGTGAAACTTGAGTTCGACATGATGCCCTCTCCGATAGTCGTTCCAGTAGGCCCACTATCGGCATTCTCTGCCTGCCGATCAAGCCCAATGGCGGTATCATATGGGCCGAGCACAGTTTGGAGATTTCGCAGATGCCATTGCAGTACTTCGAGCCTGACGTAGACAGCGCCAGTGTCGTGGCGGCGCTTCGGCGCGACGGCGCGGCAATTATCAATAATCAGATATCAGCCGAAACAGCCGATGCGATTCTTGCGGAACTGCGTGAACAGTTCGATACGCAAGGCCGCAACGACGAGAACGACTTCAACGGTTATAAGACGTTGCGCGCCAGCGGCATATTGGCCTGGTCACCAACGTCGCCCGAGGTGGTCGCACATCCGCGCGTATTGGAAGTCTGCGACGCAGTATTGCTCGAACATTGCCTGAACTACCGCATCGGCAGCCTGACCGCGATCGAAATCTACCCCGGCGAGGGAGACCAGAGCCTGCATACTGACGATGGCATTTATCCGCTTCGCATTCCTGGCATGCAGCTACAGGTCAGTGCAATGTGGGCATTGCAGGATTTCACGCTGGAGAATGGAGCGACGCGCGTAGTGCTCGGCAGCCACCTCGAAAGCAACATACACCGTTACCAGTCGGGCGAAATGGAAAAGAACAACGACGTCGTTCAGGCAGTCATGCCCAAGGGTTCGGTGCTCTTTTATATGGGTACGACCTGGCACGGCGGCGGTGCAAATCGTTCGAATGCCTCTCGCGCAGGGCTGATAAACACCTACGCATTAGGTTGGCTGCGCCAGGAAGAGAATCAGTACCTAAATGTGCCTCGCGAAATAGCCGACAAACATTCGCAGAAGATTCGCGACCTGATGGGCTACAGCATGCACCGCACATTGGGTGCATACCAATATGAGGACGGTACCTGGACAAGGGAATAAGACGCTAACATCGTGCCGAACAGCAGTAAGGTCGAGTCGAAATCAAGGACGGCGCTGCCTGAACCCTGGCACTACTCCAGGTGGTCGTAGCGGCTCTGCTCGAATCTCGGCGAACAGATCGCCAGGAACAATAGATCGGCGTCACCCGTATTCGT
Source organism: Woeseiaceae bacterium (assembly GCA_051008055.1). Taxonomy (GTDB): domain Bacteria; phylum Pseudomonadota; class Gammaproteobacteria; order Steroidobacterales; family Woeseiaceae; genus UBA1847. The sequence continues at coordinate 13,867 of JBPCXZ010000133.1, forward strand.
TATCCGTTGCGTTGCATCCGCCGGAATTATTACCACGTCATTAGGCGCAACATCTGCGGGCTCAAGCCCTTCTACCTCGACACGGCCGGTACCGCTCAATATCACATACCGCTCAACGGTATCGGCGACACGATGCAGTGCCGTGGTTACACCGGGCTCGACGCGAGCTCGTGCAATCGACAGCCCTTCGTCAGATGACGAGTTCGACAGCTCCAGGATATGGCAACGCTCTTCGGTGGGATACTCATCTGAATTGCTGGCTAGAAAAATCTGCGGTTTCATGTTTCTCTGCTCTGGTGGAGTCAACTAAGATGATAACTCGTCAGTCGGATGCTCACAGACTTGCAATCAGGATCGTCTCTCAAACGTAGTATTTCATTACCCATGCTTACGCTCTATGGGCTGGGTACTATCATCGGTGCGGGCATCTACGTGCTGGTCGGCGAGATTGCCGGTCACGCTGGCGTGTTCGCGCCTGTGGCGTTCCTGATTGCCGCAATCGTTGCCGCTTTTACCGGTTTTACCTATGGCGAATTGG
>JBPCXZ010000134.1:0-2571 GCA_051008055.1 Woeseiaceae bacterium
GCTCTGGCGAATCAGCGAACAAACAAGACTCTGCAAAACTGTCGAAGTCCCGATCCAGCGCGATCAATCGATCGAGTTCGCTGCGTGCTGCAGGGAGAAGCTCATCGTAGGCGATCTGGCAGACTACTCTGTGCCCTGTTTCTCCCCAGCCGAAAGCAAATGATGGCGCGAAGAAAACGATGCAAACAATCCCTGTGGCGATCCAGCTATGATTTAAGTGCATCGATGTACCACTCTGTAAACTGCTTCGCATAAGTTTCCATCGGCACGAACGGGCCTGGCTTATAGAAATGCGACTCTACGCCACGCGCGTTGTCCTGGATGATGCGCTTGTCGGCAATAGTGGTGACATCCCACAACCAGATCAGGTCATCCAATACATAGTCCTCGCCCTCCACGGCATCATCGCGCACCAGCCAGATGACTTCGCAATCCGTTACATCTTTGGACACCGGAATAAAACGATACAAGACAACATGGTCGTTGTACGCAAGACCATAACTGACCGGGCCGATCTGAAAATCTGCCGCTCCGCCATCGTAGTCGTTAATAGAGCCCAGCAAAGGAGCAACTGGCTTGCCATCCCGGCTTCCGGTGACGAAACCCTTGAGTAATGGAAAACGAATGTAGTAGGAGTCGACATCGGCCGGCTCGCCGGAAATGAATGAGTTGTCATGCCGGCCCGTCCAATGTCCGCAGGTTTCGGCACGCGCCATGACCTCGGCCAGCATCTCTGGGTCTACCTTGTCGGGCCGCGCCCCGCTATGCGCCACCGAATACTCACGATGAGCCGGTACGCAGTGATAACACTCGCAGAAATTCTCGACCGCTAGTTTCCAGTTGGATTTGATCTGGTAGGTGTGACGATGCGCGATCTTGGCGTTCTCAAGACCGTATGGCGCCATCGCATCGGTCATGTCTTCGCGCAGTCTGGAAAAATCTGCGTCGAGATCAAAATTCAAAAACAGCATGCCTTCAAAGACTTCGAGACTGGCACGCCTTAGCGAAAAATCACTCTTGTCCATCGACTCTGCCGCTCGCGGCGCAGCGACGAGATGCCCATTCAGGTCATAGGTCCATGCGTGATAAGGACATGAAAATTTGGATTTGCGGCCATTACCTTCGATACACACGCGCGAGCCGCGATGCCGACAAACGTTCAACAGTGCGTTGATTTCACCATCATCGCTGCGAACAATGATCACCGACTCACCGGCAACCCGGGTCAGGAAGAACTCGCCCGGCTCCGGTATCTGGCTTTGATGTCCGACCAGGATCCAGGATTTAAGAAAGATGTTTTCGACATCTTTTTCATAAACGCCCGAATCCATATAGAAAGACTGATCGAGCGCATACCCAGACTGGTGATCGGCAATTAGCTTTTCAAGCACTTTTCGTCCCTTCGCCTAACATTGCATAGACCTTGCTCAGAATGGCTTCCGTCAAGATGATAGTCACGACCACGACAATAAATTGAATGACGCCGCCGAACAGAACTTTGTTGCCAAATACCGTGTCAATCACCCACAGAATCACGAATTTCGAAGCGAAGATAACCAGCCAGGATGCCAGCAAGCGTTTACCTTTCGCGCGCTTACCACCCTTCGCCTTGAAATATTCGGCTGTCTTGTGTTCGACGTGCAATGTTAGCCGCAGCATTACCTGCAGCAATGCTGCCGCCAGCAACGCTATAGAGAACGACTCGATCTCTACCGGTTCCCAATACTCGTCAAAAAATTTGAGAACGGTAAGGTCCACCAGGATAAACAACGTGTACGCCAGGAACAGACGTTGCTTATTATTCGGCGCTTGAACTTCCGAAGGTTGATTCGTTGCCGAGGTGCTCTTGCTCATTATTCAAATTCCAGACCGATACCCAGCAATAGCGACACATCTTCTTTCTCGGCATTGTCTGCAGGCTCGGATTCGTAATCCCAATTCAGCGTCACATTGGCATATAGAAGGTCTGTGATCTCGTAGCGAACACCGCTGCTTGTCTTGATGCTCGTATTCTCGCGACCATCCAGGTTCTCGGTGATTGAATGATTGTGGAACACTTCAAGATCGCCATTAATGAAATCATGACGGTAACGAAGCGACCATACGCCAACGGTGCTGTCTTCAGACATATCCGCAATGTCTTCAGACTGCATACCCGCACCCAGCTGTATGCTCAGAAACTTGCGCGGCGTGTTGAATATGTCTCGACCGACACCCCCACTCACAATAAGCCGGCTATCGAGGTCAATAATAGGGTCGCGCTCATGACTGGCGTTGGCAGCGAAGAACCACGGATCACTAAACAACCAGTTGTAACTGTACTTGATAAGGTTCTGATCTTTACTGACCAAATCATTCGTTTTCTCGTAGCCCTGCGTGAACTCGCCGTAGTGCCTGTGATCCGGCGTTTCGACAAGGATATCGCCACGGAGTTGCGTGGTCGTCGATTCAGTATTACCGGTATTAATCGTTGCCGAGAAATCCACGTGGCTTTCCCAGTCAAATGCCTCCGCAGGCTCGTCGAGCTCAAGGATATCGACCAGATCAACGGACATCGTCTCGTCACCGAGG
>JBPCXZ010000135.1:0-21184 GCA_051008055.1 Woeseiaceae bacterium
TTGTTGATTGTGCTAATAACTCCACAATTGATCTACGCCTATCTCAAGACTGGTCAGTTGTGGTTGCCAATGGGCCTCCATCTTGGCTGGAATTTCTTCCAGGCGTCGATTTTTGGTTTTCCGTCCAGCGGTAATGTCTCGGCGAGCCTGATCTCTCAGTCGCCGGTGGGACCCGAGTGGCTAAGCGGTGGCAAATTCGGCGCAGAAGGTAGCGTCTTGATTATCCCGGTGACAATCCTGTCGTATTTCGTTATTCACTACTGGGTGCGAATGACGCGTCAGTCCGATCAGAAATTACTGGAGTTTATTGCGAAGGATTGACGTAGCGCTCAAGCCAGTCAAAGTATCGTTCGTACAGATCTTTCTCGTACGAGGGTACATCGCTCCATACGTGACCCTGTTCGGGATAGACGACGAGCTTAGTTGGAATGCCGCGCCGCTTGAGCACGATATACAGTTGCTCAGAATTCTGAATAGGCACGTTCCAGTCGTCTTCGCCGCCGATCACCAGCGTTGGTGTCGTGACCTTGTCGAGATTGTAGAAGGGCGAAATTCGATCGTACTTTTCTCGATTTTCCGGTAACCACGGAAGGCCGAGCTCCTCTTCCCACCACCGCTGGTACTGGTCGTGCCCGTAGTTGGCGATATATAAGGTCGCGCTGGCGACCGTAATGGCAGCCTTGAAGCGGTCGGTCTTGGTTATCACATGATTGGTCATCATGCCGCCGTAGGACCAGCCATAAACGGCCATGCGGTCTTCGTCGACCCAGCCCTGGGCGATGGCGAAGTCCATGCTCGCCATAACGTCCGTGTAGTCAATGCCACCCCAGTCTGCAGTAATCGCTTCTGCAAACGCCTGACCGTAGCCCCAGGACCCTCGCGGGTTGGGCATGACGACGACGTAGCCTTTCGCAGCCAGCAGCTGTGCTTCGGAATCAAAACGATAGTCCCACTGTTGCTGTGGTCCACCATGAATATGAAGAATTCCGGGGTAGGCCTTGCCTTCCTCGTAGCCTGGCGGGAAAACGATGACCGCCTCAATGTCTGTGCCGTCCTCACTTTCGTAAACGTGCTTCTCGATACTGCCGATACTTAGCCCTTCCAGAACAGGCTTGTTAACGAAACTGAGTTGCTCCAGGTTGCCGTTCCGAAATGCAAAAACCTCGCTTAGGTGTTCTGGTGTCGCGACCAGCACGTAAATCATGTTGCCGACGATTACATCAAATTCGTTCGCAACATCGCGCCCTTCGACGAGTGACTGGACGGCTCCCGTTGCCGCATCAACCTGGACGAGATTTTGCTCAGCGTGATACTCGGTGATCGTGAGAATAGATTGGCCATCGGGCGCATAGCGCGGATAAAACACCTGTGTCTCCGCCAGCGACGGGTTGACAGCAGTTACACCCGACTCTACATCGACCACCGTGAGTTGCGGAATGGCGTAAATCGGCAGCGCTTCGGCGACTGTCGAGGTATAAACGATGGTTCGACCGTCCGGACTCCACGAGGGGCTTGCATCGGTTGTCTCGCCAGTCGTTAGTTGCCTGAGCGCAAGTTCATCGTCGTCGAGGTCGACAATCCAAAGGTCGGTATTGCGGTTTCGATCCGGCGTTTCGGTCCGATTGCTAACAAAGGCGATCTTCTTGCCGTCGGGCGACCACGCTGGTTCGCTGTCGTCGAAATCGCCGGAGGTGATTTGCCTGACTTCGCGGCTCGCGACGTCAATAACGTGAATATGGGTGCGATGTCGATCCAGGTAACCGACGTAGTCTTCCTTGAACTGTAGTCGGTCGACGACATAGGGCCGCGGATTGGGTAGCTCTTCCTCATCCAGATCGGCGGGCGAGGGATCTGCCGCTACTAACAAGACTTGTTTGCTGTCCGGCGACCACAAAAAAGAGTCAACGCCCTGTTTGAGTTCGGTTAACTGTTGTGCATCGCCGCCGCGTCGATCCAGTAACCAGACCTGGCTGGTTTCGTCTTTGCGATCAGAAAGTACAGCGAGAAAACGGCCGTCCGGGCTCCATAGCGGCGAACTCGCATCGCTATCAGGTGTGGTCATTTGAATCGGCTCGCCACCGTCAGTGGAAAGCATCCAAACGACATCACGGGTTTGGTCCTCTTTCAGCTCGCTGGACGTTACGGTGTACGCAAGATACGTACCGTCCGGACTGACGCTCAACTCGGAAACGCTTTTCAGACTGAGATATTCGTCCACACCAAACAGTGCAGATTCTTCAGCCTGCGAAAACAAAGAGCTTAGAGAAAACACTGCCAATACCGCGACCTTCTTCATGTGCTGCTTCCTTGTGCACGCCTCACAAAAGTTTAGCATGACTGGTCTGTTATGATTCCACCCACAATAACGACAATAATAATCCTGGGGATCTTATGAAGTCATCTATCCGTCAATTTGGTTTCGCCGTCCTGCTCATCTTTTTCTCTGCCACTGGGATATGGGTGCCAGCAGCAGCTGCAGACGAAGTTCCGTCGTTGGACACGGCAGAGGCAGAGCTCACTGCGCTACTGCATTACTTCCTGGCGAACTCGAACACCGAAGCGGCGCATGCCAAGTTCTGGGCGGATGACCTCGTGTATACGTCGTCAAATGGCACTCGATTTGGCAAGGACGCAATTATGGAAGGCTTCGCCAGTGGCGGCGACGACGATGAAGCGCCTGCGGAAAACGAAGGCCCGACGCTGGTGTACACAGGCGAAGACGTGAAAGTACAGGTTTTTGGCGAAACGGCGATTGTGACATTTCGCCTCGTAGGTACGCCGGACGACGGATCGGCGCCTAGCGAATATTTCAACAGTGGCACGTTCGTGAAACGCCAGGGAGCCTGGCGCGCCGTATCCTGGCAGGCGACTATCATTCCAGCAGAGGGCTGATCTTGCAGTATCGTCACCTCGGCAAGGCTGGTATTCAGGTCAGCGAGTTTTCGCTAGGGTCCTGGCTGACCTTCAACGATCGTTCCGCCGTGGATACGACCGCTGAGATGATGTCTGCGGCGTACGATGCGGGTGTAAATTTCTTTGATAATGCAGAAACCTACGCGAGTGGTGTGTCGGAGGAGATCATGGGTTGCGCGCTGCAGAAGCTTGATTGGCATCGCGGCAGCTACCTCGTGTCGACTAAACTGTTCTGGGGATTGCATGCAGGACCAAATCAACAGGACACCCTGAATCGCAAGTACCTGCTGGAAGCCATCGGCGGCTCACTAAAGCGCCTGCAGATGGACTATGTAGACCTCTTGTATTGCCACCGTGCTGACAAGACGACACCAATTGAAGAAACAGTCTGGGCGATGCACAACATCATTGAACGTGGTCAGGCATTGTATTGGGGAACGTCGGAATGGGAAGCGGCCGATATTCTGTCCGCCATTGAGATTGCAGAGAAACACCACCTGCATAAACCTGTTGTCGAGCAACCCATCTACAATCTGTTTGACAGACATCGATTCGGTGAAGATTACCGTCCAGTGTACGAGGGTCAGGGCTACGGTTCGACAATATTCAGTCCGTTGGCGTCTGGGATGCTGTCCGGCAAGTACCTCGATGGCATTCCGGATGACAGCCGCGGCGCAAGCCATGATTTCGATTGGTTGAAATATGAACTAAGCAATAAGGATCGGTTGGCCAAGACGGCAGCGCTGCAACCCGTCGCCACAGAAATGGGTGCGACCCTGGCGCAGTTTTCGTTGGCCTGGTGTTTGCAGAATCCCTGGGTGAGTACCGTGATGACCGGAGCCAGTCGGGTGGAGCAGGTGCGCGAGAATATGGCGGCTATCGAGTTTATCGATAAGTTTACGCCGGATGTCGTGGCGCAGATTGACGAGATATTTAAATAGCGCGAGCCGCCGCCTGGGCCGAAGCCCATGCCCACTGAAAATTGAAACCACCGAGATGTCCGGTGACATCAACCACTTCGCCAATGCAATAGAGGCCCGCCTGACGTTTGCATTCCATCGTCTTCGAGGACAGTTCGTTGGTATCGATGCCGCCCAGCGTTACTTCGGCTGTGCGATAGCCTTCGGTAGCGGCCGGTTTTATTGTCCAGGCACTTACAGCTGCTGCGAGCTTGCGCAAATCTGCATCGGACCAGTCGCCCAACGGTTTGTCCGCACTTGCTGGCCATAGTAATTCCTGCAATTCAAAGGCCAGAGACTTTGGAAGATGCTCTGCGAGCAGAGACCTAGCCAAGGATTTGGGTTGCGATGATTTGCTGTCCAGCAGTAATGCCTCGGCGTCATCAAACGGCAGTAAGTTGATGCTGAGACTGCTACCCGGCAGCCAATAGCTGGAGGCCTGCAGAGCGGCAGGGCCACTCAGGCCGCGATGCGTAAACAAAATGTCGTCCGTAAAGGATTTATCGCCAGCTGAGACTGTGGCCGGCAAACTGACGCCGGACAGTCGGTCGGTCATGTCATGCAGCTTACCGGTGAATGTGAATGGAACCAGGCCGGCTCGCCTCTCAAGTACATTGAGGCCGAACTGTAGCGCGAGGCGGTAGCCGAAATCGGTAGCTCCCATCTTGGGAATGGATAGCCCACCGGTAGCGATCACGAGAGTCGGCGCCGTGAAGTTTCCCTGGTTACTGAAAATCTGGTAGCCGTCCTCGGCTTGCACTGTATCGACCTCGCAATGAGTGATGACTCTTACGTTCACCGCATCGCACTCACTTTGCAGCATGTTGACGATGTCTTTGGAAGAGTTGTCACAGAACAGTTGCCCCTGGGCTTTCTCGTGATAAGGGATTTCGTGTTTTTGAACAAGCTCGATGAAGTCCCATTGTGTGTAGCGACTTAAGGCCGATATACAAAAGTTCGGATTCGCGGAAATAAAACGTCCAGGCTCGCAATGCAGATTCGTAAAGTTGCAGCGACCGCCGCCAGACATCAGAATCTTTTTGCCGATCTTGTTCGAGCTTTCCAGTACGATGACACGGTGACCAAGTTGACCTGCGGCGCTGGCACACATAAGTCCGGCAGCGCCTCCACCCAGGATAATGACGTCAAAATCTTGCATGACGACAATATAAAGGAGATTCCACCGGATGGACGAATTTCTCGAAGCCGCGATTGAGCAGGCACGCGTCGGACGGGATGCTGGCGGTATTCCTATCGGCTCGATTCTGGTGATTGACGGTAAGATTGTTGGTCGCGGCCACAATCAACGGGTTCAAAAAGGTAGTGCGGTTTTGCACGCTGAGATGGATTGCCTGGAGAATTCAGGCCGACTGAGTGCCGCGCAATATGCGCAAGCGACCTTGTATTCGACGCTGTCGCCCTGTGATATGTGCAGCGGTGCAATCTTGCTGTATGGCATTCGCTCTGTCGTAGTCGGCGAAAACAGGACATTTCAAGGTCCGGAGGCATTACTAACGGAGCGCGGTGTCGACGTACAGATCGTCAACAATGCCGAATGCATTGAGATGATGAATGCGTTTATGCAAGACCATCCTCAGCTGTGGAATGAGGATATCGGCAAGTAGTGTTGCTAGTGCGGCCGGTATGGTCGCCTGAAGTGAATCGCAAGACTTATCAGTAGTATTAGTAGCGACCCCCACATAAAAATGCGCCAATAGCTGGTTGCTGCCCGCACAATCTCAAAACTTTCCACGTATATCGTTTCACAAGCGCCATCGCCGGTGTCAGTTCGAGTTGTACTGGTGCCGCGCTTGCCAACGCCAGGACTGGAGTATCCAGCGAGATTGCCGCGGATTCGAATCTGGTCGCCGATGCGGATTTTTCTGACCCGATCGCGAACTGATTCGTTCGCAGAGATCAGATGATTATTGGATAGTTGGTGCATATCGAACGAATCCCACGCTGCCTGATCGCGCGTTTGCACATTACAGGTGAAGATCCCGTTCCAGAATTTCAGCTTGTCGAGCTGCGCGCCGCTCGTGTTGTCACCCCATACGACGCAGACATCCAGCATGTTGAGGTGATCGTTCGCCAGGCGGTGCATCCGACTATTGTTGTCGTGATGTCGAAAAGACACGATCATGCCAGTGATGTCGTAGTCGTACTCTGGTTCTACTCGGTAATTGACGCCGTTAAATGTAACGTCAAACGCCGGGTTTCGAGTGGTCGATTGGATAGGTTCGGCTTGGGCACCGTCGACATAGTCAATATTGCCAGGCAGGTCATTTCGATTCCAAAACGAAACGACGAGCCCGGCAAAACTGAATAAAACCAGAAGATTATTTGCGCGCTGCTTCACAGCACGTGAGTTTACTCTGGAAGTTCTCCGCCGACAGGAACCATTATGTGTTGCAACGGTGTTCCACCCCACATGACGTAGGGGCCGCCCGCATGTGGGTCGTGATTCAAGTCTTCCAGAGACATTGACGTTGGCATCAGGAGCATCAAATGCGGGCCTTCCTGAACCCAGACGCCGCCGTCGTTGGGGTCGGTCGCCGAAGGATCATCATTATTGACCATCGCATCGCCCATCAGCATGTACGAGTAGCCGACTTTATCTGTTTCAAAAGGCAGACCAGCTCCCGCAGTTGCCATCCATTTCATCCAGACGTCGTCGTTACACATCGGGTGCTTGTCACCCGGAATCAGGCCAACCCCGGGAAAGCACGTCCAGCCGTTGTCGCCCTCGCGGAGCATGGTGCCGTCCACATCCATAATCGTCGCATTAGCTGAAATAGTATCCGGTGCCGCCGACATGGCTCGTGCAATCTTGTCCTCGGCAGATTCCTCATCTTCGCCGGCAAATCCGGTCGGTGCTGCGACCAACGCGGCCGTAATGAGTCCTATTCCAAATGTCCTGAGTTGCTTGTGATTTAGCATCAGATCCTCCCTTTTTTATTAACCATAAGTATAAATTATAAGCATGACCTGTGACACAGTATTGCGCCCTGAAATCCGCAAGAATGGGCCATTCGCAGCGCTGACAGAAAAAAAATTCTGTTTTTATTTCAAGGAGTTACTGGCATGCAAGGGAGTTGCTCATTGCCAACAAGCGCAATTCGCGTTGGGTTGCTCCTGTTTGTGTCGATCATGGCAGGTTGTACCAGCTGGTTGCCGGACCCAGAGCCCTTAGAACCAGAGCCTGTTATCGTCGATGAGTCACCCACGCCGGTGGTGGAGCCGATACCGGAACCCGAGCCAGAACCCATTGTAGTGGCACCAGAGCCACCGAGTCCTAAACCGATCGCGATTGTTCTGACAAGCACTCAGCCAGTCTACAGCGATGTCGCCGCAGAGCTGGCCGGACACTTTGAAGACCACGCTGTTTACGACTTGAGTGACGAAAGCCTGCCGCCGGTTTCAATCCTTCGTTCGATCAACGATTCGGATTCAACTGCGGTCGTGGCGATTGGACTGCGTGCCGCTGAGTCTTCACTCGCAACATCTAATGCTCCTGTAGTTTTCGCTCAGGTCTTTAATTATCAGCATCATCAATTGCTAACCGATAACAGTCGGGGTGTTGCCGCGCTGGCACCCATGGCTACGCAGCTTGCTGCGTGGAAACAGGTCGATCCGGAAATTCGAAGAATTGGCATCATTGTCGGCGAGGGCCACGACGGCTTACTTGACGAAGCACAGCTGGCAGCCGAAGAACACGAGGTAGAACTGGAAATTCGGATTGCACATTCGGATCAGGAAACGCTGTATTTTTTCCGTCGCATGATTGGCGAGATCGACGGATTCTGGCTGTTGCCTGATAACCGGGTGTTGAGTTCGCGGGTCTTAAAAGAGATGTTTGCTGAAGGTCGCCGCCACAGCGTTACCGTTGCTGTGCCGAACGAATCGATGCTCGATGTCGGAGCCACGATGTCGATTTCGACTGTTCCGGCGGATATCGCCGCGAATATCGCGAAAGTATTGCGCCGAATTCAGGCAGGCGAAATGAAAGAGATTCCAGCGATAACGGAATTGTCCGAAGTGCGGGTCAATGTCAACGATGACTAGCTTCGCTATCATCAAATGGAAGATCGCCCGTTACCTTCGGCACAGGCGGTCGTTGACGACAAAGCGCATGTTGGTCAACGAGATTCTGTCGATCCAGGTGATTAGTGCCGCATTTATTGGTGCTCTGGCTGTTGCAGGCCTTTACTGGGGAGGCCAGTGGGTTCTGCAAGATAGTTACAGCCGCTGGGCTATTCAATGGACAGAGGAATTGAATGAACTGGGATCACCTCTGTATTTGGTCGATGACAGTGAAGCGTTGCTGCGGCTTGAGAGCTTCGTACAACGATATCCTGAAATTCGAACGGTATCGTATTACGACAAGAATGGCGCGGCCCTTTACACAGTCGTTAATGACGAATTTGTTGATCCCGTCAGCAGTCTGGATTCTGACAGGGTCGAAGAAATAACTGAGTTGGTCGGCGCGGAGACACCTTACCTTATGTCCTCGGGTCTGCTTGACCCGCGGCAGTTTGAGATTGTCGCACCAGTGTGGGTGGAATCCATTCACGATGACGACCTGATGGCATTCGATCCCGCGGCTGTCGAAGCGAAAGTCAGCCAGTCACTCATCGGGTTTGTGGCAATCCATCTGGACTTTGTGTTGTTTCACGATCAGCTGTTGTCGAATATTCGCGGCGCCATTCTGATCCTGTTGTTGTTATTGGTGTTGTTCGGCATGTACGGGCGTTACGCATTGCACAAAGCGCTAGCGTCGATATCGAACTTGCAGGGACCAATTCAGCAATTGGCTGAAGGTAATCTGGATGTAAAATTCGAGCCGGCCGAACACCGCGAGATATCGGACATCGTTGAAGCTCTGGCAACAACCGCAACCGCGCTGGGTGAACGCGATGCAAAATTGTTGGAACTGGCTAATCACGACAGCCTTACAGGCCTGTATAACCGACGAAGGTTCGTCGAGGAATTGAAGAAGGATATCGTCGGTGTCATGCGTCACGGCAATGGCAGCGCCTTGCTGTTTATCGACCTGGATCAGTTCAAGTATGTGAATGATGCTTGCGGCCACCCGGCCGGCGACCGACTCATTCGCAAGGTCGCGGATGAGCTTCGCCGCAGCGTCCGTCGAGACGATGTGGTTGCGCGATTTGGTGGCGACGAATTCGTTATCCTCGTACGCCGAGCGAACGCCGCCAGCGCGCGGTCAACGGCCCAAAGTATTCTTTCGAATATGCGCCGTATGGCACATATCGAGGACGAGCAGGTATTCCATGTACATTGCAGCATCGGCATTACAATGCTGTCGGGGGCCAATCTGCACTACGACGACTTGATCAACCAGGCCGACATCGCCTGTCGCGAGGCCAAGTCCGCGGGTCGAAATCGCATGCATTTCTACGAACAATCGCAGGATGCGGAGTTGAGCAAGTCTGCAGATGTGGGCTGGATGAACCGCTTGAGAAAGGCTATTGACGAAGATGGTTTCGAATTACGCTTCCAGCCGATTAATGATATTGAGACGGGTGAAACCACTCACCACGAGGTTTTAATTCGCTTGCGTGGAGATGACGGCAAACTAATTTCCCCGGACGCATTTCTGCCGTCGGCAGCGCGGTTTGGCCTGATGACCGAGATCGATTTCTGGATGATCCGTCATGCGTCGCAAGCCTATGCGCAGTATACGGTACCAAATCGTGTGTTCCGGCTGTCAATCAATCTATCGGCCAATGCATTCGAGAACGATGACCTGACTGATTTCGTGAAGACTACTTTTGAAGAAAACGGTGTAAGACCTGAGGATGTCATCCTCGAAATCACGGAAAGCCTGGCCGTGCGCAGACCGGCGCATGTCGAGCGCCAAATTGCAGTACTGCGCGAGTTGGGATGTCAGTTTGCACTTGACGATTTTGGTACAGGCTATAGCTCATTCAGCTACCTGCAAAAACTGAAATTTGATTACATCAAGATTGACGGTTCGTTCGTTAGGGATTTGATGAAAAACCCGGTCGACCAGAAGATGATCAAGCTCATCGCAGAGATCGGCAGGGAGGCCGGCATGCGGACGATAGCCGAGTATGTGCAGAACGCCCGATCATTGGAGCGACTTGGCGAACTAGGCGTAGATATGGCGCAAGGATACTTCGTTGGACGACCTACCCGGGTGCCGAAATTTCGCAGCACACCAATTTCGCTCAGTGCCCGCCGCTCAAAAAAGTACTCGAGCGGCCAGTAGGGTAGTAGTAAACTCGATACGTTCCACTAACAGGTGAGCGCAATGAACAACAAATTCTTGCTGGTGTCACTGGCACTATTATCTCCCGGTCTGGTGTTCGCTCAGGCCGTCACATCCTTCGCGTGTAGCTACGACGGCATGCAGCGCCGAATTGTGATCCTTACTGAACCGGGCGTAACCGTGCCGTGCCAGGTGCAATACTATAAGGACACTGAGATGCCCGGCGAGGTGCAGACATTATGGACGGCAGACTCGGATGCCTCATATTGCGAAAGCAAGGCGAGTGAGTTTGCGGCGAAGTTGGAAAGTTGGGGCTGGAGCTGCGCTGCAGGTGAGCCAGCAGCGGAAGCGGAGTCTGGTCCGAAAATGAAGATGGTACCTGCGCCTGAACCAGATCCGAAGCGTGTGCCTGGGCCGGACACTGAACTGGCGGTAGACGACACAGAGGCACTTGAGCCGGCGGAATAAGGGTCGCTCAGTTTCGCTGCCAAAACCAAACGGCTAGCCACAAAAAAAAGGGCGAGACCCGAAGGCCTCGCCCTTTATAGCAATCTTGAAAGAAAGCTTAGACGGGTACGATGTTCTCCGCCTGCGGGCCTTTTTGGCCATCGACGATGGTGAACTCGACCTTTTGGCCTTCAGAGAGGCTTTTGAAGCCGTCGCCCTGGATTGCACTGAAGTGTGCAAATACATCTGGGCCATTCTCTTGCTCGATGAAGCCGAAGCCCTTCGAATCGTTAAACCATTTAACCGTTCCGGTTGTCGTAGACATAATAATTACCTATTTAAACATTAGTATTTCAGGCCTCAACATGAGGCCAATATCGCTAGAAGTGTTGCTATTACTTATGAAAAACAGGTCGTGCTACTAAAAAGGAACATCGAGACGAGTACATAAATATCAGCCGATCGTTCAAGCTGGCGAAAGTATAACCAGAATAGCTGGGTAGTCAACGACTTAGACCCAACAATTCCATAGATGTTGAATCAGTCTAAATCGCCGGCGTTTTGGCCAGAGCTCGATCAAGGTGGATTAGCCTCCGCTACGGGTCGTGCCTGGCCAGCAATCTCCTCTATGGCCGATAAAAGATTTCTTCCAAAAAAAACTCGAAATTGAGCCAACGAATTGACCAGTTCATGCATCTAAGTTTTTGAACTTTAGATGATTACACCTATCTATTCTGGTGTAACCTTAACTTCTGCGCAAACTGGCGAATCTTCTATATGTCCCTGATAGTTGAACTCAAGCGACGCAATGTTTTCCGGGTCGCGGCAGCCTATTTGGTGGTCGGGTGGCTGTTAACGGAGGTTTTGACGACTATTTTGCCGACGCTTGGCGCCCCGGATTGGACTTCGCGCGCCGTAATACTGATTTTTGCTTTTGGCTTTATCCCGGCAGTCGTGTTGTCTTGGGTATATGAACTCACGCCGGACGGTATCAAGCGGGAGCATGAAGTCGTTCGCGATGAATCGATCGCCAACAAGACGGGCAAGAAGCTTGATTACGTCACGATCGCGGCAGTTATCGGCATTATTATTTTTGTAGCCACGTTTAGTGCCAAGCATGCTGACGATGCGGCTGATCCCGGTGAACGGACCTTTAGTGAGCGAGGTCAGGTCAGCGATGCGTCTGTCGCAGTCTTGCCATTCGTCAACATGTCGAATGATAGTGACAACGAGTATTTTTCAGACGGCTTGACCGAAACCCTGCTGCACATGTTGGCGCAGGTGCCGGATCTAAAGGTGGCGGCGAGAACTTCAAGCTTTTCGTTCAAAGGTGAAAACCGGACCATTCAAGAGATCGCACGGACCCTGCAAGTCGCGCATGTTCTGGAGGGCAGTGTGCAGCGCTCAGGTGATCGCGTACGAATAACGGCGCAGTTGATTCGTGCAGCCGATGGCTTTCACGTCTGGTCAGAGAACTACGATCGCACGCTGGAAGATATTTTCGGCATTCAGGATGAAATTGCGGAAAAAGTTGGCGGGGCCTTATCGGCGTCCTTACTTGGTTCGCCAACCGAAAGCATTATTGACGGCATTAGCACGACGAGCTCGGATGCATTCGATTTGTACCTGCAGGCCCTCAACGAGCGAGATACTTTTTCCTACGGCGGTTTGGCCGCGGCCGAAGGCTTGTTAAAAGGTGCTCTTACCATCGATTCTGAATTCATCGATGCGAAAACTGAACTGGCTTATAACTACTTGCAGCAAATCAATACCGGATTGATGGTCGGCGATGAAACATATCCGCTGATTCTGGCGGTTACCGACCAGGTCTTGACCGCCAAGCCTGATGATGTAGGAGCCCGCGCAATACAGATTTTTACGCGGGCGCAGATAGCTGGGCAGGAAGGAGACGGCGAGGCCGGGCTGATTGCTGTAGACAAGCTCATCGAACTAATTGAAGAAGACCCGTCACAGTTGGAGCCGCGTATTTTTCTGGTGAGATTGTCGCGAAACAATGACCAGGTCGCTACTGCACTGACTTATATGCTGCAAGCCGCAGCACATGATCCTTTCAATCCGCGGATTCATTATGAGCTCGGTAACCTGTATTCAGGTATGCAAGATTGGCCGGCAGCGAGCGCGTCAATAAAGCGTTCTTTGGAACTAGAGCCGGCACAACCAAATGCATGGGTAAATCTGGCGCGAGTCAGCCAGCAGGCGGGCGAGGGTCTGGAGTACTTACAGTTATTTTTAAAGGCTGTTGAGGTTGATCCTGTCGACCATGAGTTACCAGCCATGATCGCGGGATTCCTCTACAACCTGGAACTGGTGGAAGAGGGTGACGACTTCCGTAAGCGTGTCATGGCGATTGCGCCGACCAGTGAAGTCGCTTACCGGCTTGAGCTACAGCGAGCGATGGCTGTAGGCGACCTCGACGCGAGTATTGCCAGTGCGCGTCGCGCGATCGAAGATGATGTCGAAGATCGCCGCTTCGCGTTTGGCGGTGCGGCGCAGCATCTTTTGCGTGTTGCAGCGGCAAAAGGAACCGTCGTAGAAGAGTCTGCTTACCTGGAAGCACATGCACCAGGCATTCTTGATTTCGAAGCAGAGTCTGTGCCGGCGAAGTATCGTAACGTGCAGTTAAGTGCTTTTGACGCCTGGTACACGACGCTGGACCAGACAGAAATAAATCGACGCCTCGGCATCATGCAAGGCATGGCGGAGTCTTATGGCGTGGACCTGTCCGAAAATGAAAGAGTTAAAATCGGCGCGTATGCCTTAACGGGTAGATCGAAGGAAGCGGCTGATCTAGCGCTGGAGCACATTTTCTCGGAGACGGTCCTGTTGAACCTCGGATGGGAAGAGACGCTTAAACAGGCACAGTATGCTGACATTGTCGAAGATCCGCGTATTCAAGCGGCGATGAAGAAATGGCAGGACGAAGAGAATGAGCTTCGTGAGCAGGTTCGTCTTTGGCTGGCTGACCTGCAGGCCGCAAGCTAAAAAAAGCCCCGTACCGAAGTACAGGGCCGAGGGTGTAGCAAGCCTTTCGGCCGATCTACATTGGGGGTTCTTTTAGAAATATACCTATCTTGTAGGCTGTGATGGTATTTGTCGCGACGTCGAACTTGCCACGGGCGAACATGGAGCGGGCGGTAGTCGCGCCGTTAAGACTGTTGGTCAGATCAGTGACGAAATCATCGAAGTCAGCGTACTGACGCAAACTGTCTCCAGACTTGATCGAAAATAACATCCGCTCTGTTTCGCGCGGCATGATCGTCGTATTCGAACCGAGCGTCAGCAGGTCGATAAGAATCGGACCTTGCTTGACGTGATGGCGAATGCCAATGTCACCGTTGTCCAGTGCGAGAACGATACCGTCAGAGCCAATGCTAGCGAACGGTGCGATCGTACCCGCGTTGCCCCAGGCAATTCCTAGCGAGCTACGCACATCGGTAAATTCAATCATCGTGCGGCCTGAGAAATCAGGCGGCGCCATACCAAATGCAGTTGGAAAGCCATAGGCAACGACTGGCTGGCCGGTAGCAAAGCTCGCCAGCGCCAGATCGCCTGTCGCAATCTCATAGTTACTGGGGTCTGCATCCATCTCTGCTGATGGGCCCGTACCGGCAAAGTCGAAAATCTCAGCGCGCCGCCGGTCAATTGAGTGCAGCCAAATGTCAGTCTGACCTGGCAAGACAGTGTTAACCAGGCCACTCAGGTGCGTCACATGCATCCTTACTGCACCGTCGGTTGCGTCGAACAGAATCTGCGGTGCGGCCGCGTCGGTTGTTGCAACCGGCTGGTTGCCACGCACGGTCACGCGTTGGCCTATGGATAACGCCGCGATACTCAGGTCTGAAGCACGGTCACCGTCCTTGAATACCCGGGTGTCCGGACCAACTTCGATGACCACGTCATCGTGGAAATGAATGCGTCGATCGGCTGCAGCGTCATGAGGAATTATTGTCGCGCCGCGTACAGTTAGATAATTGCCATCGCGTTTGATGATATTGCCGACCACCGCATCCAGGTCGCTGCCAGGCACACTTGAGCCTGCCAAAACCTGGTCGGCTGCAAAGCTTCGTTCGGCCACAGATAAAGTGCCTTTTGCGATCGTCGGTGTGCCCTGACCAGCGGCACTCAGCGCACGCAAACCTTCGACACCGGCAAGAGTGATGCCATCAACTTCGAATTCGGTGTCGTCGGTAACATTGACGGTAAATCTGCCGAAATCGCCAATTCGGTCGTGGAAAGGCCGGATCGCTACGACGTAATTCATTGCCGATTCGTTGACCGCCAATACTGGCCCACGAACACGAATGTCTTTTTCGTCAACCGGATGAACTTCCGCGAGAATAAAATGATCAGCAGCTGCAATTGCAGGCGTTGGTGCGATATCGACGTCGTGCGATGCATCAAGGTCAAAATCCAGCTGCAGCAAAGCGGCACGTCCACGTGTAATGGTAAGCCGGTCACGATTTGCCAAGACTATCTTGAGTTCGATCTCACTTAGTGGAGTGCCATCGAGATCGGTAACCAGAGCTTCTTTGCTCACATCTCCTGCTTCTACGAATACCTCGGCATTGTCATAGTTCAGTCTGATGGTTCCCGAAACATAGGTCGCAGGCGGCACTGATGCAGCTGTGACCAGTTCGGTCAGGTCGACGTAATCTGTGAAATTGACACGTGTCTGTTGTGGTAAGACTTCAACGGTCCTTCCATTGGCCGTTTCCAGAGTTAGTTGCACGACGTCAACGCTGTAGTTCATAAAATCGCCGTCAGCATCGGTCAACCCAATCAATACCGTGCCGCATTCGGCGGCAGTGGTCGGGTCGATCGGATCGCAAGCGTTGCTCTGAGATGCAGTCTGAGCTGAATTGCTGCCGCCGCTGCCTCCGCAGGCGGTCAGAACAAGCGCTGCCAACAGCGCGGTGGTAAAGCGAATTTCTGTAAAGGTCATATCCCTGTCCTTGTATGGGCGTGTGTAGAAATAACGGCTGGCTACGCCTTTGGTTGACAGAGAGAAGGGGGGATGGAAATAACCTGTAAAAAATACAGTAAGTTATCTTGTATTCCTGCGGTAACGTGTCAAAATACTTCCCCGTGAAACGCAGTGTTTGCGTGCGGGATTATGTCTCTTGAGCGTACCGCCAGACAGTACAGATACATCGGGAATACGGCACCGCCGGCCAAAGGTCGGCGAACGCACGCGTGGTGCGGCGGATGCACTGCAAACGAAGATCGCAGTCGCGCTGCAAAATCTTGACTCAGCCACCTACCGCGATCAATTACAGACAATTATTGACGAAATGCCCGACGCAGCGGGCTGCGATTCAGCGATGGTTGCGCTCATTGACGATGATGGTGAGGAACTGGAGACTGTGCTGGCTGCCAGCATGGGTTTCGCGCAGTGTAAAGCTGAGGTATTGGGCGGGGAGTCGCTCGAAAACTGGCCCTGGCTTTACAAGCGTCTTGGTCACCTTAAAATCGTTGAAGTAGCCGATACACTTAATGGTTCCAATGTCGCGACGGCTGAACTGCAACGTTTGTCCGAGTTGCACATAGGCTCCTTGTTGCTGATCGGTTTTTCAGTGCACGGTGAGATCGCCGGATTCCTTGCGCTGGCGAACGAACGACCTGTCGAAAACTGGGACGCTAGCCTGCACCTGTTTTTGAAGCTGACCGGGGCATCCCTCGCTTCCGGACTGGAACGCATCGGCGACTATCGAATTTTAGAAGAACTACACCAGCGCAACGAGCTCATTGCAGCTACCGCCAATGACGGTATCTGGGATTTTGACGGCGCCTCGAAGCGCATAAATCTCTCGCGCCGGTGGAAAACCATGCTCGGTTATGACGTGGATGAAGAAGAGGTCATGCTGGACTGGTACAACCTTGTGCATCCGAACGACATGGCGCGAGTGCAGGGAAAAATGCGTGAGCACCTAGAAAACAAGTCGCCATTTTTTGAGTCGGTGCATCGTATGAAGCATCAGAACGGCGATTGGCGCTGGATGAGCAGTCGCGCAAAGGCTGTACTCGACAACAATGGGCGGCTGATCAGGCTGCTTGGTGTTGAAGTCGACATCACAGAACGAAAGCTTTACGAAGAGGCGCTGTTTCGCGAAAAGGAAAGCGCGCAAATTACCTTGCAGTCAATTGGTGATGGAGTTATCACGACCGATGCCGCATGTAATGTCGAGTATGTTAATCCCGTTGCTGAAGACCTGACCGGTTGGAAAGTGGACGATGGCAGCGGTAGGCCAATCGATGAAATTTTTCGCGGTTTTCACGAAGAAACCTGTGAGCCGCTGGAAAATCCATTATCGCTGGCGATCCGGCGCAACCGTGCCATTAAGTCTGTGCGCCCGACATTGCTCATCCGCCGTGACGGCAATGAGCTTTACATCGAGAGCACTGCATCGCCCATTCGTGACGGCAAAGGTAATGTGACCGGCGGAGTGCTGGTTTTCCACGACGTCAGTGAGTCACGCGAACTGAATCGTCGCCTTAGCTATCACGCGAGTCACGATATTTTGACGGGGCTTGTTAATCGCCGAGAATTCGAAAGCCGGCTCGAACGGGCGCTAAAGAGTGCCAAGGCACGGGAGACATCGTACGCGGTGTGCTATCTCGATCTTGATCAATTTAAGATCGTTAATGACTCTTGTGGCCATAGTGCCGGCGATGCATTACTGGGCCAGCTCGGAGCATTGCTCAAATCGAAGATCCGCTGGCGCGACACGCTGGCGCGGTTGGGTGGTGACGAGTTTGGTGTTTTGCTGGAGAGCTGCTCGCTTGAGGAGGCTATGCAAACGGCTGAGTCGTTGCGTCTGGCAATCGGCGAGTACAAGTTCATGTGGGACGAGCGTAGTTTCCGCCTGGGCGTCAGCATTGGTGTGGTGCCGATTACGGCGGATAATGAAGACGTTGCCGCATTGCTGAGCGCTGCCGACAGCGCATGTGCGGCGGCCAAGGAAGCGGGCCGCAATCGTATCCACAGTTTCCAGGAAAATGATATTGACCTGATGCGCCGTCGTCGCGAGATGCAGTGGGCGGCCAGGATCAATAACGCACTTGAAGAAAATCGATTCGAATTGTTTCGCCAAACAATCCAGCCGTTACAGGAAGACGAGAAGGGCGCGCACTACGAGATCCTTCTGCGGATGCGCGACGAGAACGGCGGCATTATTTCGCCGGGGCTTTTCATTGAAGCCGCTGAGCGTTACGGCATTACACCGGGCATCGATCGTTGGGTTATTCGCAGCGCGTTTCGTTGGCTAGTGTCGGAAGCGGATGAACGAGAGCGCCTTGCGCTGTGCTCTATCAATTTGTCTGGGCAGAGCCTTGGTGATGAAAAATTCTTACCGTTCGTTGTAGATCAGTTTCAAATGAGCGGCCTCGACGCGACAAAGATTTGCTTTGAGATTACAGAGACCGCAGCGATCGCGAGTTACTCACAGGCAAATCGATTTATTAACGCGCTCAAGGAACTCGGTTGTAAATTCGCATTGGATGATTTCGGTACGGGGCTATCTTCGTTCGGTTACCTGAAACACTTTCCGGTGGACTTCCTCAAGATCGATGGCAGCTTCGTCAAAGAGATTCTGCATGACCCGATCGACCGCGAAATGGTTCGATCCATTAACGAGATTGGTCATCTGACCGGCAAGCAGACGATTGCCGAATTTGCCGAGAACGAGGAAATCATCACGATGTTGCGCGGCATGGGTGTCGACTACGCCCAGGGCTATGGAGTATCTGAGCCAAAACGCGTCACCCGCGCAGTCGCCTAGACAAAAAAGCCCGGCACGAAGGCCGGGCTTTTTTATTCTTTTGGGGCAATCTAGATAAAGAAGCCGCCGTGTCCGTAGCCGACCATGCTCATCAGCATGGGGATAGAAAGCAGCGTATTTGTGCGAGACGCAAGAAACGCGGTGCGTTTGGCTTTGGCAATCTCGTCGGCACTAGCCTCGACCATGCCCAGCACCTTTTTCTGATTCGGCCAGATCAAGACCCAAACATTAAATAGCATGATGGTGCCGAGCCAGGCGCCAACGCCAATAATCATGGCTTGAGCGTTCATGGTTTCGCCGCCGAGTCCGAGCATGAATGCAGCTTTAAACATTTTCACGTGCCCCAGATATGCTGCGCCCGACAACCAAGTCAGGACCGCGCCCCAACGGAACCACCAAAGTGCACGAGGTGCGACATATTTGGTTATGCCGGCACCACCGGGCCCGCCTTCGTCGTTCAGCGCGTCGCCGAGCGCTGGTACCTGCACGAAATTAAAGTAGTAGAGCAGGCCGATCCAAGTGATGCCAGCCAGCGCATGTATCCAAATAATGAAGCTGCCAACATTGAACGCGACGCCCATGGTCGCTGCGCCGATAACGGCTGCGAGGATAATTCCGGCAATGATAGTGCCGCGTACGCTTTCTAAGGGGTTCATTGTTCGATATCTCCGAGTTTGTCTATTGGTCTAATTCCGGATTTGAGTGTTCGCGCCGCAGCGCAGCCTCCATTATAAGGTAAAATCGCCCGGTCAGAAGGGGGAAGTTTATGCGCAGCCTTGTATTTCTATTTTTTGCTATCACGTTAGCGGGATGTTCGGGCATGATGATTGGCGGAGGAACCGGAAGTTCATCAGGTTCGAGTTCAACGACAGGCTCGTCTACGACGGCCCAGACCAGTGATATTGCTATTACTGGCATGGTTCGAGAGGAACTGGCGGCTGATTCCAGGGTCAGTGCCTCGTCGATCAACGTAAGTACCCGGAATGGCGTTGTGCGGCTCTCTGGGGTTGTCCGTGACTACGAGGCGCGCGAAACCGCTGAAAAGCTGGCAATGTCGGTGGATGGCGTCAGAGCCGTCGAAAACCGTATTAGTATTGAATGAATTGAACAGAGGAAAACGAGAGTGGATGTAAACGAACGAATTGAAGAGCAACTGCAAGCGCACGACGTCCTGTTGTATATGAAAGGGACGCCGGATTTTCCACAATGTGGTTTCTCAGGGCAGACAGTTGCGGCTCTGAATGCGGTTGGCAAGCCCTTCTCATACGTCAATATCTTCGAAGATCAGGAGATTCGCGAAGGTCTGAAGGTGTATTCGAATTGGCCAACCTTTCCGCAGCTGTACGTCAAAGGTGAGCTGATCGGTGGCTCGGATATCGTGATCGAAATGTACAACTCAGGTGAGCTGCAGGAACTGCTTGACGCCTAATTTGGTGACTGGTTAACGCCGGCTAGCGTACACCGGCTGAAATCGATTCACGATTTCGCAGAACAGGTCTGCCGTTTTTTCCGCATCATACGCAGCCGAGTGGGCCGACGATTCGTCCCAATCGAAACCGGCTGCCGCATTTGCGCGCGACAGTACCGTTTGGCCGAATGCGACTCCGCAGAGCGTTGCTGTATCGAAACAGCTAAACGGGTGAAACGGATTGCGTTTGATATCGCTGCGTTCAATTGCCTCATTCAGGAAATTGAGATCAAACGCTGCGTTATGGCCTACCAGAACGGCGCGACTGCAGCCGTTGGCCCTGATGGCCTGGCGGACCTCACGAAACACGCGCTGCAATGCATCTTTTTCGTCGATAGCCGGACGTAGCGGGTGGTCGGGGTCAATGCCATTGACTGCCAGTGACGCAGGCTCAAGATTGGCGCCTTCGAACGGCTTGACGTGAAACCGGATAGTCTGGCCGCGAGTCAACACCCCGCCGTCGCCAAAATCGACGAACACCGCTGCGATTTCGAGTAAGGCATCGGTTTTGCTGTTGAAGCCGCCGGTCTCGACATCAACCACGACAGGAAGAAAGCCGCGGAATCGATCCGACATACCAGGATCAGTACTCAATTCATTGATCCTTTAATATTTCCTCATCCAGCAAGAGCGCGAGCGTGAATCGCACGCCGAATCCTGTGATTTCGGTAGGTACGTGCCCGAGCCCACCTTTGTGGTTGCTGGCGGCGAGATCGACGTGCACCCAGGGCGTTTCGTGTTCGACAAACTCGGCAAGAAAGCTGCCAGCCAAAATATGGTCGCCTGTGCCGTTTGGTGAGCACTGCATGATATCCGCCGTTTCGCTCTTGAGATCAGCCAGGAATTCCTTACCAATCGGGAACGGCCAGACCCGCTCGCCGCAATTCGCGCCGTTTCGCCTGAGTCGCGGGTGCCAGTCGTTCTGGTTTGTGAACACGCCGCTATAGCGTGTGGTAATTGCGTTAACGACCGATCCTGTCAGCGTTGCGTAGTCCATCATCAGCTTCGGTTTTTCACGGCTGGCCAGCGTCAGTGTGTCGGCCAGTACCATGCGTCCTTCTGCATCCGTATGAATGGTCTGAATCGTCTTGCCGTTCGCGGCTGTAATGACATCCTGTGACTTGTACGCTTTTGGTCCAGTGCGGTTTTCCGTGATCGCGAGCCAACAATCTACTGCCACCGAGAGTTTCAGCTCGGAAATCGCTAAAAAAGTACCCAGCGCCACAGCACTACCTTGCATGTCACCGTGCATATCCAGCATGGATGCGAACGGTTTCAAGTTGGTACCACCGGTATCAAAAATAATGCCTTTGCCAACCAGGCTGACGTCCGGTTGCGCATT
>JBPCXZ010000136.1:0-10365 GCA_051008055.1 Woeseiaceae bacterium
TGTTCCACGGGCAGAAGAGCTGACAGTCGTCGCACCCGTAAATCCGATTGCCAATGGCTTTGCGAAACTCCTCGGGAATGGTCTCGCGCATTTCTATCGTCAAGTAGGAAATACACCGCCTTGCATCCAGTTGGTAGGGGCCGGTGATTGCTTTGGTCGGGCAGACATCGATACATGCTTCACAAGATCCACAATGCGAATCCAGAGCTTCATCGATGGGCAGTGGAAGGTCAGTATAGAGTTCGCCGAGAAAAAACCAGGAGCCGGCTTTATCGTGGATGATATTGGTGTGCTTGCCCATCCAGCCGATGCCGGCTTTCTGCGCCAGGGGCTTCTCTAGTACCGGCGCGCTGTCGACAAAGACGCGGTAGCCAAAGTCACCGATCGCCTGTTCGATTTTCTTCGCGAGTTTTTGCAGTCGACCGCGTAAAACCTTGTGGTAGTCACGACCGAGCGCATAGCGGGATATATAGGCCTTCGACGAATGGTCGAGCAAGTCCTGCGCGCTTTGCTGCTCACCCGGGAGATAGTCCATGCGCGCAGCGATGACCCGCACGGTACCCGGGACGAGTTCCTCGGGATGGCTGCGCTTGCTGCCATGGCGGTGCATGTAATGCATGTCACCATGCCTGCCATCGTCAAGCCATGACTGTAAATGACCTTCGGCCGCCGCGAGATCGACATCGCTGACGCCGATTTGCTGAAAACCAAGCTCTGCTCCCCAGCGCAGTATGTCCGCTTTGAGCTTGCTCATGTCTTGACTGGTTTTTTTTAAATCTTCAGACAACGCACTTTCCTGATTCTCGCCACAGTATAATCGTCGTTATGAACGCGATGCCCGTCGAAATTTACTCCGTCGCTACCGTGCGCGATATAGATCGTTCTGCGATCGAAGAAAATGGTATCCCGGGTTACACGTTGATGACGCGGGCCGCACAATTTTCGGTCGACACGATGCTGGCGGTGTTTCCCGATGCCCGGCGCTGGCAGGTGATGTGCGGTGCGGGGAACAATGCAGGTGACGGCTATGTGGTTGCGCGCCTGGCACGCGTTGCCGGAGTCGATGTTGCTGCAGTCGCAATTGTTGATCCTGTTGAACTGTCAGGTGATGCGGCTACTGCCTATGCGGACTACGTCGCGGCGGGTGGTGAAGTCGCTGGCTGGAGCGGGGCGATCGACCCGGCTGCAACGTTGTATATAGACGCTCTGCTGGGCAGCGGTCTCGATCGAGAGCTTGCAGGGGACTTTGCCGCAGCGGTGGCTGCGCTCAATGCGACGGATATGCCCGTTGCCTCTTTAGACATTGCGACCGGGCTACACGGTGATTCCGGCATGGTCATGGGTGACGCAGTGCGTGCCGATCTGACCGTTACGTTTGTTGGCCTGAAGCAAGGACAGTTTCTGGGGCGTGGCTCAGAGCATCGCGGTTTGCTGCGTTTCTCTGATCTCGATATACCGGCCGACTGCTATGCGAACAGGCCGGTTGAGTTGCGAAGAATTTCCGCCGATCAGCCCGCGGAGCTGTTGCCCCGGCGCAGTCGCAACGCACACAAAGGCGATTTCGGACATGTGTTGGTTGTAGGTGGCGGTCGCGGCATGCCCGGTGCAGCAGTGCTGTGTGGTGAGGCGGCCCTGCGTGCCGGTGCGGGGCGGGTTAGCGTCGCGACAGACCCGGCACACGCAACAGAGGTGGTTAATAGCCGACCTGAGTTGATGGCCAGGGGCGTCGGCAGCGCGGCCGAACTGCAATCTTTCTTTGCCGACTGTGGTGTGATCGCCGTTGGACCCGGACTCGGCCAGTCTGAGTGGGCAAATGAGCTGATGCGCGCCATAGAGCGGCTAACAATGCCTGCGGTTTGGGACGCCGACGCATTGAACTGGTTGGCCGAGAACCCAGGCACGGCAGAGAACCGGATAATTACGCCGCACCCCGGTGAGGCCGCGACGTTGCTCGGCGTATCCACCGGCTCGGTTCAGGCTGACCGTCGCGGCGCCGTACAAGAACTACAGGCTCGTTATAGCGGGGTCGCTGTTCTCAAGGGTGCGGGCACACTGGTCAAAGGTCCTGCTGCAGATATCTGGGTCAGCACCTCAGGAAACCCTGGCATGGCGGCGCCCGGCATGGGCGACGTTCTGACCGGTATTATTGGGGCAATGTTAGGGCAGGGTCTGTCACTCCTCGATGCGGCGACGGCGGGTGTAGAGATTCATGCGCAGGTTGGAGACCTTGCTTCGCTGCACGGTGAGCGTGGCATGATGGCATCCGACCTCTTGGCAGAGCTGCGCAACGTAGTAAATCAATGACAGTATTTCTCGAAGATGAGGCCGCAACAATCGCGTTTGCAGAACGGTTCGCGGCTGCCCTGCCTGCACCTGCTGACGGACTGACCGTGTTGCTGGAGGGCGACCTCGGCGCCGGCAAGTCGACGTTCGCCCGTGGATTGATTCGTGCTCTTGGTCACAATGGTCCTGTACCGAGCCCGACCTACACCCTGGTTGAGCCTTACGCATTACCATCCGTGACGGTCTATCATGTTGATTTATATAGGGTTGCGTCTGAGGATGAGCTGCGATTCCTGGGCTGGAACGAGTTGGATGATGGCTTGCGCCTGGTGGAATGGCCGGATCGCGCGCCGCAATTGGCCGGCAAAGCCGATATTCGCCTGTTTCTGGAGTACGACGGGGCTGGTCGTCGCGCCAGAATCGATGAGTTGAGCGAACAAGGCCGCAAAGTGGTGTCAAAATTGCAGCATCAATCGGCCTAGCGCGTACATTAACTTATCGCCTTATCTTCATAATTTCGAAAGAAAAATCTTGGATTTTCCGGGCAAGGCCGTATACTCATCCGACATAATCACCTCTGCGAGTAACCTGGTCTCAAATGCGCTTTAATCGACTGCTTCTGATTCCTGTTCTACTGCTTGTCGCTACGCCGGCATCAGCTGGTTCGGTCGAAAATGTCCGAATCTGGTCTGAGAACGAAAAGACACGGGTTGTTCTCGATCTGAGCAAGCCGGTTAATCACAACATATTCACCTTGCGTGGCCCCGATCGACTGGTTATTGACCTGAAGGACGGCCGTATGGCGTCCACGTTCAAGTCGATGCCGACCGGGGTTGGGTCGGTGAAGAGCATCCGTAGCGGTCAGTTGGCGAATGGCCAGCTACGCGTGGTACTCGACCTTAACGAAAATGTTCGCTCGCGAAGTTTTATCGCTGCGCCAAACCCCCAGTATGGTGACCGACTCGTTATTGATCTGGAACGCAGCGGTGCGTTACAGACCGTAAAACGCGCCTCCGAATCTTATACGCCCGGTCGGGATATCGTTATTGCTATCGATGCCGGTCACGGTGGCCATGATCCTGGCTCGGTTGGTCGTAACAAGACGCGTGAAAAAGACGTGGCGTTGGCTGTATCCAAGAAAATCGCAGCTCGCATCAATGCTGAGCACGGCATGAAAGCCGTTCTGGTTCGCAGTGGCGATTATTACATCGATCATCGCAGGCGTACGGACATAGCGCATGACAGCGGTGCCGATCTATTCATTTCGGTGCACGCGGATGCGTTCAAAGATCGCAGAGCCAACGGTGCGACGGTGTACGCATTGTCACTGAAAGGTGCCAGTGACGAAGAAGCTCGCCTGCTAGCCGAAAGGGAAAACAAGTCGGTGCAGATTGGCGGCGTCTCATTAGATGGCAAAGATGATGTGCTGGCTTCCGTGTTACTCGATCTGTCACAGAACGCTGCCTTGAGTGCTAGCCTCGACGTCGGCAGCGACATTGTCAGCGAGTTAGGGCGAGTCGTTAAAGTTCGCCGCAAAACCGTACAACAAGCTGGCTTTCTGGTCCTCAAGTCTCCGGATATGCCGTCGATCCTGATCGAGACCGCCTACATTTCTAATCCTTCGGAAGAAAAGCTGCTGCGCAGCAACGCCCACCAGGAAAAACTGGCCAAGGCAATCACATCCGGGGTACGGAAGTATTTTTACCAGAATCCACCGCCGGAAACTCAGATCGCAATGGATGTGCGGCGTGCGCCTTCTGGTCACGTCCGCCACAAGATTGCACGTGGTGACACCCTATCTGAATTGGCCGAGCGCTATGATGTGAGCCCAGCGGCCATCCGCTCCGCGAATAAGTTGAATAACGACAATATTCGTATCGGGCAGGTTCTTTCGATTCCGGTTTTTACTGGTAGCTGATCTAAAGCAACAAGACTTTTGGCTGGCATTTTGAAAAAATGGCAGGCCGCCAACCTGCCATATTGAATCATCGTGCCTATACAACAACTCCCGAGCCACCTTATCAATCAGATCGCCGCTGGCGAGGTTGTTGAGCGGCCGGCTTCGGTCGTTAAAGAATTGCTCGAGAACAGTCTCGATGCGGGGGCCACAGAGATCCATGTCGATATCGTCGCGGGCGGCCAGAAACTGATCCGGATTCGTGACAACGGTGGCGGCATCTCACAGGACGAGCTGCGACTGGCGCTGTCACGGCACGCGACCAGTAAAATAAGCAGTCTTGATGACCTTGAGGCGGTTGTGTCACTGGGTTTTCGCGGTGAAGCATTGCCGAGCATTGCGTCCGTATCCCGCATGACCATTTGTTCGCGAACGCACGATGCAGATTCCGCATGGCAGCTCGCAGCAGACAACGGCACGATCAGCGAGCCTCGACCAGCTGCGCACCCGGTCGGCACGACAGTCGAAATTCACGATCTGTTTTACAACACGCCGGCGCGTCGCCGCTTCCTCAAAACAGAGCGAACAGAATTCGGACACATCGAAAAGTGGACAAAGCGCCTCGCCTTGTCGCGGCCGGATGTTGCCCTGACGGTAACGCACAATCGGCGTGCCGTTATGCAGCTGAATGCAGCGACCTCTGATGAGGAACGCTTGCAACGTCTGGAAAAAATTCTGGGTGAGACGTTTGCAGAGAACGCCGTGCATATCGAGTCGGAAACTGGTGGCATAGCCGTTAGTGGCTGGCTTTGCCTGCCTACGTTTAACCGGAGTCAACCGGATATGCAATTCTGGTTCGTCAACGGCCGCAGCATTAGTGACAAAACTCTGGCGCATGCTGCCAGGCATGCGTATCGAGACGTTCTGTTTCACGGTCGTTATCCAGCCTATGTCATCAGCCTGTCGATGGACCCTGCAACAGTGGATGCAAACGCGCACCCGGCCAAACATGAAGTAAGGTTTCGGGATGCCCGAAAAATTCACGGCGTTGTGTCTCAGGCATTGGAAGCCGCGCTGCGCGAGACACGGCCAGGTGGGCATGCACAGGCACCGACCGCGGTACCCGCAGCTCATTCAACCGCACCCACTTTTGAACAGAATACGATGCCGCTGCAGGGGTCCGCTTATCCTGGGCGTCGGGCTGTCGCCGAATCGTTGGCCGGGTATCAGGCCATGACACCTGCACAGGGTGCCGCGACTCAGGCGGGTGACGTTCCGCCGATGGGATTCGCGATTGCGCAGCTGGCGGGTACCTACGTTCTCGCCGAGAACAATGACGGACTAATAGTCGTTGATATGCACGCTGCGCACGAACGAATTCTCTATGAAAAACTGAAGAAGAACTTTGACGACAACGAAGTTGTGCGCCAGCCGCTGCTGGTACCCACCTCGGTCAATGTGTCAGAGAGCGAAGCTGACAAGGTTTCTGCCTCAGCGGAGTTTTTCGAAAAAATCGGTTTGATCGTTGATCGTGCAGGACCGACCAGCCTGGTCATCAGAGAAGTGCCGGCCTTACTTCGAGACTCGGACGCAGAATCCTTATTGCGTGATGTTCTGGCTGACTTGACGGAGTCGGGCCAAAGCAACCGTGTAGAAGACTCGGTGCACGACTTCCTCGCCACGATGGCGTGTCATCATTCGGTCCGCGCCAATCGTCTCCTGTCGTTACAGGAAATGAATGCATTGCTGCGTGAGATGGAAGTCACGAAACGAGCCGATCAATGCAATCACGGTCGTCCGACCTGGACGGCTATAACCATGGCCGAGCTGGATCGCATTTTTCTGCGCGGTCAGTAGGGACGTCCATGAAGAATCTGGCGGTTTGTCTGATGGGCCCAACTGCAACGGGCAAGACGGATGTCGCTATCGAGCTGTGCGAGCGCTACCCGTTTGACATTATTAGTGTTGACTCGGCGCTGGTGTATCGCAACATGAATATCGGCACTGCAAAACCAGACGCGGAGACGCTGCAGCGAGCGCCGCATCAACTCGTCGACATTCTTGACCCGGAGGAGGCATATTCCGCCGGTGACTTCGTGAGGGATGCGCGCCAGGCGATGCTGACAAGTTTTTCAGTCGGCCGCGTGCCTCTATTGGTCGGCGGAACGATGATGTACTTCCGTGCATTGACAGAAGGAATCGCGGGTCTGCCAAGCGGCAATGCCGCGGTACGCGAGGCAATCGACAAGCAAGCCGAAGAAGCGGGATGGCCGGCCATGCATGAACGCCTGCGCGAGGTTGACCCGATTGCTGCTGACCGAATTAAGCCGAACGATAGCCAGCGGATCCAGCGCGCATTGGAAGTCTTCGAGATTAGTGGTCGATCTTTAAGTGATTGGCATGCCACTGACAAAAAAGCCGGTGCTGCAGCCGACACGAGCTTTCTTAAGGTTGCGCTGGATGTTGCCGAACGATCTGTCTTGCACGACAGAATCGAGCGGCGACTCGATACCATGTTCGATAACGGTTTTGTCGAGGAGGTGACCGGCCTCAGAGAGCGCGAAGGTCTGGATCGAGACATGCCATCCATGCGCTCTGTTGGTTATCGTCAGGTCTGGGCCCATCTCGAAGGGGAGTTGACTCTCGATGAGGCTCGATATCGAGCGCTGGTCGCTACGCGTCAGCTCGCCAAGCGCCAATTTACCTGGCTTCGCAGTGAATCTGACTTATTTTCGATAAATGCCCTTGAAGCGGGCAAGGTCGACGCTATATCGGAATTTCTGAAGAGAAATCACCCCATATTGGGCTAAGAGGGCCAACCTGCCTGTGTTAAGATTTTCATTCGCTAGGGCTAGACTTAGCTTTGGGCAACCGGCGCCACCGGCATTTGAGTCTGGATAACAACTAATAATAAGGAGACCCAGACATGGCTAAAGGGCAATCATTACAGGATCCATTCCTGAATATTTTGAGGAAAGAGAAAGTTCCAGTCTCGATATACCTCGTCAACGGCATCAAATTGCAAGGACAGGTCGATTCGTTCGATCAATTTGTTGTTCTGTTGAAAAACAGCGTAAACCAGATGGTTTATAAACACGCGATTTCTACTGTCGTGCCATCGCGCAATGTGCGGCTGCCAATGCCGGATGATGAGATGGACGAGGTGGGAGAAGAGTAAGTGCTTGTTTGAGAGACCGCAAAGCGGTGAACGTGCAATTCTCGTCCATGCGAGTCCAGACGGCGCACCCGATCAATCAGAACGTGACGAATTTGTAGAGCTAGCCAGCTCCGCAGGGGCGGTTATTGTCGACCAGATCGTGAGCTCACGAAAGCGTCCCGATGCGCGATACTTCATTGGTAAAGGCAAGCTCGACGAGATCGCTACCAGCAAGCGTCAGCACGACGCCGATTTGATTATTTGCTCAACGGCGTTGTCGCCAAGTCAGGAACGCAACATTGAGAAGCAGCTGAAGTGCCGGGTGCTCGATCGGGCCGGACTGATTCTGGATATATTTGCACAACGCGCGCGGAGTTTTGAGGGTCAGCTGCAGGTTGAACTGGCACAGCTGCGACACCTTTCAACCCGATTGGTAAGAGGCTGGACTCACCTGGAGCGGCAAAAAGGTGGTATCGGTTTGCGTGGCCCGGGTGAAACGCAGCTGGAGTCGGATAGGCGGATGATCGGCGCGCGTATTCGGCAATTGAAATCGCGGCTCGACCAGGTCGACTCGCGCCGTACAATGAACCGCCAAAACCGGGTGCGTGCTGAAATTCCGACTGTCGCGCTGGTGGGGTATACCAACGCAGGCAAGTCCACACTGTTTAATGCACTGACGGACTCCAGCGTTTATGTGAAGGACCAGTTGTTCGCGACGTTGGACCCAACTGTGCGGAGTCTCGAGCTGCCCGATGGCAGAGACGTTGTATTGGCTGACACCGTCGGTTTTATCCGCGATTTGCCACATGAACTCATCGCGGCATTTCGTTCGACGTTGCAGGAGGCTCGCGAAGCCGACCTTATCCTGCACCTTATTGATGCGAGCGACGAAAGCCGCTGGCAGCGCGTGCGTCAGGTTAACGCGGTATTGAAACAGCTGGGCGCAGACAAAGTGCCGCAGATACGGGTGTACAATAAGATTGATAAGCTGGATCGTAAGGCCCGGGTGACGAATAATCGCGACGGCGAAGGTCGCGCTGCCTGGCTGTCGGCGACGACCGGTGACGGCATTCCGCTGTTACTGGATGCCATCGGCGAGCGACTCCGGCGCAAGACGGTACACGGCGTGATTCGACTGGAGGCGGCCCAGGGCAGGCAACGGGCAAAACTTTTCGATATTGGCGCTGTGCTCAGCGAAGAAGCGTGCGAAAATGGTGGTTGGTATATCGAACTCAAAATGGCCGAGAAAGATCTGCGGCGATTTCTAAAGCGCGAAAAACTCAACATGGACCTATTGGAACCGTTGCCGCTAGCGGCGACGGCAGTGATTTCTAAATAAACAAGATTCTTAAATAAGTAGGCAATTATGGCTTGGAACGATTCAGGAAATGGGAAAGACCCGTGGAAGAGGGATGGCGATCAGCCAAATGATCTCGACCAAATAGTGCAAAACTGGCAGCGGCGTCTTGGCAAAATCCTCGGTGGCGGTGGCTCAGACGCGCAATCCGGCGGCGGTTACGTGCTCATCATATTGTTGGTATTCGTGTGGGGCCTAACCGGTTTCTACAGGGTTGACCAGGCGGAGCGGGGCGTTGTGCAGCGGTTCGGTGCGTACACCGAAACGACGTTACCTGGACTAAGGTGGCACCTGCCGTTCCCGGTTGAGACGGTCGACAAAGTCAACATTGAGGAAGTGCGCGACTCCAAATTTCGTACAGAAATGCTGACACAGGACGAAGCCTACGTATTTATCGACATGACCGTGCAGTTTCGACGTTCGGACCCGGTTAGTTACCTTTTCGAAGTTGTGGATCCGGAAGTTATCCTCGGCAATGTCACTGAGAGCGCGCTGCGTGGTGTGGTGGGTACCAGCACATTGACCCAGCTTATCGGTGAACGGCGCGAGCAGATTCCCGCGCGCACGATGGAAGAATTGCAGGCGACATTGAACGCCTATAATGCGGGCATAACTGTTACGTCAATTAACCTCGAGGTGGTCGACTATCCTCAGGCCGTGCAGGAAGCGGTCGACGACACGCAAAAAGCGCTTAACGACGCACGACGTTATCAGCTTGAGGCTGAGACTTTTGCGAATGATATCGTACCGCGCGCTCGTGGTACTGCTCAGCGCGAACTGCAGGACGCTGAGGCATATCGTGATCGTGTGATCGCAGATGCCGAGGGTCAGTCACAGCGCTTTCTTGCATTGCTGACCGAGTATCAACGCGCACCGCGCGTTACGCGCGATCGTCTGTATATCGAAGCGATCGAAGAAGTCTATGGCAATTCGAACAAGGTCATCGTCGATTCTGAAAGCAGTGGCAACCTGATGTACCTGCCACTGGATCAGCTTTCGAGGGGTGGCAGTTCACGGCCCGGTGGTGGCAACAGCGGTCGTTCAACGTCGCCCACGAACAATCAAACCGAGCCCGTACAGCAACAAGATGACAGTCGCCAAAGGAGGCAGCGGCAATGAATAACGCAAAATTCATAGTGGTTATCTTGCTTGGCCTCGGTTTACTCGCGGTCGGTCTTACAGCGTTTACGGTCAATGAGCGAGAACTTGCGATCAAACTGCAGGTTGGTCAGGTGGTCGAGTCCGGCTACGAGCCAGGCATTCATTTCAAGATTCCGGTGGTTCAAAACGTGCGTAAGTTCCCTAGTCGGATACTCAAGATCGATGACGAACCGCAACGTGTCTTCACGCTGGAAAGAACGGGTATGCAGGTCGACTACTTCGTACAGTGGCGAATTGTGGACGAAGTTTCCTTTTATACATCGACAGGTGGCTCGCAATTTATTGCGATCGAACGTTTGCGCGAGATTGTTCGCAACTCAGTGGTTACCGAGTTTGGTAAACGTACCGTACAGGAAGCTATTTCAGTTGAACGCGAAGCATTAATGCGTGACATGCTGGCCACCGCGCGGTCAACGGCGCAGGGGCTTGGCATTGAACTCGTCGACTTTCGTGTGAAACAGGTTGAGTTCGTTGCGGAAGCGCGTGACTCTGTTTACAACCGTATGCGCG
>JBPCXZ010000137.1:0-5908 GCA_051008055.1 Woeseiaceae bacterium
ACCTAGCTGATGATCGAGCTGAACGGCCGCTTTTGGCCGAAAGCGGACATTCGCAATTGGTGACGAATCGCTGGTTGTTTGGGGACGAATATTTTGGGACTTGCTAAAGCGTTGACTCACTCAACTAAAAATCGAGGGATTGCCAAGTTCTTCGTCGCAATGTTTGCAGCTGGTGCAATTGGGTTTGTTGCTTTCGCGGTCTTTGCTCTAGTGGGTGACTCAACTCAAGCAGTAACTGTGTTTGGCGAGACTGGCGAGCTAGGAGCGCGTCGAGTTGAGATTTTCTTGATCAATATCATCGGTGCTCTTTACTCTGGCGGAATAGCTTATGGACTATATAAGCGCTCAGACTATGCTAGGCACGCGCTTTTCGCTCCGTACGGGATAATGGTTCCAGGCACAGTTATCTTCCAGGGATTTGTACCGATGATCATTCCGGCGCTTGTATTATCAGTAGGAGCTTGGTTGTTTCTCTACCGCAATCGTCGGATCAACGAATATTTCAGCGTCACGGAAGTTGCGTCGAACGATGCCGATCGGTGACGGCATGAACGGCTGCTTTTGGCCGAAAGCGGTCGTTGAGCTGTTAAACTACTGAACGGCTGCTCTTGACCCAAAGCGGACATTCGAATTTTCAATTGGGGTTCTAATCTCAGAGGCCAGACTATGAGAGTTATGAGGCTCCTACTAGTTGCCGCCGTCTTATCGACATCTCCAGACAGTATTGCGGATACGGCAGTTGACGCCGTTGAGCCGTCTGTCAGATTGGAGATGACCGCATTGGTCGAATTATGGATTGACGCGGAAGTGCGGAGCAACGGTGAAGCGCTCGCGGAGATCCTGCATGAGGACTTCTTGTCGACGTTCGCTTCCGGCACAACACTTGGTCGGGATGCCTATATTGATTTCATAATCGGCTTAGATATCTCACCGTTCAAAGTGATTAACGAGTCGATGGTTCAGCATGGGGAGATCGTTGTCGTTATCGATGTTTCCGAGGATGGCGGCACAAAGTTCACGTGGGTTGCGGCCAAACAAGATGGTCAATGGAGGGTGATTTCCCAAACGTTTTCCAGAATCGCCGCCGCTGATGAGCAGTAATTGGCCGATTTTGGTCGAAAATATTCGGTGGCCAGCTGCTAAACTCGATAGCTTGCAATCACCCTGTGAGCCGCTAACAATGATAGCGCTTTGTGTCGGCCCGTAGGTCAATAATAATAGAGGATTCGAAATGCCCGGTTACTCCAAAACCCTCATAGCACTCTTTGCGGTTCTTTGCCTTTCGGCATGTGACCAGGTCGGCCAATCAGAGAATACTATCTACTTGCCAGAGGGCGATGCAGACAGCGGTAAAGAGACCTTTGTGGCGCTCGGCTGTGTCAGTTGCCACAGCGTTGTCGGCGCCGAGTTACCCGACACAGCTGAGGCCGGATCGATTCGGGTACTACTCGGCAGCCAGACGAGCCGCAGAATGACTTATGGCGAGCTAGTTACCGCTATAGTCAATCCGTCGCACCGGTTGTCAACCCGATATCGCAAGGATGAAATCTCCCAGAATGGGGAGTCGCTGATGACTTCCTATGTCGATGTGATGACGGTGGCACAACTAACCGACTTGGCGGCGTTCCTGCAGCAACACTACGTGAAGGCCGAACGCGCTGGCTATAAGTATCCCGTTTACGACTATTCGGCGGAAGTTACGCCGGAAGACGAGACAGAGGGATCGCCCTAAGAAACATCGCGTTTTTTTTGCCGCTCTTCTGGCCGAAACCAATTGTGTAGATGACGATTAACGTGCCTTCTTTTTCAGGTACCAGTACACGGGCCAGGCGAAAGCGACCAATCCCACTGCGTAAAGCGCGATTTCCTTATCTGCATATGCCTGAAAGGCTGTAATCAAGCTCCAACCGATCAATACAATGACTGTGCTGTAAGGATGTCCCCAGGCACGAAACGGTCGTGCTGTATCCGGTTCGCGTTTTCGCAGAATAAATATCCCAATAATTAGTGCTACATAGAGCGGCACGAACAGGAACACACACAACTGCACCAAAAACTCGAAACCACCAGCCATTATCATTGCAACAGACAACACCCAGGTCATCACTACGCCAAAAATTGGATTGCCTCGCTGGCCTATGGTCTTCGCGCGTTTTACCGCTAGACCATCCGTGGCGAGCGCTTGAAGAACGCGAGGAGCGCCCATGTAGCCCTGATTTTGTTGGCTCAACAGGATTACAATTGCAGCAAACACAACCGCTGTTGAGGCGACGGGCGAGATAGCCAGTTCGAGCGCCCGTGACAGGGCCAGTTCATTATCAGCCAGCAATGGCAATGGGATGCTTACCACCATCGCAAGGTTGATGAGCATGTACAGCACGATGACAATGACGGTTCCTTTAACGCAGGTTCGCGCAACGGCACCTGCGCCACCTTTAATTTCGCCACTGAAGTACGAAGCAAATAGCCAGCCGTCATAGGTAAATATAATCGTGGCTATAACCAGGCTCCATGCTTGTATCCCGGTTTTGACCACAGGAATTTGTTCGGCGGTACCGACGGTGACTGGCTCGGCAAAAAATAGCAGCAACGAGAAAATGACAATTGCCATGCCAACAACGCTGGTAATGGTTTCCTGAATCAACGCGCTTGCCACGATTCCGCGCAATTGGAAAGCCGCAAACGCAGTGGTCACCAGAATTGCCACAGGAGTCAGCCACTGCCTCAGTTCAGGAAACAGGATCGCTGTAAATTCCACGATGACCACGGCCTTTATCGCGATGTCGGCAGTGAAGGCGACCCAATCAGCCCAGCCCAGGACGAATCCAGAGAACGGCCCATAGGCGTGCCGCACCAGGGCATAGACACCGCCAGAGCGGGGTGTCATTCCTATTAGTTCAGCGACAACGCCAAGAGTAAGGAGCACGAAGAGACCGGCACCTAGCCACAAGGAAAGATACAGGTACGGGTTCGGAGCCACTGCGGCGATCTCGCCCGGGCTACGAAGAATTCCCAGGCCGATAATGCCGCCAACGGTAACAGCTAGCACGAAATTACTTTTCAATACGCGTACTGGTTTGGAAGCGGTCGAATTGACCGCCGCTTCAGAAATATCCATTGATTACCCCGGGATCGCGGTCTTCTGCCGCTTGTGAAAATGCACCATAGCGCATTACTGAAGCCATCGCGTATTGGCGGCGATCGAAGTGGTGTGTTTAGGGCGAATGATGCGCAGCGAGGAACTTGCCCAATAATTTGAACTCATGGGCCCTGGCACTGCCTTGCCGCCAGGCGAGGCCGATATTGCGATAACTGCTATCGGGCATCGGGTACAGCTTGACGGCCGTGTTTCTGAGCAGTGATGACTGACGTGCCATTTCCGGCAAGAACGTAATGCCGAGATCTGCGTCGACCATTTCGACCAGGGTCAACAGACTGCTGGCGGCGAAGCTTTGTACTTTTTGGGTGTTTCGAATCTTGCACGCAGACAACGCATGGTCACGCAGGCAATGCCCATCCTCCAATAGGAGAATGCTGTCAGCGTCGAGTCGATTGAATCGATAATTGTCCGGATCGACGCGCTCGGTTCCCTTGCGACAGGCAAGTCGGAACGGATCGCGAAACAGAACCTGCTCCTCAACGCCGCGCATTGCCCAGGGTAGGGCCAACAGCAGTACGTCGAGCTCGCCTGCCTTTAGTCGTTCATAGATTCGCTCGGTCTGGTCCTCAATGAGCAGTAACGTCAATTCGGGGTATTTACGTCGTAGCTTCGGCAGTACCTGCGGCAGCAGGAATGGGGCAATGGTCGGAATCACACCCAGGCGGAGCTCGCCGCAAAGTGGTTGCTTGCCGCCGCTCGCTGTTTCCACGAGTTCCTGCATATCGCTCAGTACAAGCCTGGCCATCGTCGCTACCTGCTGACCCTTGGCGGTAATCGTAACTTGCCGATTGGTACGATCGATGAGCTGAGCATCCAGCGTGGTTTCCAGCTCTCGTATGGCATTGCTGAATGCCGACTGCGAAATATTCGAGGCGCTGGCGGCACGTCCGAAGTGCTCAGTCTCGGCGAGAGCGACAAAGTACTTCAGCTGTTTGGTGCTGGGTAAGGCCATATTCGAAAAAAACGGATAATGTGATCGAATTAAACCATTTTATTTGTGATTCGCCTAGCCCTAAAATTGCTCCATCGAATTTTTTGATTGGAGAAACAAATGAGCAACAACATGCAAGGCCAAAGAGTGCCGGACGTAACATTCCGCACTCGCAAGGACCATGAGTGGGTAGAGCGCAGCAGCAGCGATGTATTTGCTGGGAAATCTGTCATCGTATTTTCATTGCCAGGCGCCTTCACGCCGACCTGCTCATCGTCACACGTGCCGCGATTCAACCAACTGCAACCGGTTTTCGCGGAACAGGGCATTGACGAGGTCATCTGTGTGTCGGTCAACGACGCATTTGTCATGAACGAGTGGCAACACGCCCAGAAAGCTGATCGACTCACTTTCCTGCCGGATGGCAATGGCGATTTTACTGATGGTATGGGTCAGCTCGTCGACAAGCAGGATCTGGGTTTCGGCAAGCGTTCATGGCGCTACTCAATGCTGGTACGCGACGGCGTTATCGAAAAGATGTTCATAGAGTCAGATGTGCCAGGCGACCCGTTCAGCGTATCGGACGCGGACACAATGCTGTCCTACATCGATCCGAATGCCGGAAGACCACATGACGTCAGCGTATTTTCACGCCCCGGTTGCGAGTTCTGTTCCAAAGCGAAAGGTTTGTTGCGCGATGCAGGCATCGAGTTCGAGGAACTGGTGCTGAACCGTGACTACACAGATCAGACTTTGCGCGCTGTTGCCAATGCTACAACCTACCCGCAGGTATTCGTAGACGGTGCTTTGATCGGTGGTGCTGATGATCTCGAGAAATGGTTACAAGCCGGCGTTGACGCGGCCGCTTAATCAGCAGAAACAGGTGTTTCATAGACTCACCGGCGCGAAATTGCGCCGGTGAGTATTAGCACACATACTATCCGGCCCCAGACAATTGGTCTTTGGAGCCAGACGGAAAATGCAGATATCGGACAAGGCCTTACTTAAGACTCAGGCTTACGTAGACGGCCAGTGGATCGACGCAGATAGCGGCGAAACTCTGGCGGTTCTAAATCCCGCAAATGGCGAGACAGTCGCCGAAATTGCCAAGTGCGGCACAGCGGAAACGCGTCGCGCGATCGAAGCGGCAGAAAAGGCTCAGGTTAGTTGGCGCAAGAAGTCAGCCAAGGAAAGATCAGCCATTCTAAAGAAGTGGTTCGAGCTGATGATGGAGGCGCAGGCGGATCTCGCGCAGATCCTGACTGCAGAGCAAGGCAAACCACTGGCGGAGTCGATGGGCGAGATCGCCTATGGTGCCAACTACATCGAATGGTTTGCCGAAGAGGCAAAACGCGTCTACGGCGATACGATTCCGGCACCCAGCGATGACAAACGCGTCGTCGTCATCAAGCAGCCTGTTGGCGTTGTAGCCTGCATCACTCCCTGGAATTTCCCGAATGCCATGTTGACGCGCAAGATTGCGCCAGCTTTGGCAGCAGGTTGTACGGTGGTGTGTAAGCCTGCGAATGAGACACCGTTATCGGCGCTCGCGATCGTCGAACTCGCCGAGCGCGCTGGCGTGCCTGCAGGTGTTATCAATATTGTGGCTGGCGTCACCCGTGAAATCGGCGCTGAAATGACTTCGAATCCGATCGTTCGCAAGCTGACGTTTACCGGCTCCACGGAAGTCGGCAAGATGCTGATCGAGCAATGTGCGGCCACGGTGAAGCGTACATCCATGGAGTTGGGTGGCAATGCACCGTTTATCGTTTTTGACGACGCCGATCTCGACGAAGCGGTCAAAGGTGCGATGATCT
>JBPCXZ010000138.1:0-5507 GCA_051008055.1 Woeseiaceae bacterium
GGTCCAGCGTTACCACAGCTGCACCTGGAGTATCGACGGTCGCGTTACTCGGACAGATCCAAAGACGCTCACCGAATTGCATCGGGCTAAAGTCCTTCAGCCACTCGCGTTCCCAGTCGCGATCTTCAAGGTCGGTGAGCTCATGCCTGGGTAAGTCAGCGATACCCAAGGCTGACAGCAGGTCAGCCTGCAAAGCAACAAAGTCCGTATTGGCTGTGAACAGACCCGTGATGCGCATATCGGCCCACATCGGCGTTTCGCCTGGGGGCGGTTCCAATACGGGTTGGTTACCCGCGTCAGTCAGCGTTATTGAGCTCGCACCGTGCCGCGCAAATATTTCTTCCACGGCATCCGGATGCAGCGTTTCGAGATCCATGACAAATTGTCGCCATTTCATCGCCGCTTAGGTGTGCTCTCGATCACACAAGACCGAGACGTTTCTCCAGGTAGTGGATATCTGTTCCGCCTTGCTGGAACGCTGCGTGCTGGAAAATCTCCTGATGCAGTGGCACGTTGGTTTTGATGCCTTCGATGACCACTTCGCCGAGAGCGTTTTTCATGCGTGCAATTGCGGCGTCGCGGTTGCCGCCATGGGTGATCAGCTTGCCAATCATTGAGTCATAGTACGGCGGGACTTTGTAACCGCTATAGACATGGCTGTCGACGCGCACACCAGGACCGCCTGGAGCATGCCAGAGCGTTATCAGTCCGGGTGACGGCATAAACGTCTTGGGATCTTCCGCATTGAGGCGGCATTCGATGGCATGACCCTGGATCCTGATATCGTCCTGCGTAAAGCTGAGTTTTTCGCCCGCGGCGATGTTTAGCTGCTCGCGAACGATATCGACCCCGGTGATCATCTCAGTAACCGGATGTTCGACCTGCAGCCGCGTATTCATCTCAATGAAGTAGAACTCGCCGTTTTCGTAAAGGAACTCGAAGGTTCCCGCGCTGCGATAGCCCATCTCCTGGCAGGCGCGAACACAACGCTCACCAATGTGGTTGCGTTGTTCCTCAGTGATGCCTGGCGCCGGCGCTTCTTCAATAACTTTCTGGTGCCTGCGCTGCATGGAGCAATCACGTTCGCCCAGGTGTACGGCGTTGCCGTGAGAATCTGCGATTACCTGAACTTCAACGTGGCGCGGCGTCTCCAGGAATTTCTCCATGTAGACAACGTCATTGTTGAACGCTGCTCGCGCCTCGGCCTTGGTGACCGTGATTGCAGCAACCAGCGACGCTTCAGCATGTACTACACGCATGCCACGGCCACCACCACCACCCGACGCCTTGATGATCACCGGGTAGCCGATTTCACGTGCAATGCGAATGTTCTCGTCCGGGTCTTCTCCAAGCGGGCCGTCCGAACCAGGCACGCATGGTACGCCGGCAGCCTTCATGGCTTTGATCGCTGAGACCTTATCGCCCATAAGGCGAATGGCACTTGCGGGCGGACCAATGAACACAAAGCCACTGGTTTCCACGCGTTCCGCAAAATCGGCATTCTCTGACAGGAAGCCGTAGCAGGGGTGTATGCCTACTGCGTCGGTTACTTCCGCGGCCGCAATAATCGACGGCATGTCGAGGTAGCTCTCGATCGATGGAGGCGGTCCAATGCAGACCGTCTCATCGGCGAGTAATACGTGCTTGAGGTTATTGTCAGCAGTCGAGTGCACAGCGACAGTCTTGATGCCCATTTCCTTGCAGGCACGCTGAACGCGCAGTGCGATCTCGCCGCGATTGGCTATGACGACTTTATCGAGCATGCTGTCCGGCCCGCTTAGTCGGTTTGCCGCTGATCGATGACGAACAGCACCTGCCCGTACTCGACCGGCTCGCCATTTTGCAAACGAATGGATTTGATAACGCCGGACACGTCAGCCTCAATTTGATTCATCATCTTCATTGCTTCGATGATGCAAAGCGTGTCGCCTTCATTAACGCGGTCGCCGACCTGTACATACGGTGCAGCGCCGGGAGAAGACGATCCGTAGAAGGTGCCGACCATTGGCGCTTCGACCTGAAAGCCGGTTTCCTCGGGTTCAGCTGCTACCGGTGCTGCTTCTCCCGCGATTACCGGCGCTGCAGCTGGAGCAAGTGCCGGGGCAGGTGCGGCAACAGCGGCCGGTGCCGCAACGACGGCAGGTGCGCTTTGCGAGTAACGGCTAATGCGTACCGACTCTTCGCCTTCAGTGATTTCGATTTCGGCGATGCCGGATTCATCCAGCAGCTCGATGAGTTTCTTAACTTTTCTTATATCCATTATTCTTCCTCAGCATTCGCAAGCTGCTGGCTGGCAGCAAGTATCGCCAATTCGTAACCGTAAGCCCCAAGACCAAACAAGCAAGACTGTGCAACATCGCTGAAGTAACTCTTGTGCCGAAAGTCCTCTCTGGCAAAAGTGTTACTCAAGTGTAATTCGATAAACGGAATATCCACCGCCAGCAACGCGTCGCGCAGCGCCACACTTGTATGCGTAAATGCGCCAGGATTAATGATGATGAATGCGACTTTGTCTTGCGCCGCTTTTTGTACCCGGTCGACTAGTTTGTGTTCGGCATTGCTCTGGTAGCACGCCAGCGTGTGTCCTAGCTCCTCGGCAATCTCAATGCAGTTAGCCTCGATGTCTTCGAGGCGTGTTGCACCATAGACTTCCGGCTCACGCGAGCCGAGAAGATTCAAATTAGGGCCATTTAGAAGCAATAAATCGGACATTTGCCGTCAAACTTAACCAGTTTGCCGAAGTTGGCGGCAATTCTAACCATTTTTTCCGACTTTCGTGCAACTTTCGCAAGAAATTGCCGAATTTAGAGGAGGCCGAGTGTCTTTTTGGCTTCCGGAAGGTCGATTTCGCCTGCGTCCAGGCTATTCAGGACGATGACAATCTGGTCCAGGTGCTCCTGGTGGATTTCGCCCATGTGCGCGCCGACCAGTGTGCCTTGTTTGGTGACGATCATCGTAAAGGGCAGGCCAATAAAGCTGATGCCGGACGATTCGGCGACCGCCATTGCGTCCTGTTCGCCAACCAGGATTGGATAATTGAATTCCGCGCTCTCGGCGTAAGCAATGACGGGTTCCGGAAATTCGACCGCGATGCCGATGACCTGGAAATCGTCAGGACCGTGCGCGTCCTGAAATGCTTTGAGCAAAGGAATTTCGCGACGGCACGGCGCACACCAGGTAGCCCAGAAATTGACTACGCGGTGTTTACCATCCCACTCCGCGAACTGCCGCATTTCGCCGTCGAGCCCGCCGAGTTCGAATTCAACATGGATCGGGCCAGACCGGGCTGGCTCAACAGAAACAGTTTCTATAACAGGCTCAACTGGGGTTCTGTTTGATTGGCTGTAGTAGAAAAAAATACTGCCGGCAATCGCGCAAACAAGTGCGACGATAAAAAATACGGTTTTTGGCACGGTCGAACCCTTTTTGCTAGATGACTTCTGCGAATGCCTTGTTGACGTGGTCCGTGAAGGGTTTCGCTTTCATGTAGCCAACGACTTCGTAGCCGTGGCGTTGTTGGCCATCCTTGCCAAAGAAAATAATTGTCGGTGGTCCAAAGACCCCGAAGCGCTGCAATAGTTCCTGATCTTCTTCGTCATTCTTGGTGACGTCCGCTTGCAGCAAGACTGTGTTGGACAACGCTGCTTGAACCTCGGCGTCGGTGAACGTGTATTCCTCCATTTCAATGCAGGACACACACCAGTCGGCGTAGAAGTCGAGAATCGCGGTTTTGCCAGCGTCGGCTGCAGCGGCAAGTTCCCGATCCAGGTCGTCGACTGTTTTCACGCGAACAAATTCGACGTGGTTGTCTTCCGTGACCGTTGTGTGGTCGCCGGAACCCAGGT
Source organism: Woeseiaceae bacterium (assembly GCA_051008055.1). Classification (GTDB taxonomy): domain Bacteria; phylum Pseudomonadota; class Gammaproteobacteria; order Steroidobacterales; family Woeseiaceae; genus UBA1847. The sequence goes on from JBPCXZ010000138.1 coordinate 3,846, forward strand.
TCAAACTGGCCATTGGCTTAAGGGGATTGGTGCCACCAGACACAGCGCCGAGCAGCAGTATCAGGCCGTAAACGATTGCAAGGAATCCAAATCCTTTACCCAGTTTCTGCGCGGCTGAGGAATCGCTGGTGATGGTCGTCAGACCGCCCATGAAGACGCCAGACATAAATACGAGTATTGCCCACGCCAGCATCGACACGCTACCAGGAAGAACCGTACGCAGCATCCAGATCGCAAGACCCAGCAGCATAAAACCAAAGGCCGATTTAACGGCGACCATCCAGTTGCCGGCTTTCGGCAACAGGTGACCTTGTGCGGCGCCGACGAGCAACAGCGGAGCACCCATGCCCAGGCTCATCGCGAACAACGCGGCGCCACCGCGAATCATGTCACCGGTTTGTGCCATAACGATCAGGGTGGCGATCAACGCAGGTGCGACACATGCGGTAACGATCAATGCCGACAACGCACCCATGATGAAAGCGCCGACAGTAGTGCCGCCTTTCTGGTTGCCGCTAATCCCGGCCAGCTTGCTCTGAATACCGCTCGGCATCTGCAGGTCGTAGCCGCCGAACATTGCCGCGGCCAGCAGCACGAAGAACGTTGCGAAGATTATCAGGACCCAAGGCTGATTAAACATCGCCTGCAACTGCGCGCCGGCTGCGGCAGCAGCCATTCCGGCGGCTGTATAAACAAGCGCCATACCCATGACATAGCTAAGCGCCAGACCGAAACCGCGTGCCGGGCTGGTATCTTCGCCTTCACCGGCGATGATCGACGTCAGAATCGGAATCATTGGTAACACGCAAGGTGTCAGCGCTAACAGCAGTCCCAGGCCGAAAAATGTAGCGACTACCTGCCAGATGTTGCCGTCGATGATGAGTTGGGCGAGCCGATTCTGCTCCGATACCATTTGACCTTCAGGCGGACGAATGCTCGACAGGTCAGTGATCGTTTCGGCCGCCGGCAAATCCGCGGTTAATACGATTTTCTGTGGCGGGTAGCACAAGCCAGCATCGGCGCAGCCCTGATATTCGAACTCGAGATCCAGCGTCATTGCTTCGGGTGTGGCACGTTGAATGGTGACGCGCGTCACCATCTCGTCGTAATAAACGACCTGTTCACCAAAGAACTCGTCGTTGTGTACCACGCCGTTGTCTGGCATTTGTACCTGGCCGACGCGTGCGCTCTCGCTCAGTGACTTGACCTTCGTCTTGTCCCTGTAGACGTAGTGCTGCGGCGTGATGCGCATACCCACTTCGACCGTATTGCCGTCAACGACAAACACGTCGGGGAAGAAAACTTCTTCGACCGGCAGGAATTCTTCCATCATCGGCTCGCCGATCGCCGCGTCGCCGCCTAAGCCATCAAGCGCTACCTTGGGTTGTTTCAGTGTGACCGTCTCGGTCCAGGTTTGCGGCGGATAGCAAATGCCACCGTCCCAGCAACCGCGATTTTTGATTACAAGCTCGACCGTCTCGGGTCTGTCGCCGTCGATCCGGTACGGAATACTGACGTAGAAATTCTCGCGGAAGACCTGTTGCTTGCCGAAGAACTCGTCTTCGTGGGGCTCGCCAGCGGGCAATCGAGGATTGCTCAGTGTTACGCCTTTCGTGGTGACTTCGAAGCTCAGGTCATTGCGATACAGGTAGTACTCGTCTT
>JBPCXZ010000139.1:0-12318 GCA_051008055.1 Woeseiaceae bacterium
TGCTGCGCGGCATCGCCGGTAAGAAGCCTGGCGAAAATCGACTATTGAGTTTCCTGTTGTTTGAGCAGTCTTACACGCGGGAGCTCATCGACCTTGGTTATAACGATGCGATGAAGGTGAAGGAGCAACTGCTGGATTTCGTGATTGGCGCCGATGTGCCTCGTTTGTTTGCGCCCGAATGGATCAAGCGCGATCTGAGCGGCATCAGCGACTGATTGCCTTTTCAGCTTAAAGAAGCAGCGCGGCACCAAGGCCGAGAAATGCCGCATAACCGATAACGTCTGTCACCGTGGTCAGCACTACGCCTCCCGCCAGCGCCGGATCGATATTTATGCGTTTTAGTGCCAGTGGGATGGTAAAGCCGGCGAGTGCGGCGACAAACAGATTAATAATCATGGCGGCGCCAATTACACCACCGATACGCCAGTCGCCAAACCAGAAATAGGTAGCCGCCGCGACGACTACGGCCCACCCGACGCCATTGAGAACGCCGACCATCAATTCTTTGCGCAAGATTCGCTGTGCATTGCGGCGATCGATCTGACCGAGTGCCATCGCGCGGGTAATTATCGTGAGTGACTGACTGCCGGCCACACCACCCATGCTTGGGACGACCGGCATGAGAACCGCGAGCAAAACGATCTTGTCGAGTGTGGTCTGAAATTGGTCGACAACCGCAGCAGCGAGAAACGCGGTACACAGATTCACGCCGAGCCAAATAGCTCGCCGCGCCGCGCTCTTGACGACCGGCGCGAACATATCGTCCTCTTCGTCGAGTCCGGCAGCACTCATCAGTGAATGCTCCGCCTCGTCACGAATTTCATCTACCACATCGTCGACTGTTATACGGCCGAGCACACGGTTGTCCTCGTCAACGACCGCCGCGGATAATAAATCGCGGTGTTCGAACTCCCAGACGACTTCGGCTGACGGTGTGTGCGCCTGAATCGGCAGGTTGTCCGTAGACATGATGGTCTCAACCGTCGTCTCGGAATCGGCAGTTAACAGCCGTGACAGGTAGAGTGAGCCTATGTAGCGGTCATCGCGATTGACGACGAAAATCGAATCAGTGCCGTCCGCCATCTGACCGCGTGCCCGCAAATAACGGCCGACGACTTCGACAGTAACATCCGGGCGAACTGTCACAATGTCCACGTTCATCAGGCCGCCCGCGCAGTCCTCGTCATAGGCGAGTACCTGGCGCAGTCGTTCCTGGTCCTGGCCGTCCAGAGACTGCAGGACCTGCTGAGTAACAGTTTCCGGCAGATCGACGAGCAGGTCGGCAAGGTCATCGAGTTCCATACCGTCTGTGGCGGCGATAAGTTCCTCGGTCTGCATGCCCTTAATCAGGCCGTCGCGAACCTCATCCGATACTTCGACGAGAATGTCACCTTCGTCGTCCACATCGACGAGTTCCCATAACATTGCCCGTTCCTGCAAGGGCAGGGACTCCAGCAAATGAGCTAGCTCGGACGGGTGCAGGCTCTGGATCATTTGCCCGGCCGCACGCAATGCACCGCTATCCAATTGCTCACGCAGCTGCAGCAAAATTGCTTGAGTGTTCGGCCGTGCATCCATAACGGGGCCCAGTTTACTGCTTTTCGATAGGGTGGCTACCGAGTTCGTTGTGGCGCGTCAAAACCGGGTCGTGTATTTCTCGGAGTGCCAATGCCAGGCGTTCTGTCATGTAGACGGACCGGTGCTGCCCGCCAGTACAGCCAATGGCAACTGTCAGGTAGCTGCGATGAGCATCGTTGTAGCGAGGAATCCAGCGCGACAAGAATGTCAGCACGTCCGCATACATAAGATCGACGTCAGGTTGCGCATCGAGAAAATTAACAACTTCCTCATCCCGGCCGGTGAGGCCACGCAATTCAACTGTCCAGTACGGATTAGGCAGTCCACGCATATCGAAAACGAAATCGGCATCGGCCGGAATGCCGTTCTTGAAGCCGAATGACTCGATTAGCACAGACAAGCGACCGCTGGCGCGTTGATCGATACGCTCGCGAATCGCATCGGCCAACTCATAAACGCTGGTTCGCGACGTATCAATTATCAAATCGGCGGAATTAAGCAGCTCAGACAGCAATTCCCGCTCGGTCTCGATCGCGGTGTGTAGCGCAGTGCTGTGATCAGCGAGCGGATGGCGTCGCCTGGACTCGCTGTATCGCTTCATCAATATGTCGTCGTCGGCTTGCAGAAACAGCACATCAGTTTGCAGGCCGCCCGCCTGCAATTCGGCAATGTGCTTGGGCAGGGCGTCGAGGTCTTTGCTTCGGTTGCGCGCATCAACGCCAATCGCCATTAGTGTGGCGGCCTGGTCGCTGCCGGATCGTACCTCGTCGACAACCGCATGCAACAACGCTGCAGGCATATTGTCGACACAGTAATAGCCGAGGTCTTCGAGGACGTGGAGCGCCACAGATTTGCCGGAGCCGGACAGGCCGCTCACAATGATCAAGCGCATGTTGTCGGCCATAACTCCGCTCCGCGCGGCAGTCGAACGGGAATCAGGACCCGTCCGCTACCTTCAGATCCATTACGACTGTAGAAACAGAGCTGTCGATAAGGGATTCGTATAACTCGTTGCTGCTAGTTGCGACACGCATCTTCTCGCGCAGCTCAGTGTCACCGAGTAATTCAGCGATACTGCGAATATTTTCATGGTGACTGGCATTGATGTCAGATGGGACCATCATGCCGAACACGATATCAACCAACTCGCCGTCCGACGAATCGAAATCCACCGGCTCTGATAATTTAATGAGGGCTGCTGTATTCGCCTCGATGCCGTCAACCCGGCAATGCGGAAATGCCACGCCCTGATCAAGACCGGTACAACCCAGGCGCTCGCGCTCGATGAGCCGCTCGAAAATGTCTTCGCTGGCAAGATGCGGAATCTGTCGTACCAAGAGTTCACTCAGGATTTCGAGGCAGTGTTTTTTGCTGCGTGCTTGTGCGTTGCACAAGACGCTATCTGGCTTGATTATTTCTTCGAGCAGCATTTAGGTTGGTCTTATTATTTGGAATTAGACGAATTGTCTTTTCTGTGATTCTCGGGCGTGGTGATCGACCCGCTTTTCTTTGAGTTTTCTGACGCGCCGATCAAGCTTGTCGATCAAGCCATCAATCGCGGCATACATGTCTTCTTCGATAGCGTCAGCGTAAATCGTACCACCGTTAACGTGTACTGTAGCCTCTGCCTTATGTTGTAGCTTCTCGACCGTGAGGATGCAATTCACGTCAGAAACCATATCAAAATGTCGTGCAACTTTTTCTACTTTGGTCTCTACGTACTCTCTCAGAGAATCGGTTACTTCGACGTGATGACCGGACACATTTAGATGCATAGTTGTCTCCCATACTTATTTATTTGACGGGTTTAGAATAACAGTGCGTTTGGTCTCCTTCTGTTGCTATAGATACGTACTTGAAGCCACGTTTCGGCCCTTAGGCCGGGCGTTGCCTGCGGTCACTCGATGAGGCGATATTCATAGCTTCACGGTACTTTGCGACCGTCCTTCTAGCAACCGATATTCCCTCTTCGGCAAGCAAATTAGCGATTTTGCTGTCGCTCAACGGTTTCGCAGGGTTCTCGGCACCAATTAACTTGCGAATCTTTGCGCGAACTGAGGTGGACGACTGGTCCTCCCCGGACGCCGAGGACAGGTGTGATGAGAAGAAATATTTGAACTCAAAAACGCCGCGCGGCGTATGCATATATTTGTTTGTGGTAACCCGCGAAATCGTGGACTCATGCATGCCGATTTCCTCGGCAATATCACGCAGGACCATCGGTTTCATTGCCTCGTCGCCCTGTTCAAGAAAATCGGTCTGGCGCGAGACGATGCTGGTAGCCACTTTGGCAACCGTCTCGTTGCGTATTTCGAGGCTGCGAATCAGCCAGCGTGCCTCTTGCAATTGTGTACGCAAAACTGCGTGGTCGCCGCTGCCGCGCAGCAACCGTGCATATTGCTGATTGACTGATAGTCGCGGAATGCCGGTCGGACTAATTTCGACCTGCCAGCGATCGTCCACTTTACGAACGAATACATCGGGAATGACATACTCCGCACCGCCTGAACCAATCGCGAGGCCAGGTTTCGGATTGCAGCTTTTCACCAGGGCGAGGGCGTCGTGTAGATCCTCTTCCGAGGTGCGCAGACTGCGACGCAACTCGCCGTAATCGCGGCTTGCGACAAGATCCAGTTTGTTTTTCGCCATTTCGATGGCAAGAGCAAGCCCGGGTGTCGCAGCGTCAAGCTGTCGTAGTTGTAGCGTTAAACACTCGGGAATTGATCGGGCTGCGACTCCAATTGGATCAAAACGCTGGATCTTACCCAGGGTTTCTTCAACTTCGTCAAGCGTTACAGCGGGATCGTCATCAATGTAGTCGGCGACCTCGTCCAGCTCGATGGCCAAATAACCATCGTCGTTAATTGAATCAATGATGGCCTCACCAATGACCGACTGGCGCGGCGTAAAGTCTTCGATTTCCAGCTGCCACAGCAAGTGCTCTTGCAGGCTTTGTCCGGACTCGTCGGCAAAATCGCTGACCGGCCGACCTTCACCATTCCAACCGCCATCCTGCACCTGGCTGTTCTGATTGGATTGCCAACTGTCTTCTGCACGAATGGTCTCAACTTCAGCGGTAGTCTCGTTACTGGTCTGGGGGACGTCCGGCAGGTCCTCCATCTCGAGCATGATGTTTTCCTCGAGCGCTTCTTGTATCTGAGCGTTGAGGTCAAGAACCGGCAACTGCAACAGACGAATGGCCTGCTGCAATTGCGGTGTCATCGCAAGGCTTTGTCCGAGTTTTAGCTGCAGTGAAGGTTTAAGCATGCGACGCAATATGCCTAGAGTTTAAATTCCTGTCCGAGATACACCTCTCGTACGTGATGATTTTCGAGAATCTCATCTGGCGAGCCCGAAGCGATCAAACTGCCGTCACTGAGTATATAGGCTCTACTGCATATTCCGAGCGTTTCGCGGACATTATGGTCAGTAATCAGTACACCAATATCGCGCTCGCTTAAGTGTTTGATAATGCGCTGAATATCGAGCACTGAAATCGGGTCGACGCCGGCAAAAGGCTCATCCAGCAGGACGAATAGTGGATTCGCGGCAAGTGCTCTCGCGATTTCGACACGTCGCCGTTCACCGCCTGACAGGCTGATGCCGACACTCTTGCGAACGTGTCCGATGTGCAGCTCGTCCAGAAGGTCTTCGAGTTCCTGTTCGCGGCCGGCGCGATCAAGATCGTCACGAATCTCGAGAATCGCCTGAATGTTCTGTTCGACAGTCAGCTTGCGAAAAATGGACGCTTCCTGCGGTAAGTAGCCGAGCCCAAGTTTTGACCGGCGATGCATGGCCTGGGCAGTCAGGTCCTGACCGTCGAGCAATATGGTTCCCTTGTCTGCTGCAACCAGTCCGACGATCATGTAGAAGGCGGTGGTCTTGCCGGCACCATTAGGTCCGAGGAGCCCGACGACTTCGCCGCTCTTAATCTCAAGAGAAAGACTTTTGACGACTTTTCGGAGTTTGTAGCTCTTCGAAATCTCATGAGCACTCAAGATGCTCATGGAGTGGTGATCCCCGTCGCTTCGGAAATCTCTTCGCCATACTCTTCGGTCAATTCCTCGGTTAACTCTTCAGCGGCAGCAGCTGCCTCGTCCTCAACAGGCGTATAGGTGATCTTGACTCGTTCATCATCGTCGCCAGACGACTGGGCCTTGATGCGTTGTTCCGTAATGTTGTACACCAGGTAGCTCGAAGATATCTTGTTGCCGCCTTCGGTAATGACGGCATTTTCCGAGAATTCGACAACACCCGATTCCAGGTCGTATTCAAGCTGGCCGGCTTCGGCGTAGGTTGTTTCATCGCTACCGACACGCTGCAACTCGAAAGTCGCCGGGGAGCCTTCTATGGAGGCGATGCGCAACGTATGGCCGATGAACTGCAAGTCAGCCGTATCGCATTCGATATGACCGTTCTCCGTATCGATAACGACGTTTCCTTCGAAGTGCCAAACGCTGTCCTGAAAATCGAGTTTGCTGGCACGGCCACCGTCAGCCGACACATTGATCAGGCCTTGCGACAGTCGTAGTCCCTCAAAAGTCATCATCGACAGCTTACCGTCGTAGTCGGTGGTGTCGGCATCCAGTGTGATTGGCAACTGCAGGTCAACATCCTGGGCAAGAAGTGGCCCAGCGACGATTAGTGAGGCTGCAATCAATGCGCGTTTCAAGGTACGAAAACTCCGTTAACGTTGGCTTTCAACTGAAGTTGATCTTCCTTAAGTGATGCTAGCATGCCGGTCGCTGTCAGGCTGCGCGCGCCAATTCGGATCTGCACCCGCTCTTCTGTCTCGGCTATGTAGCTTTCCGGGTCCAGCTCGAGATACTCGGTGCGGATCTCAGTATCGTTGCCGGAAAAGCCCCGGCTGCTAATCGCACGTACATGGCCCCGCAGGCGAACCAGCTGCTCATCCTGATTAATGAGGGCAGAATCGGCATTAACAATCCAGGGCACTTCACTGGTCGGTGAATAATTGATCAATACGTCCGTGAATGAGATTTCCCTATCGTTTTGTTGTTCGGCGTGCCGCGCCTGAATCTCGTACAGTAATTTGCCGTCTGGGCCCGTGCCCAGGATACGTGCCGACTTGAGATAGTAACCGCGGTGCACCGCTTCGTTGCTCTTGTTCGGCTCGTCGTCAGTAATGTTCTGTCGCGCCAGGTACCAGCTACCGAGTGCTGCCGCCGCAAGCAAGATGGTGACAACTATATTACGCGGGCTCACTCGCTTTCCCGTTGCCGTGCGCCCAGAAGCAGATCACAGACCTCGCGAACAGCGCCGAATCCGCCGCTGGCCTTGGTCACAAAATCACACTGTTGGTGCAGCTCGCTAACCGCATTGGCGACGGCGAAGGAAACAGCGACTTTGTCCAGCAAGGGCAGGTCGGGCAGATCGTCGCCGACGTACGCAGTTTCGGTGTCGTCGACTTTAAGCTTTGCTGCAATCTCGTCAAATGCTGCAATCTTGTCGCCGCAACCTTGCACGATAAACTGAACACCCAATTCGTTCATGCGTTGCTCGACGGCCGCGGAATCGCGCCCGCTGATGACTGCCACATGGATCCCTGCATCAACTAACCGCCGAATGCCGTAGCCGTCGTGGGTCGAAAAAGCCTTGGACTCGACGCCTTCGTTTGACAGGTAAAAGCGACCGTCGGTAAACACACCATCAACGTCGAATGCGACGAGACGGATACTGGCCAGCACCTGGTTGTCGATTGCCTTACTCACATGATTCCCGCACGGAAGAGGTCGTGAACGTTCAGCGCCCCGACCAGTCGACCGTCGTTATCGGCGACCAGTAATGACGTGATCTTGTTTTCTTCCATCAGCACCACGGCTTCAACGGCCAACACATCAGCGGAAATCGTCTTGCAATTGGTGTGCATGACTTCGTCCATCCGCGTTTTACGTACATCGACGCCCGTATCAAGAGTGCGGCGCAAGTCACCATCAGTAAATATTCCGACAATCCGTTGCTCGCCGTCGACAATGGCGGTCATTCCCAGGCCTTTCTGTGTCATCTCCATGAGTCCGTCCGTCAAAGCTACCTCGGGAGTGACAGCTGGAACGGCGTCACCGGACTGCATCACATCGCTAACGCGTAATAGCAGCCGTTTGCCAAGGCTGCCGCTGGGATGGGATTTCGCGAAATCTTCAGCGGTGAAGCCGCGAAGCTCGAGCAGTGCAACTGCCAGCGCATCGCCCATCGCCAGCGTCGCAGTGGTGCTGGCTGTCGGCGCAAGGTTAAGTGGGCAGGCTTCCTCGGCGACCGAAACATCCAGGTGTACGTCGGCTGCCTTGGCCAGCGTCGATGCGGAATTGCCGGTCATTGCAATGAGCTTGGCACCCATGCGCTTCACCAAAGGCAGTATGGTGACAATCTCGTCGGTCTCGCCCGAGTAGGAGATGGCCAGCAGAACGTCCTGCGCGGTAATCATGCCAAGGTCTCCATGGCTGGCTTCGCCCGGGTGCACGAAGAATGAAGGGCTGCCGGTGCTGGCGAGCGTAGCGGCGATTTTGCTGCTGATATGGCCGGATTTGCCCATACCTGCAACAACGATTCTTCCGGGTGTCTCCAGGCACAGCTGGCAGGCCGCCAGAAAGGACTCATCCAGGCGAGCGCGCAAGGTGTCTACGGCGCGCGCCTCAATGTCCAGAACTTCACTGGCCAGTGCAAGAATATCTGTGGTTTTTGTTGCCAAGAGCCGGTCCTCGGCGGTAAGCGATTAGTCTATTCTAACGTGTTGCACCACAACCCAATAGTCGTAAGCAATAAACGCCAGCAACAAGGCGATACCCTCGATTCGTGAGAGTTCGCTTTTGCCGTCGTAGTCGTGGGTCATCGCAAATAGCACGAGCGTGAATGCGACCATCACGAAGATATGTAAAGACAGCACGGATTGCACAACACCAATAGGCGCAATGGTCGCCGCAACGCCGATAACACCCAGCAAATTGAAGATATTCGAGCCGACAATATTGCCGATCGCCAGTCCATATTCGCCCTTGAGCGCGCTTACCAGGGATACGGCAAGTTCTGGCAGGCTGGTACCCAGAGCGACCAGCAGGATGCCAATGACGACATCACTGACGCCGAAGAAAACAGCGATTTCAATCGACCCTTTGACCAAAAAATGCGCACCGAGCAATAACGCACCCAGTCCGATGATTAACCACATGACTGCTTTCGGCATGGCTACATTTTTCGGAATTTCCGCTTCGTAGTCCTGCTGAATCGGGTCTGATGGTGCCGACCGGACACCGAGACGCGCTAACCAGATCATGACGATGACCAGTCCCGTGAGCATGACCAGACCGTCGATGCGACTCAGGTAAGCATCCAGGAACAGTGAAACGGTCAACAAGGTCACCGCGAGGAGCGCCGGCATTTCGCGACGCAGAGTCGCAGAACGCAACTGAATCGGCCGGATAATTGCTACAGTGCCGAGCACCAACCCGATATTCGCGATGTTTGAGCCGATGGCATTGCCAAACGCCAGGCCAGGCTGGCCCTTCAAAGAGGCGATCACAGACACGAGAATTTCCGGTGCCGATGTCGCGAACGCAACGATGGTTAGCCCGATCAATAGCGGCGCGACGCCCAGATTTCTGGCGGTCGCGGCTGCGCCGTGAACAAATCGGTCGGCCCCCCAGATGAGGGCAACGAGACCGGTAAACACAAATATGATGTTGCTCAGCATTCTTTAAACTATACCGGCCAAACTGACCTGAGGCCGGATATCATACACAACAGACGGTTTATCGGTACACTGCGCGCCGAGTAATTCTTTAGGGACTCTTGCGAATGAATCCATCTGAGATTAGCGAGCTCATTGCAGCCGGATTTGAGAATGCGGATGTGAAGGTCATGAGTGACGACAATACGCATTTCGCAGCCATCGTTGTGGCGGCCGAATTCGAGGGCAAACGCTCCATTGCACGCCACCAGCTGGTCTACAAAACGCTAGGGTCGCTGGTTGGCAACGAGATTCACGCACTGTCCATACGTGCCCTCACACCTGATGAGTGGCAGCAGCAAGGGAGCCAGTAGACTTGGACAAGCTCTTAATCGACGGTGGAGCGACGCTGTCTGGCAAGATCACCTGTTCCGGAGCAAAAAACGCAGCATTGCCGATCCTGGCAGCGACTTTGCTGGCCGAGCGACCGGTCACCGTGCGCAATGTGCCGCACCTGAAAGACGTGACGACAACCATTGCGCTGCTGCAGACCATGGGCGTCGAGATCACCATTGATGACCAACTGAATGTTGAGGTAGACGCCAGCGTGGTGAGCCGCCTGGAAGCACCCTACGAGCTGGTCAAGACCATGCGCGCTTCGATCCTCGTACTGGGACCGTTGGTGGCACGTTTCGGCAAGGCTGATGTGTCTCTGCCGGGTGGTTGCGCTATCGGCGCGCGGCCGGTCAATTTGCACGTTGCTGGCCTGCAGGCGATGGGCGCGGATGTCATCGTTGAAAATGGATTCATCAAGGCGCGCGCTGAGCGACTTCAGGGTGCTCATATCGTGTTCGACGTGGTAACTGTCACCGGCACGGAGAACCTGCTGATGGCGGCCGTTTTGGCCGACGGCGAGACGGTTCTGGAAAATGCTGCGCGTGAGCCCGAAGTTACTGATCTGGCGAATTTCCTGATTGGCATGGGTGCCAAAATCGAAGGTGTTGGAACCGGCACCATCACGGTGCAGGGTGTCGAGTCGCTCGGTGGCACCGAACACTCCGTATTGCCGGACCGTATCGAAACCGGGACTTACCTGGTTGGGGCGGCAATGACAGGCGGAAAAATTCGTGTGGAGAATACGGCGCCTGACACATTGGAGGCCGTTCTGATCAAGTTGAGCGAAGCGGGTGCCGACATTTCCACCGGCGATGACTGGATTGAGCTCGACATGCAGGGCAGGCGTCCGCAGTCCGTAGACATCCGCACCGCGCCGTATCCGGCTTTTCCGACGGACATGCAAGCGCAGTTCTGCGCCTTGAATTCGGTCGCTGACGGCGTTGGCACAGTGACCGAAACGATTTTCGAGAACCGATTTCAGCACGTGCTCGAGCTACAACGCATGGGTGCCGATATCCGGATTGAAGGTAACACCGCGATCTGTACCGGTGTCGAGCGACTGACCGCGGCGCCGGTCATGGCCACTGACCTGCGTGCTTCAGCTGGCCTGGTCCTGGCGGGTCTGGCCGCCGAGGGCCAAACATTGGTCGATCGGATTTATCACGTTGATCGTGGCTACGAACGGATCGAAGAGAAACTGCTGCAACTGGGCGCAACAATCCGTCGCGTCCCTTAGTAGCGCCCGCGGCTAGGGCGGCCGTTCACCGACAATAATCGTTGCATTAAAACGTTCGTCGTCGCGCAGCCCCACAACATCCACCGAATCACCGGGCCGGGTTCCAGCCACCATTAGTCGTGCCTGACGCTGCGAAATAATGGACTGGCCATTGATCGCCAGGATTACATCGCCACGATGCAAACCTGCAGCGGCTGATGGCCCGTTCGCAAAAACTTCGTCGAGCAGGATGCCGATATCACCGTCGATGCCCAGCGCACTGCGTTCGGCTGTTGTCAGGTCGTCGGGCCGAAAGCCCATCCAGCCGCGAATGACGCGGCCGTGTTCTTTCAATTCTTCAACAACACCGCGCACCAGGTCGACGGGAATTGCGAAACCAATACCTTCCGTCCCGGTATCCTGCTGCAACACAGCGGTGTTGATACCGATAAGCTGGCCACGCACATTTATGAGTGCGCCTCCTGAGTTGCCGGCGTTGATGGCCGCATCGGTCTGTATGTAATTCTCAAATGTATTGAGATCAATTTCCGCTCGCCCAGTCGCGCTTACAATTCCCTGGGTAACAGATCGGCCCATGCCGTATGGATTACCAATTGCCATGACCACATCGCCAACGCGCAGTTGTGTAGAACTGCCAAGCGGGATCGCGGGAATCTCGCCCATTTCTACGCGCAGCAATGCCAGGTCAGTTTCGGCGTCGACGCCGACGATTTCGGGCTCAGTGATTCGGCCGTCATTAAATTGCACATTGATCTCAGCGACGGCATCGACCACATGGAAATTGGTGACCAGGTAGCCGGCCGGATCGATGACCACCGCTGAAGCTGCGCTGGACTCGATGCGAAACCGGGGTCGCTCGTCCGCCGAGGAGCTGTATTCGACGAGTCGTTTGGTATAGATGCTGGCGACCGACGGTGCGCTGATATCAACCGCGTCGGCATAGCTGGCGGTCGCCATATTGCCGTTATGACCAATTGTGGGCAGTAAATCAGGCCGAAAAAGCACCACGAGGAATGCCGCCGCCAGGCCGACGACAATCGATTGCAGGATAAACATCAGCGCTGGTTTGAGTCCGGACAACAAAATTCCTTTGCGAATCAATCTGTTTTGAGTGGTGCGCTAGCCAAAATCGTAAAGTGCCGTGTATAATGCGCTCTTATTTTGACTAGCAGTCTCTATTAGTCATCATCCTGACGATTATTCGAGATTGCTGCAAATCTAACAGTATCGACATACAACAAAAAACGCGCTGAAACTTAAGGCTTAAAACCGACCCTTTAATTTTCAGCCGGGCGTATTGGAGTGCCTGATGAGCGAAGACGACGCGGATCGCATTGATCGTAACCGACGTCATTTCCTGACTGTAGCGACAGCTGTCACCGGTGTGGCCGGTGCGGGAGTTGCGTTATATCCATTTCTCGCATCG
>JBPCXZ010000140.1:0-7394 GCA_051008055.1 Woeseiaceae bacterium
GTATCCGACATGTGGCTGCACGAAGGCACCGGGGCGTATATGCAGAAGGAATACGCTCGCGAAGTTATTGGTGATGCGGCTTATTACGCGAGCATGTACGACACCTACAAAGGCATCAATGCGTGTAACGCTATCGCACCGCGGGCGGAATTTTCAGCCGATGAGTTGTATTTCGATGACCCGGAAGGCAAAGGCCCGGCCGGTGATATTTACTCGAAGGGATCATGGTTGCTGCATTCGCTGCGGTATCTGATGGGCGATGAGATGTTTTGGCGCTCGATTCGAGTCCTCGTTTACGATACAGCAGAGCCAGAAAAACTGCGGCCGCCGATAGAAACCCGGTTGCGCTCAACCGATGACTACCTGCGTATTGCCAGTGATATATACGGTCAGGATCTTTCCTGGTTTTTCGAGGTCTACGCCAGGCGCGGTCCGTTGCCGATTCTAATCACTACGCACAATGATGACGGCGTAGTACTCGAATGGAAGAATATCGACGACCTTGATTTCCCGATGCCCATTCCAGTTCGAATAGACGGCGAGATTCAACGGGTTGAGTTTGCGGACAATAAAGCTTACCTGGCGGGTAAAGTGAGCTCGGATATCCAGGTAGATCCGTTCCTGATGGTCTTGCGCAAGCTGCCTATCGTACCGACCTGCGAAGAACGTCGTGCGGAAGAGGCGGCTGCAGCCGCCGGATCCTGATTACTGCGTGGCGTGACGAGACTGCAGAGTAGCTACCACTTCGCCAAGCGTAATATTTCGATCTGCCAATAATACGACGAGGTGGTAGAGCAGGTCGGCCGCCTCGTTAACTGTTTCGTCTCGCTGCTGCAGACATGCAGCCAGGGCCACTTCGACTGCCTCTTCGCCTACTTTCTGGGCGATGCGTTGTGTGCCTGCTGCGAATAATTGCGAGGTATAGCTTTCAGTAGAAGGTTCAGACTGCCGAGCCTGAATGATTTCTTCGAGCGTGTTTAGGAAGTCTAGCTTGGAGTTTGGCATTCGGGTTACCTCAACTTATGCCGGCCTGACATCAACATGCTGCGTTGCCAGGTAAGATTTCAAATCAGGAATCGTAATCTCTGCGTTGTGAAACACACTGGCTGCCAGCGCGCCATCAACGCTCGCCGTCTTGAATACTTCCGCGAAGTGTTGCGTTGCGCCGGCACCACCCGAAGCGATCAACGGAACAGAACAGGATTTCCGAACCAATGCCAGCTGCGCGCAATCATAGCCTTCTCGCACACCATCCTGATTCATACAATTCAATACCACCTCGCCAATGCCGCGATCCTGGGCTTCGACAATCCAATCAATACTGTTGCGCTCCGCTGCAGTCGTCTTGTCGGGATCGCCAGTATATTGGTAGACGAGATACTGGCCTTCGTGTTCGCGACTATCCACGCCCAGGACAACGCACTGGGAACCGAAGCGCTTTACGAGTTCATCAATTAACGACGGGTTTTCCAGGGCGGGCGAATTTATTGATACTTTGTCCGCGCCAAGATGCAGAACTTCTTCGGCGGATGCGACACTGCGAATGCCTCCGGCCACACAGAATGGAATATCGATAACGGCCGCCACTTTGTTGACCCAACTGCGATCAACCGTTCGGCCATCGGGACTGGCCGTAATGTCATAGAACACGAGTTCATCGGCACCTTCATCGCTATAGCGTTTAGCTAGTTCAACAATGTCGCCAACCACGCGATGGTTGCGAAACTGCACGCCCTTCACGACCACGCCGTCGCGGACGTCGAGGCAGGGGATTATGCGTTTTGCAGGAATGCTTCAATCTCCTCTGCACTGATCTTTCCGTCGAGCAGGGCTCGGCCACTGATTGCGGCGGGTACGCCTATGCGACGCAGTTGCTCGAGGTCGCCAATGTGTCGGACGCCGCCGGACGCCTGCAATGCAAGATCCGGATAGGCTCCGAGAATAGCTTCATACAATTCGAAGTTTGGTCCGGCCATGGCGCCGTCACGGCTGACATCGGTGCATAAGACATGCTGTAGCCCGGCACTCATGAAGTCATCTATGCACTCGAACAGACTACTACTGCTGTTGCGGGTCCAGCCGTGGGTAGTCACTATGGGTTCTTGTTGCTCGTCCAGCTTGATATCCAACGCCAGAACGATTTGATCGCCGCCGAACCGGGTCAACCAGGCTTTGACGGTATCGGGCTCTGTTATAGCCAGACTGCCAATCACGCAACGGCGCACACCAGCCGCGAGCCAGCCGGCAACTGTCTCCGCATCCCGAATTCCACCGCCAAGCTGGATTTCAACGCGAGATTCTTTGGCAATCGCAAGTACGATGTCCTTGTTTAGCTGTTGGCCGATACGCGCGCCATCAAGATCGACCAGATGCAGGTCGGTTGCCGCGAGGTCGGCGAACTGATTGGCAACCTCAGTTGGATCGCTGCTGTACTCAGTAGTCTTGTGAAAATCGCCTTGCCACAGGCGAACACATTTGCCGTCCTTCAGATCGATCGCGGGAATAATTTTCATGGTGACCAGTTTAAGAAATTTTGTAATAGTTTCGAGCCTGCTTTCGCCGACCGTTCCGGATGAAATTGCGCCGCGACGAAATTATCGCACGCCATAACTGCGGAGAAGGGCACGGCATGCTCGGCACTCGCGACCGTCTGGTTACCCGGTGGGACTGCGTAGCTGTGCACGAAATAAAAATACGAGTTATCTGCAATATCGGCCATTACAGGATGATCGCTATTGAGCTGGACCGGGCACCAACCCATATTCGGTACTGGCAGCTCCGGCGTGCCGGGTAGTTGCTCCGCTCTACCATCCAGAATGCCGAGACACTCGACGTCCTCTTCAGCCGACGCCTGGCACAGGAGTTGGAGCCCAAGGCAAATGCCCAGAACCGGTTGCGAAAGGTCGCGAATCACATCAGTCAGCTCCAGTTCGCGCAGTTGCTGCATGGCATTAGCGGCCGCACCGACTCCGGGTAAAATTACCCGGTCCGCCTCACGAATAGAGCGCGCGTCTCCGGTAATCTCTGCATTGGCGCCCAATCGCTGCAGCGCGAATTTGAGCGATGCAATGTTTGCACCACCACTATCGATTATTGCGATACCACTCATCTCAGGCCAAGGTGCCTTTGGTGCTCGGCAGTGAGTCGCCGTCACGTCGTATTGCCTGCCGCAGTACCCGTCCAACTGACTTGAAACAGGCCTCGACCATGTGGTGAGCATTTTCACCGGAAACTTCGATGTGCAATGCGGCGCCAAGCGTGTCCGACAGGGATTGGAAAAAGTGCTGTACCATCTGCGTCGACATTTCCCCGACGGTTTCCGTGGGGAAGGTTCCATCAAATACAAATCGCGACCGCCCGGACAGGTCTATGGATACCCGCGCTTCGCTTTCATCCATGGGGACCACAAAACCGTAACGACCTATTCCGATCTTGCCGGCGAGGGCTTCTCGCAGTGCGCCACCAAGACACAGTGCTGTGTCTTCAACCGTGTGGTGATCATCGATCTCCAGATCTCCTGCGCAACTTACCTCTAGAGCAAATCCGCCGTGTTTGCCTATCTGTTCTAGCATGTGGTCAAAGAAGCCAATGCCGGTGGCGACCGCAATCGGGCCTTCCTGGTCAAGATTCACTGCGACTGAAATGTCTGTTTCCTTGGTTTTACGTTCGACACGAGCACATCGATCCGAATAGCAAAGTTCCGTGACGATCGATTCCCAGCTGCCGGCCGCATCTTCGCCGATGGTAAAACTGCGCACGCCGATACGGCTGGCCAGTTCTGCGTCGGTGGGCCGGTCGCCGATGACCGCAGAGCCCGCCAAGTCAATGTTATTGCCGGCAAGAAATCCTGTTAACAGTCCTGCGCGTGGCTTTCGACATTCGCAGCTATCTTCCGCGGTATGCGGGCAAATAAATATCTCGGAAAATTGGATACCTTGAGACTCGAACAGGTGCAAAACATGTTGCTGGCATTCGGTGAATTTTTTTTCGGGAAATGTCTCGGTGCCAAGTCCATCCTGATTACTGACCATAACGAAGGTGTAGCCGAATGCTTTTAACTGAAGCATTGCCGGAATAACACCAGCAACCAGTCGAACTTTGTCCAGACGATCAACCTGGTAATCCTCCGGCTCTTCGATCAGCGTTCCGTCCCGATCAATAAAAAGTACTCGGTCGCTCATTGCCGTGCTCCGTCAAAACTATTCAGCACCTGCAGCAGGCGCGCATTCTCTGATTTGCTGCCAACCGTAATGCGCACACAATTGCTAAGTTCCTGGCCAAAATTTCTAAGCAGCACGCCTTGCTCCGTGCAATGCTCGAGCACCGCATCGGCCGACCGTAGCTGACATAGAACAAAGTTTGCGTCGCTCGGCCATACCTTTTCGACAATGCTCAGCTCTTCGAGGTTTTTCTGCAGCGCATTTCGCTCAAGTACGATCTCTGCAGCCCAACGCTGCGACTTGGCAAAGCCGTCATCGAGCAGTGCACTCTCAACGCACTCGACCACCGGGGTCGCGAGCGCGTAGGGCGCCTGTACCGCGGATATGATGTCGACGATGGCCTTACTGGCAATCAGGCTGCCACAGCGCGCTCCGGCGCAAGCCAACGCTTTCGACAACGTTCGCAGCACGATCAGGTTCTCAAACCTGTCCAGCAGCGACACGGCCGATGCCTGCGCTGAGAATTCGATATAGGCTTCGTCCACGACAACCGCCACCTGCGGTTGCTCCTCTAGGATTCGAATCAGGTCGCTTTCTGGAATCGAGTTGCCGGTCGGATTATTGGGGGAACACAAGAACAACAGGCGAACACTGTCGTCACACTTATCCAGCAACTCATTCACATCTAGAACGAAGTCATTTTGCATAGGCGTCGCGAGCTCAACGAGCCGAGCAGCCTGCACTTTCGCGTAGTGACGATACATGCTGAATGTCGGTACCACCGTCATTAAAGCATCCCGTTCCGCACGGCAAAAAACGCGAATCAGTAAATCGATGCCCTCGCTCGTACCGCGTGTGACGACCAGGCGCTCCTCAGGACAATCGTAGAATTTGGCAAGCATGGCGCGTAGCGCCATCGGCCGGACTTCCGGATAGCGATTCAGAGGGCGGCGAAACCGATTGTCGGCATTGGCCCACGGCGCTTCGTTTGCATTGAGTCGAATCGTATCGTCCACTTGCTCGGCCGCTTCATAGGGCCGCAAGCTCCGGATCTCAGGTCGTAGGTAATCCAGTACGCTCATTGCCGCGACTCCAGACGCAGTTTTACGGCTGCGGCGTGTGCATCGAGCCCTTCAAGGTTCGCAAGTTCCACCACCGTTTGAGAGATACTGTCCAGACCGTCTTTTGACAGCTCCTGCACCGACATTTGCCGCAGAAATTGATCTACGCCTAAGCCACTGTATGCGTTCGCATAACCATTGGTTGGTAATACGTGATTGGTGCCACTGCAGTAGTCCCCAACAGATTCAGGCGCCCAAGGACCAAGAAACACAGATCCTGCATTGCGCACGCCAGAAAGCCAGTTGCGCGGCTTTTCGACCTGCATGATGAGGTGCTCTGGCGCATAACGATTACTGATGGTGATCGCGGCTTCGATATCTTCAACCACTATGACCCGACTATGGGTTAATGCTGCCTCAGCAATTTCCCGCCGGCCCAAACTCAGCAATTGAGTCTTGAGCTCTTGTATGACCAGGCTGGCTAGCTCCTGACTGGTTGTCAGCAATATCACCTGTGAGTCGCTGCCGTGCTCCGCCTGCGACAACAAATCCGCAGCGACAAACCGGGCCGAGGCTGAGTCGTCAGCAATAACGAGCACCTCGGAAGGACCTGCCGGCATATCGATAGCGGCACCGCCAGGCGTTGCCGCTACGATCGTTTTCGCCAGGGTCACCCATGTGTTGCCAGGGCCAAATATCTTGCTGACTTTCGGTATCGACTCCGTGCCGTATGCCATCGCAGCAATCGCCTGTGCGCCGCCGACCTTGAAAATCGTATCCACTCCGGCTCTTCGCGCCGCGGCAATTACCGCTGGGTCTGCAGTGCCGTCCGCTCTGGGCGGGGTGCAAATGATCCGAGTGGGACAGCCGGCGAGGGCGGCAGGAACCCCGAGCATTATGGCCGCTGAGGGCAACGGCGCCGAGCCGGCGGGTACATAAAGTCCTACAGCATCAATTGGATGACTGATTCGTTCACAGAGGATTCCGGGTGATGTTTCTACCGCCAACGATTCCGGCAGTTGAACTTCGTGAAACGCCCGGACATTACTAATGGCTACGTCAATCGCAGCCAGGGTCTCTGGGGTAAGGGAGGCCTCGGCTAAGTTTGCCTCCTCCGCTGAGACAAGTAGCTCTGCAAGATCAGCCTTGTCGAATTTCCGGCTGTAACGACGCAGTGCTGCGTCGCCATCGGCCCGAATCTCGCGAATGATGGCAGCGACCACTTCAGATTGTGCGCTACTGTCGCCAGCACCAGGCCTGGCAAGGACAGTTGCTTGGGTCGCCGGGTCCAGATCCGGCCAGTTGATGAATTCGAGATCCATGCGCTATGCCAGCATCTTCTCGACCGGTAGCACGAGCAATGAGCTCGCTCCGGCTGCTTTCAGATTCTCAAGCGTTTCCCAGAAGACGTTTTCACGACAGACCGCATGAATGGCAACCCTGTCCGGTGCTCCGTCAAGCGGGACGACGGTAGGTGCCTCGGATCCCGGCAACAGGTCCCGTATCTCCTGTAAGGCGGAGCGTGGTGCGTGCAGCATGATGTATTTGCTTTCGCGAACCTGTAAGACACCATCCAGACGTTGCAATAACTTGGCGACCAGCGCCTGTTTTGCAGGGCTGAGTTCGGCACGCGTCTGGATTACGACGGCCTCGCTTTGCAGTAACTCATCGACCTCGCGCATGCCATTGGCTTCAAGCGTCGAACCGGTAGACACCAGGTCACAGATATAATCAGCCTTACCCAGCTTTGGAGCAATCTCGACAGCACCCGAGAAGTAAACGGTCTCCGCATTGATAGAGTTCTTCTTTAGAAAATTGTTTAATAGATGAACATAACTTGTTGCAATTCTTGTATTTTCTAACGAATTTATGCCGTCATACTCGCATTCGTTAGGGCCGGCGATGGAGAGGCGACAGTGGCCAAAATCCAACTCAAACACCTGGCTGAACATGGCGTTATTGCCCTCAGCTTCCAATGCGAGCCGTTTTTCCTCAACGACGTTAAGGCCAACGATGCCAAGATCGCAGACATCGTCGCTGACCAGGCCCGGAATATCGTCGTCGCGGACCAGGAGTAGATCGATTGGCATATTCTCGCCATAGCAAAACAGCCGGTCTTTGCTTTTTGTCAGCTTCAGGCCGCAGCGCTCAAGTAGATCCTGTGAGTGCTCGG
>JBPCXZ010000141.1:0-4403 GCA_051008055.1 Woeseiaceae bacterium
CGATGACCTGTTTCACGACAGATGCTCCAGCCTTTCGGTCGATGGTGATCGGTTTCATGATGAGTCCCACGCCCCAGCCAAACAGCGGAATCAGCACCAGCTCTTTCTTCAACACCCAGGTCTGCGGCGGCAATGCCGCAATTTGCCAGTACGTCTCCATTGCGGTGGTGTGTTTGATCAGGGCAACGCTCGCCTCTTTGGGAAGGTTTTCCGAGCCCTCCGTAGTCACATCCATGCCGCAGAAAAAACGACCCGCCCACAGGTTGCCGAACGCCCATGCCTTGGCCACCGCCCACTGCCAGCGATGCGGTGCCCAGAAAATCAACAGCTCGATAGTGCCGCCAATAATCGCGGTTGCGAAAACCCAGGTAGTGAACAGAAATGAACGAATAGTCAGCACGGCGAAACTCAGAATACGTCAGGCGATCGCAAGCTTCGATATATCGGCGACACCGAGGAACAGGGCCCGCAGTTCGCTTAGCAGCGCCAGGCGGTTTTTCCTGATGGCCTTGTCTTCGGCCATAACCATGACGTCGTCGAAGTACGCGTCGACAACCTTGCGCAGTTCAGCAAGCTGGTCGAGCGCTGCAGTATATTCGCGTTCTTCCAACATCGGATTGACCGTTTCGCGCACGGCCTTGAGTGCCGACCAAAGCGCATCTTCCGCGCCGTCTTCAAGCAGCTTTTCCTTAACTTCGCCTGCCGTTTGCTCATCTGCTTGCTTTAGCATGTTCGCAATGCGCTTGTTGGCAGCGGCAAGGCTCGATGCAGAGTCGTGCGCGAGAAAAGACTGTACGGCGTCAAGCCGACGCTCAAAGTCGACCAGCGACGCCGGTTGTCGTACCAGCACCGCATCAAAAGTCTCTGTTGCCAGGTCGGCGTCGCGATCAAGAAAGTAACGACGCAGTCGTTCACTGATATAGGTGTACAGTTCGGCCCGCACCTCCGCGGAGTCGTGTTTGCCTGGCGGCTGTGCGTCTACCGCCACCGCTATCATCGCCTGCAGGTCCAGGTCCAACTTGCACTCTACAAGTAATCGGACAACGCCAAGCGCCGCGCGCCTTAGTCCAAAGGGGTCGCGATTGCCCGACGGCTTCTTGCCAATTGCGAAAATGCCGGCAAGCGTATCGAGCCTGTCCGCTAACGCGAGCAGCTGACCGTCGATCGACTCGGGTAACGAATCACCGGCGAAACGTGGGTGATACTGCTCGCCGACGGCCTGTGCGACCTCTGCCGCTTCGCCGTCGAGTTGCGCGTAGTAGCGCCCCATAATGCCCTGTAGGTCCGGGAATTCACCAACCATGTCAGTAACAAGGTCACACTTGGCCAGCTCGGCCGCGCGCACAGCATTGGTCGCATCGACCCCGAGTGCTGCGGCGATCCATGCTGTTAAAGAGGCGACCCGCGCGCCCTTGTCTGCGAGGCTGCCAAGGCCTTGCTGATACACGACTTCGCGAAGCGCATTAACGCGAGCGCCCAACGGGGTGCGCCGATCGCTATCCCAGAAAAAGGCAGCATCTGCCAAACGCGGATGGATCACTCGTTCATTACCGCTACGAACCTGCTCCGGATCCTTGCTCTCGATGTTGGCAACCGTGATAAAGCTCGGCAACAGCTCGCCTTTCTGGTCGGCGACCGGGAAGTAACGCTGGTGTCCGGTCAGCGTGGAAACCACCACCTCGCGGGGCAACTGCAAGTACTGTTGGTCAAAACTGCCGGTCATCGGAACCGGCCACTCAACGAGTGCTGCGACTTCGTCAAACAAGGCCTCGCCGTCGACAACGCTGCCACCGGCTGCTTTTGCTTCAGCAGCAACACCCTCTTCGACTATCGATCTGCGTCGATCAAAGTCAGCTATAACTGAGCCTTGTTTTTCAAGCGTTGAAAGATAATCAGACGCTTTGTTGATCGGTACGGAACTCGCACCCATAAAGCGGTGACCGCGACTTTCGTTGCCAGCTCTAATGCCCAGCACGCTCGCATCGACCACGGTTGCGCCGTGAATCATTACGACCCAATGCACCGGCCGCACGAACTCGGCATCCCCGGCGCCCCAGCGCATGCGGCGCGGAATTGGTAGCGCCGCGAGTGATTCCTCTATTAAAGCTGGCATCAACTCTGCTGTGGTCTGGCCGCGCTCAACGACTTCGCAGGAAACCCACTCGCCTTTCTCGGAGCTGGTTCGGCCAAGATCGTCGGGCGCCACGCCGCACTTCCTGGCAAAGGCCTCACCCGCTGCAGTCAACTTGCCATCGTCGTCAAAAGCAATCGCTACCGGCGGACCCTTTTGCAACGTCGAGCGATCTTCCTGACCACCCGCCAGTGACTCAATGAGAACCGCCAAACGCCTGGGGCTTGCGAATCGTTTAACTTCGCCGTGTTCGAGCCGCGCTGTGTCGACGCCGGCTTCGAGGCCGTCGGCGAAAGCATTCATCAGGGAGCGCAGCGCTTTTGGCGGCAGCTCTTCGGTGCCGATCTCAACCAGAAAGTGTCGCGCCTTACTCATTTCTTTTTGCTCTCTTTTGGATCGGACTTTTTGACAGACCCAAGCATCGGAAACTCAAGCGCTTCACGGCTCGCGTAGTATGCTTCTGCAACTGCTCGAGCCAGCGTTCGTACGCGTAGAATAAATCGCTGACGCTCGCTCACAGAAATCGCTTGTCGGGCGTCCAGTAAATTGAAGGTGTGCGACGCAACCAGCATCTGCTCATAAGCGGGCAACGCAAGGCTGCTTTCTATTAAGCGAAGACCTTCGTGCTCTGCATGATCGAACGCATGAAAGAGGTCATCGACATCGGCCTCCTCAAAGTTGTAGCGGGACTGTTCTACCTCGTTCTGATGGTAAACGTCGCCGTAAGTGATTCGGCCCAGCGGACCGTCCGTCCAGACAATGTCGTAAATACTGGTGACATCCTGCAGATACATCGCAAGTCGCTCGAGACCGTAAGTAATTTCGCCCGTTACCGGTCGGCACTCAAGTCCACCGACCTGTTGAAAGTAAGTGAACTGCGTGATCTCCATGCCGTTAAGCCAGACCTCCCAGCCAAGCCCCCATGCGCCGAGCGAAGGTGATTCCCAGTTGTCTTCGACAAAGCGGATGTCATGTACGTTGGGGTCTATGCCAATCGCGCGCAGTGAATCGAGGTACAGCTCCTGGATGTCGTCGGGCGAAGGCTTGATGGCAACCTGATATTGGTAGTAATGCTGCAGCCGAAACGGATTGTCGCCGTAACGCCCGTCGGTCGGTCGTCGTGATGGCTGCACATAGGCAGCACTCCAGGGCTCGGGCCCGATCGCCCGCAGAAAGGTAGCCGGATGAAAGGTCCCCGCACCCATTGCCATGTCGTAAGGCTGCATGATCACGCAGCCGCGTTCCGCCCAAAACTGCTGCAGTTGCAGGATCAGATCCTGGAAGCTGAGCGATTCAGGCGTTTTTGCCTTGCCCATTACTGTTTTACCCGGCCCAAAGGCGCGCAGTATATCTCGCGAACGGCTTTATGGCGCGCTCTTTAGTCGTTTGGTCTCGTCGGCCCCAGAGGCGGACGCACTACTTTGGTGCGCCCCGCTGGAGTCGTGCACCGCTTTGGTGCATAATGACAAGCAACTGGAATGGAAACTCGTTAATAAACAGTGACTTAAGGTCTGCCCCATTTTGGCACGCATTGTGCATTGTCTGTTCCATTGGTGCCGCAATCTTGCGGCCGTTTTATTTATGTATGCACACCGGAGGAAGTAGTAATGAAGGCCAAAGATGTACTCGACCTGATAAAAGAACACGAGGTCAAATTCGTCGATCTGAGATTCACAGACACGGTTGGTAAGGAGCTTCACGTAACTTACCCGGCACACAATCTCGACGAGAACGATTTCGAAGACGGCAAAATGTTTGATGGCTCTTCAATTTCGGGATGGAAGGGAATTAATGAGTCGGACATGATCTTGTTGCCAGACCCGGCGTCGGCGGTGATCGACGTTTTCGCTGACGAAACTACGCTGAATCTGCGTTGCTCGGTCATCGAGCCAGCAACCGCACAGGGTTATGGTCGCTGTCCACGTTCGCTCGCCGGTCGTGCGGAAGCGTATCTCAAATCAACCGGTGTTGCGGACACAGCCTATTTTGGTCCGGAGAACGAGTTCTTCGTCTTTGACAACGTCTCCTGGGAAGACAGCATGCAGAGCGTTGGTTTCAAGATCGACTCTGACGAAGGTCATTGGAACTCCGGTCGGGAACATGCCGACGGCAATATTGGTCACCGGCCACGCGTGAAGGGCGGCTACTTCCCAGTGCCGCCGGTTGATTCGCTGCACGACATTCGCTCGGCAATGTGCCTGGCTATCGAAGACATGGGTGTAACTACCGAGATTCATCACCACGAGGTTGCAACGGCCGGTCAGTGTGAGAT
>JBPCXZ010000142.1:0-4067 GCA_051008055.1 Woeseiaceae bacterium
GGTACATCCTCAGCGTATTCGCGCAGCGGTGGCACGCGCAGCGACAGAACATTCAGATGCGATACGATGTCGCGCCGCAAGTCGCCGCTTTCTATAGCGGCTTCATGATCAGCACCTACAGTTGCAATGATGCGTGCTTGCAGAGGAATCTTCTCACTACCACCAACCCGATAAATTCCCTGATCCTCGATTACTGATAGCAAAATTTTCTGCGCCGTGTCGTTAAGATCTGTTAGTTCATCGATGAGCAAGGTACCGCCGGCAGCGCGCTCAAACGCACCTGCATGAATCTCTCCGGCCACTTCACTACCAAGTAGCTGCTCTTCAACATTATTCTCGGTCAGCGATGCTGCTGTGAGATTAACCAGCGGCTCTTCCGAGCGGCTGCTAAGTGCGTGCAGGTAGCGCGCAAAAGCGCCGCGTCCCGTACCGGGTTCACCGGTTATCAGGACGGCTGCATCATGCCGGGCATACTGTTGCACCTTTTCGCGCAACGCCTGCATCAATTGGCTGCGGCCGACCGGTGCAAGTAACGAAGGAAGCATTGAATGTGCCGAACGCGACTGTTTCTCAGCCGACTCGAGCGCAGCCTCTACCGTGCGTAACAGCTTTGCAAGGGACAGCGGTTTCTCAACGAAATCAAATGCTCCGAGACGAGTTGCCTCGACAGCTGTGTCAACGGTGCCATGACCGGACATGATTACAACCGGTGACTTCAGATCGCCACTATCGGACCATTCGCGCAGTAAAGTAATTCCGTCGGTATCCGGCATCCAGATGTCCAACAGGATTAAGTCGAAGTTTTTGTCGTCTCGCGCGGCACGCGCTTCTTCGGCATCCGCTGCAACGGTTACTCCGTAGCCTTCGTCCGACAAGATGTCTTGAATCAACGCACGGATATCCGCTTCATCATCGACTACCAACACATGAGAATTACTCATGCTCGTTCCCTCCTTTGTTCAGCACGCGCAGGTGCCTGTGCAATGATCGCTTCGCGGGCTGCCTCTGTGAGTGGCAGTCTTATGCTTATGACGGCGCCACCGCTTGTGCGGTTATAGGCGCGAATCGATCCAACGTGTTCTTCAACCAACTTCTTGACGATTGCGAGGCCCAGACCCGTACCCTTCGGCTTGGTTGTGACATACGGATCAAATACCTGGCTCAGCGAGCTCTCTTCGAAGCCCGGCCCGTTGTCTTCGACCTTGATCTGCATGATGTCGACATAATCGATCTCGGCAACGCTGACATGCACGTCAATATGGCCATCCTCTGTGTTTTCCAGGGCTTCGATGGCGTTGCGCAACAGGTTGTGCAGAATTTGCCGCACCCGCCCCATATCGGCCTCGACCATCGGCATGGCAGGGTCCGACGTTAGTACGATCTTGACCCCGCTTGCCTGCGCTCGGTACAGGTCAACAACCTCGTGAACCAGCTTGTCCATGCTGAACCTGCCAATCTCCATATTCGGCGCACGTGCATAGTCGCTGAAGGCATTAACCATTTCCTTCATCGCCTCAACCTGCTGCACGATGGTATGCGTTGCACGATCGAGAACCTCAGCGTCTTCTTGTTCCATCGAGCCCAGGTACTTGCGTCGCATGCGTTCGGCGGACAACTGGATTGGCGTGAGCGGGTTCTTGATCTCGTGAGCAAGTCGTCGGGCCACCTCGCCCCATGCCGCATCTCTTTGCGCCTGCAACAGTGCAGTGATGTCGTCGAATACGATGACGTAACCGGCGGCTGTATCTTCATCGCCCGGCAACGCCGTACAGGCGCAGGTCAGGACGCGACGACCCTGCTCGCCGCGCAGAACGAGCTGCTCGCGCCATTCGGTCTCGCCAGCCTGTAGATGCACTTGTGCCACGTCGACAAATTGTTCGAGCAGCGGCTCCCCTTTCGCAACGTCCAGCAGGTTCTCGCCAGCGCGGCTTTCAAGATCCAGATCCAATATCGCTCCGGATGCATCGTTTGCTGTGCGAATCCGCATGTCAGACTCGAGCGCCATGACACCGGTCGACAGACGAGCGAGAATAACCTCAAGGTTGGTGCGCTCAGCCTCAACCAGCGCTTGAGACAGGCTCGCCTCTCGCCGCGCGGTCGCGAGTCGTTGGGTCATGTCGTTGAACGAATTGATGAGAAAACCGATTTCATCTTTCGATGGCTTCGGTAGACGCGTGTCAAAGTCACCTTCGGCAACCGCTCGCGTGCCGGCCACCAGGTCCTGAATCGGCGCAACCAGACGCCGTGCCAGCACGAACGCACCGTACACCGCCGCGAGCAAGCTCAGCATGAAAATAATTGTAAGAGTGAGCGACAGTGTTTCCTTTAATGGCTGTCGCAAGTACAGCATGCGCTGATAAGCAACATAAGACTTGTCGACGCTGTCCGCCATGCGCGCCAGGCGCTCAGTGATCGGAAAATGTGCCTGCATGACGCCTACAGGTTCAGCACGGCCACTGATACGGAAGAATACTGCAGTCCTTACTACGTAGCTTTCGGGATCGAGCGCAACGAATGGCCGGCCTTGTTGCAGCTGCAACAACGCTTCTTCGGATAGAGCTTGCGGCAAGCCAGCTTCGGCGCTATCTGAGCTGGTTGCCAGAATACGATTGTTACTGCCGTAGATTGTAATCTCACTGGCGCCGCTTTCCCGCCGCAGCATGCTGAGCTCGAATACGAGCTGTCGTTCATCGCCCCGCCCAAGCTGTTGTGCAATCTGTTGAGTTGCGCCTAGGTGTCTTTGCACCTGCATCTGCAACGCCGCCCGACTAAGCTGCAAGGCATTGTCCATGCCTTCTTCAACTTCGATGTTGAACCACGAGTCGATGCCGCGATTAATAAACTGCAACGAGAAATAGAAAACCACAATCAGCGGCAAGACTGCCAGACCCACGAACATACCGACCATGCGCGCCTTGAGTCGAGCGCCCGGCACGTGTGTCCGATAGTCACGCCACAAACGTGCCAGGTTGCCGACCAGAAGCAGGAACAACAGCACAAGACCCGCGATGTTGATCGCGTAAATAATACCTTGCAGACGATCGAAGTCGTTCGAATTCTGGGCGGTAAGGCTGAGCAAGAACACGGCCACCAGCACCGTGCCGACGCCTAGCGCAGCAAGCACCGTATAGAAGCCTCGTTTTATCGCTCGAGTATCCATTCAAACCACTTGCTTTCGAGTTGCCATTGCCCGCGCCAGAAAAACAGCATGCGTATGGGCGCGGAATATTGTCGTGTTTGCAGAAGTGCCCGTGCGCGTACTCGATAACTGCTGTCTGATTCGAGAACCGCGTCGTCAATCAGCGGCAACCCTTGGACGCGACCAAGGTTGTTCAGCGCTGAATAAAGGGTTGCGAATGAGTCCTGTTCGCCACTATTGAGATTGCGCACGACGTAGCGCTGCGACAAAGGGTGGTATTCCAGTTCGTAGCGGGTAGCAAGTTCCGCCTCCATGTCGTCGATATACCAACGACGTACGCGAATCAGCTCGACCTGTAACTCGATCGTTAGCGTAAAGCCGGCGGCCAATGCTTCCAACGCTTCACCGCTGAGCACCAACTGCATGCGTGCGTCGAGTACATGGACACCATCAATCAACTCTGAATCAGCAGAGCGAACTTCGAAATATCCTTCGCGGGAATCTTCTTCGCTGGATTCCTCGTCCTGCGCAAAACCGATGCTCGCAATCAGCAATGCCGCCAGAACTGCTGGCAGGTGCCAAAAAAATCGATTTGCGAGTATTCGTGACATTTATTGTTCTTCTAAGAAAGCTTCTCGAGGCAAGCAAAGTAGAAACCATCCATGCCCGCTGTCCCCGGTAGCAGCTGCAGGCCACAAACCGAGTCATGCATTAGATCGCGGATGTTGTTATTTTGCAACAAACCGCCCTTGCGAGCATCCGGATGAGTCGCCAAAAAAGCGCTGATAACGCCGTCATTCTCGGCCTCCAGGACCGAGCAGGTGACATACAGCAGGCGCCCTCCGCCTTTGAGCGTTGTCCAAAGCGCAGTCAGGATGCGTAGCTGCGTGGCCGCCAGTGCCGCAATATCAGCAGGCCGCCTGAGATG
>JBPCXZ010000143.1:0-10548 GCA_051008055.1 Woeseiaceae bacterium
GGCAATCTCGACGCTACTGCCGACCAATTGATGAAACCCGTTCTGCATGCGCTCGCCACCGAAGTCACCGTAGCTCCGTATGCCGAGCCCGGCCGTGAGTCGTTGCACGGTCGTCTCCGACTTCGAATCTAGAAATCGGAAACCCAGTGATGCCGACAACTGGTCGGTGCGCGCCGGTTCGTCGACTTTGGTTAGCGTCAGGATGCTGTGATCGGCCGTGAACTCCCAGCGATCGCCAATCGTGCCTGTAACGATGAACTGCTGTGTACGAAAGTCGTCGGTGGAGCCACCACGGCCCAGGAAGTCATTGCTAAAACTGACTTCCAGCGGCTGCTGCAGAATAAGAGGGGTGTTCGCGGGTAGCCCTGCAATTTCGCCAGCGACTGCGGGCACTGCAATGCCCATGAGCATCACGGCCGCAGCTATCTTACGTATCATGGACTGCCAGAACCGCGTCGCGCCGCCTAATTAAGTATGGCGGGTTTTCGACCGGTCAATTCCCAGTGCGCAAGTGATATCGGGATGCTGTCGATAGCATTGAGTTGATCGAAGAAGTTTTTTAACTCAAACGACTCACCGCGCTCTTCAAGCTGCTTGCCGTAATCAGCAAGCGTCTCTTCGAGAAGATACTTACCCGTTACGTAGCTGGTCCCGTAACCAGGCTGACGCAGGTACAGATGTTGCTCGAAGATCAGGAGCTCTTCTTCGGTTTTCATCCAGCCCCGTGGCGTCCATTCCATATGCACCCGGCCTGCCTCCTCCATCGTCATCTCATTGGCATGCGCATATAACGACCCGAGGCCACGCGCCGCTCGCTGCGCCAACATTATCCAGATCAACTCTCGCGATCTTGGTCGATCGTCGTAGAGACCAGCGTGCATGAACATTTCTTCCACTGCCGTCGCGGTGCCCTCATTACGGCTATCGAATATGTTGTAGAGAAGCGCCCCGCGTCGAACAGGACTCGCATGCGGTTCATTGTCCATACGTGCGAGCTCAAACCAGTGCCAAAAATGCGTAAAGAGTGGCGCCGGGTCATAGTGCGCGGTAATCCAGAAGAAGTTACGCGTGTCGGCCGGGACAAAGGCACCAAGATGCTCGCGCATCGCGGGCTCCATGTAATCGGCGATCGTGACGACATTTTTTTCGTCAAGGAAATTCATGATTCGTTCGACAGCCTCGTCGGCCAAAGCTGCATATTCGTCCGGAGTCGCTGCCGCTTCGGCAGGTGGCAGATGTCGATTGCGTTGTTCTTCAAGTTTAAGAGACGACCATGCCCGTGCGAGCTCGCGCTCCAGCAGGCGTACCTCATCCTCCCAGGTCAAAGGTACAAGGTGTACATTTTGCTGGTACCAGGTGTAGTTCTCTTTACCGATACCGGAAGGGCCTGTTTTCGACGACGACTGTTCCTCCAGCCACGTGATCAGTTCGTTGGTGGCTTGTGTCGCCTCCTCAATTGCCGTAGCAAGTTCGACACTCGCGTCCTCGCCGACCCGGGCACCGATTTCATTGAGCGTATTCTGCTGCGCACGGATGTTGCGTATGCCCGCGATCCAAAGGTCACGTGCATTACCGACAAGATTAGTTTGCGCCTGGCGCATCAGCGGTGGAATGACAGCAAGCTCCGCGGTGAGGCGCGCCTCTTCTGTTGTCGACAACGGAAACTCATAGGTCCACAGTTCCACGAGTGCATGATGGTTTGGCCCTTCGTGCGCCGGAACATCGCTGCGATTTTTCCAGATCGAGCTATAGAATGCCGGGTCCCGCGCCCAGGGCTTTAGCACTCGCAGGTTGAAATCGTAGCCGTTCATCTCGGCCCGGACGAGGTGCCAGTCGACCTGCTGTGGAGTCGGCCAGTCGCTGATCTCGAAGTCATCGAGACGAGAGCGCAGGCCTGCAAATTCTTCTTGCCGGGCATCGAAGCGGGCCGCCGTATAGTCGGGCGCCCCATCCATGAGTGGCGGCGACTCGAACTCGCGCCACTCTTCGAACAGCGTCAGCAGTGCTTCGTAGTCTGAGTCGGACGTTGCATAGACAGGGCTATCCACCAGGAGGAAAGCAGCGACTATCATGATGAACAACGGCATGCGCGGCGCCGGCCGACGTACTGCATCGTTCATCTGGTCGCCTACCACTGCCGCACTCGTCCCGTATCGACGTGCACGAAATCTGATTCCCGGTAGTAACCGACGCCACCGCGCTGCAGTGACAATGCAACATCACGTAATTTGGCGGTATCTAGATCCGTCAGACGCACATCGATTGCGTTACCTAGCAAGTGCTGGCTGTTCCTGGCGACCCCACTGGACTTGCCGCGCAACATTTCATTGGTTGCGGGCGAACGATAGGCTGAAATTATCTGGTAGGTCCCGGTACTGCCGGATTCGACCTGTATCGCGTGCAGGATATCCAAGACGCCTGGGTTCATTTCTATTGCATCGCCTGTCCTGAAGTCTCGCATGAAATGATTCAGCTCGCTGAGTGCAGACGCGTCATACTCGCCGTCTCTGTAATAAGTCACCGTCAGGGACTCAGCGGTGTGAGTGTGATAGAACGACAGCTGGCGATCGTCTGTTTTCGAGCCTGTCGCTGCAAACGGTACAATCGCGAAAATCGCGATTAGAAGTTGAATCTTGTATTTCTGCATAGAGGTTTTTCGATGATCCACCAATGTTTACGGCTGCTTCTCATATCGTTCGCGCTGTTACCGACAGTCGCCTCTGCTCAAGCGGAAAGCAACGCTCAAATACAATACCTGTCAGAGCAGTTGATAATGGGGAGCGAAACCAACGTCGAAGGCGCAAAACTAGCCACGGCTCACTTGATCCCGGAACTCTACTCACGACGTGAGTTTACACCGGCATGGACCGATGATGACACGGTCGACGAATTCCTGCGGATAATTGGTGCCGCCAATCAGGAAGGTCTGGACCCACGCGACTATTTGTTCGACGAACTCACTGGTCTGATTCGTGAACATCGAGAAAATCCGGGCGATGCTGATTTGGAAGGGCAACTGGACGTACTGCTGACCGAAAGCATCGGCCGATTTGGCAACCACCTACTGTTCGGCAAGGTCGACCCGACAGAGCTCGATGAGAACTGGAACTGGGTCCAGACCACGGACGGAATTCACCCGGCAACGACCGTTCAGCAGGCCATCGATTCGGACTCCATCGGCGACTTCATTAGTGACTTTCTTGAACGCGGACCAATTTATGTCCGCATGCGGGAGATGCTTGCCGACTATCGCGATATCAGCAACTCCGGCGGCTGGCCGCAGGTTGGCGAGGGTCCGACGCTTAAACCTGGCATGACCGATGCCCGCATACGCACAATCCGGCAGCGACTGGCGGTTACCGGTGAACTCGCAGTCGCTCAGGCCAATGGATCGGACAGCTTTGACGACGATCTTGAGGCGGCCGTCATACGCTTCCAGGATCGCCACAATCTCGATGCGGACGGCATTATCGGCGCGCAGACAGTCGCTGCTATGAACATCACCGCGGCGCAGCGAGTTGACCAGCTCCGGGTCAACCTTGAGCGTCTGCGCTGGGTAGCTCACGATCTGGAGGATGAATTCGTTGTGACCAATATTGCGTCCTTCCAAACGTTTCTGGTCCGTGATCGCAACATCGTCTGGTCCGGCAAGTCGCAGGTCGGTCGTTTTTATCGTCAAACCCCAGTATTCACCGCGAAGATCAAGTACATGCAGTTCAATCCGACCTGGACTGTGCCCCCCGGCATTCTGACCAACGACATCTTGCCGGCCGTGCAAAAAGACATTGGCTATCTTGCCAAAAAAGAAATGGACCTGATCGACCGCGACGGCAACAAGGTGGATCCCGCATCTGTTGACTGGGCAAGCTACGGTCCCGGGCGACTGCCGCCATACCAGTTCGTGCAACGGCCCGGACCAACCAATGCATTGGGTCGCGTGAAGTTTATTTTTCCCAACTCACATTTCGTCTTCCTGCACGACACACCGAGCAAGGCGCTGTTTGAACGCACGGAGCGAACCTTCAGCTCCGGCTGTATTCGCGTTGAGAATCCATACATCTTTGCCGAATTGTTGATGGACAATCCCGACAAGCTCAATGCCACCTCGATTCAACAACTACTGGACAGCAAAAAACCGCAAACGGTTTTTCTGGAAGAACCACTAACCGTGATGCTTCTGTACAGCACGGTCGGCATTCTGAACATGGACGGAGTGCACTTCTACAACGACATCTACCTACGTGACGCCGCAGTCCTGGAATCCTTAAACACGCCGTATCAGTATCATTTTCCGACCGAAACCTAGCACCAGCTCGCATCGGCGGTGTGCCCGGCGAACAGCCCTTCAACGTTCGCATTGAGCACGTGATAGCCGATGTTGCCATATAGCTTCTGGCGACCTTCGTTCAGAACCCAGGATGGGCTGCCTGTAATATTCGCCGCCGCCGCTCTCTGGTAGTCACGCATCAGTCCTGCTGCCGCGCTGCCATCACCAACCGCCTCGCGAATGCCGTCCGCATCCAGACCGTTTTCATTCGCGACCTCAAGAAGAACGGCAACGTCACCGATGTCGCGTGCGTCGACAAAAAAGGCGTGCCTGATCTGCGCCGCCAGTTTTGCTGCGGCCTCTTGCGAGGCAATACTCGCAGCAGCAGACAGGACCAGGTGTGCATTGGCCGACGTTTTCGGTCGCACCTTCGACCAGATATCCGAGTTTACAGCGGCGTTGTCATACGGTTCGGCGGATTCGACGACGTGGTCACGGAATCCCTCAAAACCGCCGCGCTCTGCCCAGCCGTGACCGATCCGAGACTGCGTATCGCCGAACACATTGACGTAGCGATACCTGAGATCGATCTTGTCACCCCAGGTTGATTCGAGCTCTTCGGTACGACGCTGCGCTATCCATGCCCAGACGCACAGTACGTCGGTGTAGTAATCAATCGCGAGACGCTTATCCATAGGCCCACAATTCTACTGATAAATGTTTGTAACCTTCTAACCTTTTTGGCGCTATAAGCATCTAATAAGAAACAAGTAGAAGCGCTCTATGGTCTTTAACACGCCGATTTTCTTCGTCTTTTTCATCGTATTCCTGCTGATCTACGGCCTGATCCTGGTGCAGAAAACGCCCAGGCTGTATTTCATCCTGGTCGCCAGCCTCGTGTTTTACGGGGCCTGGAACTATAAATTCATACCGTTATTGGTAGGTAGTTCGATCGTCGACTACTACCTGGCGCTCGCGATTGCTGGTGCCGCGACGATACAGCGCAAGAAGCTGCTGCTGACGCTATCGATCGTCATGAACCTCGGTATTCTGGGCTTGTTCAAATATGCCGACTTCCTACTCGTCTCGGCGGCCGACTTCCTGACATTGTTTGGCGTGGAGGCTTCGCTGCCGACTTTATCCTGGGTGTTGCCGGTCGGTATCTCGTTCTACACCTTCCAGAGCCTGAGTTACACCATCGACGTCTATCGCGGCGACATGCAACCGCGCAAAGGGCTGGTGCATTTCACCACCGCCCTCGCGTTCTTCCCGCAGCTGGTTGCAGGTCCGATCCTCAGAGCCCGGCAGATTCTGCCGCAGTTTCATTCGCTGCCAATTCCAACCTGGGAAAATGCGCGACACGGCTTCCTGTTGTTTACGTCGGGTATCGTCAAGAAAACCTTCGCCGACCTGATGGCCGGCCCGGCGTCGGTGTTGTTTGAGGCCGAGGGGCCCGTGAGTCTCCTGGAAACCTGGACCGGCGTACTCGCGTTCGCCGGACAAATCTACGGCGACTTCGCCGGTTACACCGACATGGCGATTGGCGCCGCATTGATTATCGGCTTCAAGATTCCACGCAACTTTAACCTGCCCTACTTCGCCGTATCGCCGGTCGACTTCTGGCGGCGCTGGCATATCTCGCTATCGAGTTGGTTACGGGACTATCTGTACATCTCATTGGGCGGACGCAACAGTCGCTTGCGCAACGTCATGATCACGATGCTGCTCGGCGGACTGTGGCATGGCGCTGCGTGGACCTTTGTCGCCTGGGGCTTTTTCCACGGCATCATCATCACGGCAACGCATTGGCTTGGTCAGCTGAAGGTCTTTGCCAGCTTTGTCGCATCGAATTCGAAATGGCTGACAGTTCTTAAGTGGGCGATCACGTTCTACCTGGTACTGATCGGCTGGGTGCTGTTCCGTGCACATTCGATTGATTCCGCGCTCGCCATTATCGGCAACATGCATACCTTCAGCGGTCTGCCCGAGGCCGGATCGGTCGCAATTCGAGTCACCGCCATCACTGTTGCCGGTGTCATTTACATGCACCTGCAAGACTGGTTCGTGATTGCGAAAGGCGAGGTTTTCGAGCAAAAGAAATGGGTCTTCTGGCCCGTACTCATCCTGTTACAGGCCATTTGTCTTCTTATCGGAGCACCAAGCAGTGAATTCATCTACTTCCAGTTCTGAGCAGATGCCGACGCAACGTCAAATCTTCCTGCGAATCTTCCTGACCATCCTGCTTGGCATGGGGGCAGCTATGGGAATGGTGCGCGGCTTTACGATGGCGATGGGGGCTGATGCACAGGAACTATTGGGCCGGGTCCTTGAAGGCCAGGACGGGCTCAAGCAGTTATTGGTCGAGGACGACAAGGACCTCGTGATGGTGTTCGGCTCATCCATGACTGACGCCGGGTTTGGCCCACGGGAATTTGACCAGCACATCGCCGACATGGGCGGCAGTGTTTCGTCCTGGAATTACGGTTTCGGCGGACTGAACCCTATGTTCCAGGAATTTCTCGCACGCCGTTTCGTCGACGACTTCAACGCACATGACCGACGTCTCAAACTATTGCTTATCGAGTTCAATCCGTTCCAGACGACCAAGACGCGCCGCGACCGAGCGGTCGCCATCGAAGAACCGTACATGAGCTTGCTGTCCAGTCCGGCAGAGATCTGGGAGCGAACGCTCGACGATCCGGCCTCCGGTCTGCGTATCGCTGAAATCCGATGGCTGCGCGACGGTGTCTCTGCAGAGGCGATCACCACGTACTTCCTGGCCGAACCATTTCAGGAGCCGGCGGGCGAGCTTGACCCCGGCATTGAGGAAGACGAAGCCGTATCTGACAGAATCGGCGAAATCGGTGAAGCCTATTTTCCAATGTTCGAAGAGGAATTTCCGGATTTCGCCGATTGCGATTGGTGCTACGCCTGGAAAGGTGGCAACGCGCTGCGTTCGGAGCGATCAGAGGAGATCACAGCACTATTGGCTGAGTACTACGAGCTGGTTCAAACCGATTACCGTATGGCGCGTGATCGCCTGAGCCGCATACGAACCGCCGATATCGAAGAGCTCGACTTCGACGAAGACCTCGTGGTGGCCTTTATAGGATTAGTAAATTCTCTGGCCGAGGTTTCCGACAACATCGAAGTCATCATGCTGCCCAAGAACGACGACTGGATTAAGAATCCGCCGGAGGCGCAACAGCGATTGAAGGACGTTGTCGCTCGGATAGAACGCGAGACCGGCGTGACGGTGCGTGACTTCCAGAAAATCGATGCGGTGACGAACGACATGTTCAGCGACACCACGCATTTGAATGGGCTGGACGGGCGCGATGCGTTCACACGATTCCTCGCCGAGGAATACGCGCACCTTCTGCAATAACAACTTGGTTGACGGGTAGGGATTTACCGCAGGCAACTTACACACCGGTGTTGCGTGTGAAATACTTGCGGGTATGAGTATTCGAACTGCGACTAGCCCGCAACTTTACCTTTTGGTTCTTATTCTGTTGCCGGCGGTAGCGGCGGCAGAGGAATACGCCGATCCGGAGCCCAGCGCCACTCAAATTGTGCGTGACGCCATCGATCACTGGCGCGGCATTTCTTCCCATACCGAGATGAGCATGGTTATTCATCGGCCGGACTGGGAACGCAAAATGACCATGCGTGCCTGGACTAAAGGTGACAAGAAGTCCCTGGTTCGTGTCATCGATCCAGCTAAGGATCGTGGTAACGGTACGTTGACCGACGACAACAGCATGTGGTCGTTCTCGCCAAAGGTGAATCGCGTCATCAAGATCCCGTCGTCAATGATGGGGCAAAGCTGGATGGGCTCCGATTTTTCGAACAAGGATGTTGCCAAAGCCGATGACATCATCGATCAGTACGACCACACGTTGTTAAGCGTCACCGAGGTCGACGGCATCGTCACTTACGAGATTCAATCGATACCCCACGAAGATGCGGCTGTCGTTTGGGGTCGTGAAGTCATGCGAATTCGCGAAGACAAGGTGGTTATCGATCACAAGTTCTACGATCAGGATGACGAGCTGGTCAAGGTTCTGGAGTCATTGGAGATCGGCGAGATGGGTGGCCGGACGATAGCGATGCGTCAACGTATGCACGAGATCGAGACGCCGGACGAATGGACGGAGATTCAGATCAACTCTGTCGAATATGAAATTGATATTCCTGACTCCACCTTTACGCTTTCGAACCTGCGAAATCCGCGGGACCTGTAGCAACGGCAGCGCAGCTTGAACCTCATCCTCAGACTCGCCTGGCGCAACCTTTGGCGCCAACCACGAAGAACCTGGTTAACGACCGGCGCGATGGTGTTTTCGAATGTGTTGCTCGTGTTCATGATGTCACTGCAGTTCGGCATGTACGGGCTGATGATCGACAACGGCCTGCAGGCGTTTACCGGTCATATGCAGATCCAGGCACCGGACTACGTTGATGATCAGAAGATGCGGCAAACGGTGCCAAACGTCAGCGAACTCGCGAGCTCATTACGCGCGGAGCTGCAGTCGGATTCCGTCAGCGCCCGAGCACAGACATTTGTCTTAGCTTCCAGCGAGGATCGCAGTTATGGCATTGCTATCATTGGTGTTGAGCCCGAGTTCGAGCCCGGCGTTTCGAGTATTCCTGGGCTCGTAAAACAGGGCCGCTTCCTCGATGACAATATGGCGACCGAGATCGTCATCGGTAAGACCTTGGCAAAAAACCTTCGTATCGAACTCGGCGATGAATTGACATTGCTGGGCAGCGGGCTGGATGGCTCGTTTGCTGCGGCGGTCGTCAACGTTGTTGGAATCTTCGACAGTGGTGTCGCAGATCTTGATCGATCGATCGCAGAAATTCCGCTCGGCCTGTTTCAAGATACTTTTTATATGGAAGGCGCTGGCCATCAGGTGGTCATCAATGCGCCAAACATCGACCTGGTACCGGAACTAAAGGCACGCGTACAAGCGCTAGTCCCGGAAGACGAACAACATGTTGTGCACGATTGGAATCGACTGCAGCCCGGTCTCAAGCAAGCTATCCAGGCAGACATGAGCAGTTCGTTCGCGATGTACGCAATTCTCGTCATACTCGTCGCGTTCAGCGTCTTGAACACGCAGCTCATGTCAGTACTGGAACGAACCCGCGAGTTCGGCATCGTCATGTCGCTGGGACTGAAGCCAGGACGACTGGGCAGACTGGTTATCCTTGAAACGATGCTGATGGGCGTCCTTGGCGTTGTGCTTGGCGCCCTCGCCGGTGCCATCGTGACCTACTATTTCACTGTTAACGGTCTGAGCCTACCCGGCATGGAAGAAATGGCTGCGCAGTTCAATCTGCCGGCACGCATGCACCCACAGATCAGTATCCCGACCCTGCTCGCCGGGCCACTCATTGTCTTTTTGTTTTCTGTACTCGCCTCGTTGTATCCCGCGATTCGATTGCGTTGGCTGCACCCCGTCGAAGCGATGAGGGCCGCCTAGTGAATACGCTGCGCGTTCTTTTTATGCTTGCCTGGCGGAATCTCTGGCGCAACCATCGCCGTACAATCATCATGCTCTCGGCAATCGGTGTTGGCGTATGGGCAATGATCTTCATGACCGCTTTAACGCAGGGCATGGTCAATGAAATGATCAAGGACGGCATCAGCTCACTGCCCGGCCATGTACAGGTGCATCATCCTGACTATCAGGATGACCCGAACATCAATAACCTGATTCCCATGCCGGACAGCGAGCTGGCCGAGAAGTTTTCGGCCGCGGGAATTGAGCAATGGGCCACTCGTATCAAGGTGCCGGCCGTCATCTCTAGCGAACGCGAGTCCCGCGGTGTCACGTTGCTCGGCATCGACCCTGCTCGCGAACGTGACATCGGTTTTGTCGACTACGCCGAGGTTGCAGGTCGATTCCTCGAAAGTGCCGGCGACAAAGGCATCGTCATCGGCGCAAAACTCGCCGATACGCTGGATACGGAAGTCGGCAAGCGCATCGTTATTATGAGCCAGGATCCAGACAATGACATTGCCGATCGCGGCTTTCGGGTGGTGGGTCTGTTCGCTGCCAAAACAGAGAATCTCGAAGAGACCTACGTTTTCGCCGGCAAAGAGACAATTCAGACGTTATTGAAGGTCGGTGATCATGTTACGGAAGCCGTCGTCGTCGGTGACGATTACCGCGATGTTGAACCTGTGTTCACCGCCACGCAGGCGCTTTTCGATAACAGTGTTGTTGTAAGCCGGTGGACCGAACTCAACAGTTACCTGGCGACGATGC
>JBPCXZ010000144.1:0-3351 GCA_051008055.1 Woeseiaceae bacterium
GGAGCATCAGGACGACTTCGACTGGTTGCGTGACAGCGGTGTTGATTTTGTGCAGGGCCATTTTATCGAGCCGCCTGTCGCGTTGGGCAGTGCCACGACGGGCACGTTCAGAATTCTGCAATAGGCAGCAAACGAGTACAAAAAAGCCCGACACATGGCCGTGCTTTGCTGCCGAAGGGCGCGAGGATCTGCGGCCTTTCGCCACTATCCTCTAGTTCGTTAATATCAGGGCTCTTGTCGTTCAAGAGCACTAAATTCTATGAAACTCCTTCTAAGCTTGGCGTTCTTTGTCATGATCTGCCTGTCGGGCATTGTCAGCGCAGATACTTCGGCCGTCGAAGGCCGTTGGTTGACCCAGGAAGGCGACGGCTGGATTCGAATTGCACTGGTTGGCGACTCCCTGCAAGGTGCCATTGCCGGCGCACCGCCGGGTAGCCCAAGCGAGCGTGAATTCGACGACCGCAATCCCAATCCGACACTACGCAATCGCCCGCTCGATGGGCTAGTTATCATGACCGGCTTTGAGTTCGCTGGAGACGGCCACTGGAAGAACGGCACTGTATATGACCCGAACAGTGGCAAGACCTACAAGTGCTCGATTACGCTGATTGACGACAACACGCTCAAACTTCGCGGCTACATTGGCATTTCATTATTTGGGCGAAGCGAAACCTGGACGCGCGACGATCCGAACACAGCATCGAACTGATCTCGTTGCGCAAAAAAAGGCCGCATCAGCGGCCTTTTTTGTTCCGAATCGCGCCGCTCCTACATGAACTTCAGCAGGGTACCGCCGTACTGCACGAATCTCTGGATAACGTGACACCGGCAGATACTAAATTGCGCCCAAGAATGTGCCGAAGCTACGGTCACTAGCCGGCAACGGGGGATGGCAGAGCTTACCGGTGTGTCTTTTGCGGGCGATCGTGAAGGTTAAGTGGTCAGTAGCAGCATAACTAGGGTTAGAGTGAAAACCTGTTCATAATGCACACAGGCTAGCGAGCAGGGAGCATCGGTATGGACGCATCTAAGCAGTTTCTAATCCCCGGTTTTCTTTGCGGTGTTTTTCAGGTGCCGTTTCTAACGCTGGCTGTACTGCTGGCGCCCACCGCTTATGCAGACAGCACCCGTGCCGAATGTGGATTCTCAGCAACGGCTGACACGCCGCCTGAAACGACATCGTCGTGTTCTTTCTCGCAGCGTCAGGGTTTTATAACTATAAGGATCGACGGTGGCCCTGAGTTTGATTTCAAGCCCACCGAACAGGGCCCCGGTAACTTTGTCGATGCGGCGGGCCGTGCGGTTTACCGCCGCAGTGGGTTGGGCGATGCGGGTCAGTTGTTCAGGTTGCCCGATCGTTTCCTGCACGTCTACTGGTTGCGTGATCAGTGGGCATGCGGTGCGGAACAACTGACAAGTCCTGATGGTTGTCAGCTAAATATTGGCGGGATTGTTTTCACTTTGCAAGCGACCGCCGCAGGTTCGCTAAATGAACTCATGGTACAGGTGAGGGGTTTAGAAGAGGTCGAGCTCCTGGAGCGTCATGAAATTGACGGTATGGCCTACAAAGCGGAAGTTGCTGATCTGGACGCGAACGGCTGGCCCGAGGTTTACGTTTACATCAGCTCGGCGGGCAGTGGTAGTTACGGATCGTTGGTGGCCTATGCCGTTAACAAAGGGAAATCTGCCACGCCGATTTACCTGCCGGAGTTAAGCGACGATCTGGTCGCCAGCAAAGGCTACATGGGCCACGATGAATTTGCAGTGGTCGAAAATATTCTGGTCCGCCGCTTTCCTCTTTATCTTGAGGGTGACACTAATAGCGAGCCCGGTGGTGGCATGCGGCAGCTGCAGTATCAGCTCGTAGCCGGCGAAGCCGGCTGGCTTTTAGAAGTGGATAAGGTCGTCGATTATTAGTCGGAACGAAAATTAGCGGATATAGCGCACATATTCGTAATGCGCTTATCAGGCAGGGCTACGGCGTACCGCCAATCTGGCTTAACGCGAGACCAATAGTGACTACCTGAGCCGCAGACACCCCCAGGGCTATCCACGTCGGCTTTTGCACGGCTTTGTGCTTCAGCCGGTCGTATATCGGGATTGCGAACATGAAGCCCAGAACACACGCGAAAATTAACTCTTCACCAATGTTCAAAATGTACCCGACGCGGCCAAATGCTGGCCCCGTCAATGCCAATGCAGCAAAAGCCATAAAGCGCTTGTGCCATTCGCCACGCTTTCTCATTGCGAGGCCAAGAGCGTATAGAATGACGAAAAATACGACTGCAATGCCGTTGATGACCAAGATTCGAGAATCACCCGTTCGCGCGGCATTCTGCATCGAGACGATAATTCCCGTTGCCAGCATCAGCACAACCAACAATATGCTCGCAGCGCCGAGGCGCCGGTGAAGTTGAACCTTGGCACTACGAATTAAACCTGCCTGACAAGCGGCAAGCGCAAACCACACTCCCATCGAAATAGCATGCAGGTGCAGCAACGCGCTTATCGGCGCCAGAGAGTTCGAGTTGATAATTGCGTGTGCTGGAAATGCGGTGAGTACGATCAAGAACAGTGCAAATAGATACCAGAAGAAAAACGGCTCGCCCGAAGAACGACTGATTTGTTGGCTATCTGCAGATAGTGATCGCATTTCAGGAGGCCCTTACGGCAGAAAAGAACGCACATTATCATGTACTTTTTTGTTGAAATGAATCGTCACAAGGTTCTAAGGGCGGCCCTCGTTTATCGGCCAAGGTCTTCCCAGAAAGCCCGACCAGGTGGTTCGATCTTAGCGCAAAAAAAAGCCGCCTGACTTTCGTCAGGCGGCTTTTGACTTATTCAGCAGGTCGCAGCCATGACACCCACATGGGCATGAAGCTGCTCCTGCGCAGCCTCCCTACATGAACTTCAGCAGGATGCCGCCGTACTGTACGAAGAACGGTACGAAGACGAGCGACAGAATGGCCGACAACTTGATCAGGATATTCAGCGACGGGCCGGACGTATCCTTCAAAGGATCGCCCACCGTATCGCCAACTACCGCTGCCTTGTGAACATCGGTGCCCTTGCCACCGAGATTGCCGGCTTCGATGTATTTCTTGGCGTTGTCCCAGGCGCCGCCCGAGTTTGACTGCGAGATTGCGAAAACGCCGCCTGCGACCAAGGAGCCGGCCAGCAATCCGGCCGTGGCCTCGATGCCGAACAAGAATCCGGTGACGAGCGGTGCACCCATGATCAGGATACCCGGGGCAATCATCTCTTTAACGGCAGCCTGCGTTGAGATCGCGACGCACTTGGCGTAATCGGGATCGCCGGTGCCTTCCATGATGCCCGGAATCTCACGGAACT
>JBPCXZ010000145.1:0-8399 GCA_051008055.1 Woeseiaceae bacterium
GGTACCTTTGGTGGCGTTGCTTCTATCCGTATTCGCGGCGCATCCAGTGAGCAGACCCTGGTGATCATCGACGGCGTCGTTGCAAATGATCCAACGTCGCCGGGCGGCGGCTTTGATTTTTCCAGCCTCGACTCGAGCAACATTGAACGTATTGAAGTCCTGCGGGGACCGCAGTCGACGTTATGGGGAACGGATGCAATTGGCGGTGTGGTCAACATCATCACCAAGCGACCTGTGGAAGGATCCGGCTCCAGGGTCTTCGCTCAGGCAGGCTCCTTCGGCAGTTTGCGCGGTGGTATCGATCTCAATGGCGCTGGCGAACGATTTGACTATCGACTGGCTGTTACGTCGGTCACGACCGACGGAATTTCGAAAGCCGACGAAGCCAACGGCAATACCGAAACTGACGCCTACGACTCAACGACGGTTAGTGCTCTATTTGGCGGAAAAATAGGTGCTGAAGGTCGTCTGCAGCTCAGCGCATTGTGGAACGAAGCAGACACCGAATACGACAGTTTCGTGTTTGGCGCCGAAGGGAATGTTGGCGACGGTGATGAGCTCAGCAAGAACGAAAGCCTGACCACCAATCTGACCTACCAGGTGCCACTACTCGACGGCAAGCTCGACAATTTTTTTCTACTCGGCTACGCCGAGACGGATCGCCAGGGGTATACAAATGGTGCTCCAGCTTTTGGCAGTGAAGGCGATCGCGTCTCTTATCGCTACCAGGGCACCTTGCAGATAAACGACAATAATCGTCTGGCGTTCGGTCTGGAGCGCGAGGACAACCGCTCAAACGATCAGGAGTCGACAATTGACGGAGTGTTCGCCCTGTACGAAGTCCAACCCGTCGACACATTAACGCTAAGCGCCGGCATGCGCCGCGATGACCACGATGTTTATGGTGGCAAAACTACAGCAAGACTCGCGGCAGCCTACAATCCGTCTGACCAACTCACATTGAGCGCAAGCTGGGGTGAAGGCTTCAAGGCCCCCACCCTGTTTCAGACCACCTTTTTCTGTTGCGGCGCAACCGGGCCGAACACAGATCTGCG
The DNA here is from genome assembly GCA_051008055.1 of Woeseiaceae bacterium. Taxonomy (GTDB): domain Bacteria; phylum Pseudomonadota; class Gammaproteobacteria; order Steroidobacterales; family Woeseiaceae; genus UBA1847. Next base: position 1,056 of record JBPCXZ010000145.1, read on the forward strand.
TCCCGAAACCTCGGACGCGTTCGATGTGGGCGTCGTCTATCGCAGCGAAGACAATCGCGGCGAAATTGGTCTGACCTACTTTGATCAGGACACGACCGACCTGATTACATTCTCATTTGGAATCGGCGGTTACGAAAATATCGCCCGGGCGAAATCTACCGGCGTTGAGTTGCGCGCGAGCTATCAATTTGTAGACTGGCTGCACGCGTCACTCAACTTCACCAATATTGATGCGACCGACGACAACGGCGACCCACTGATCAGAGTGCCGGAAAATACCGGTGACCTGGCTTTCTCGCTGAACCCGGATGGCCGGTTGTCCGGCACTCTTTCCATGCGCTACAACGACGAAGAACAGGACCCGAACGGCGTCGTCGATGCGTGGTACCGCGTGGACCTCGCCGGCGAATTCGCAGTGTCTGAGACGATTGATATCTACGCGCGAATCGAGAATCTGTTCGATGAAGAATATCAACAGGTTCTTGGCTACGGCACGCCTGGACTCTCCGGTTACATCGGTGCAAGGCTGGCATTCTAGGCGTCACCGTGAACCGAACCGCAACAATGACTGCACTGCTTGTCCTGGCGGCGAGCGGTGCAGCCGTTGCGGAGCCGTTTCAAAAAGTCGTTAGTCTGGATTATTGCGCCGACCAGTTTGTTCTGAAGTTGCTGCCCCGCGCCAAGATTCTCGCAGTGTCACCGGATGCACATCGCGATTTTTCCTACATGCGGGATGCCGTTGCCGGGCTGCAACAAGTTCGCCCGGTCGCGGAAGACATACTGGCTTTGCAACCTGACCTTATTGTCCGATCTTACGGGGGCGGCCCGCGTGCGGTCAGTTTTTTTGAGCGCGCCGGTGTGCCTGTCCTGCAAGTACCTTTTGCAAACAATCTGGACGATATTCGTGCGACGACATTGATGATGGCCGATCGTCTTGGAGAGAGCGAACGCGGCCGCGAAGTGGTTGCCGATATGGATCGTCGCTTGGCGGAGATCGATGACAACAAGCCATCTCGGTCGACCCTTTACATGACACCGAATGGCGCAACCAGCGGCACCAATACCCTGATTCACGAGATGTTGCTCGCGGCAAATCTCGACAACTTCGAACAACGGCCGGGTTGGCATTCAATACCTTTGGAGCAACTGGCAGTCTCCCAACCGGAGCTCGTCGCGGCGGCTTTCTTTGATGGCGGCACGTCTCATCCGGCGATGTGGAGTGCAATGCGCCACCCGGTCGCGCAGCGACAAGTCAGTGAGCGGCCGACCGTAATGTTACAGGGCGCATGGACATCCTGCGGCGGCTGGTTTCTGGTCGACGCGATAGAGGCATTGGCTAGCCGATGACGCCTCGTCTGCTTATTGCATTACTGGTCCTGGCCACGCTCGCGGCGCTTTTGTGCGCGTGCTTTCTGGGCTCGACATCCATGGATTCGTCCCGAGTTATCGCAGCATTCTTCGGCCAGGGCACACCAGCAGACAACATCATCATCTGGGAGATCCGCTTGCCACGCGCGCTTGCCGCGTTTTTCGTCGGAGCCGCACTGGGCGTGAGCGGTGCAGCCCTGCAGGGTCTCTTGCGCAACCCTCTGGCGGAGCCTGGCGTATTGGGCGTGACGGCGACGTCGTCGCTGTTTGCAACGTTTGCGCTTTACTATGGTTTTGCCGCGTCATCCGCATACCTGTTGCCGGTCTATGCGATTATTGGTGCACTCGCCGCGACCGCTCTGCTCGCCACCGCAGCCATGCGTATTAAGTCGGTGGTCACACTCATTCTCCTGGGCGTGGGGCTATCCAGTTTTTCTGCAGCTGCGATGTCGCTCATGCTGAACCTGGCACCGAACCCCTTTACCTTGTCCGATATGCTGAACTGGTTGCTCGGCTCTGTGGCTAATCGCAGTTTCGCGGATCTACAGTTTGCGCTGCCATTCATGCTCGTCGGCCTGGCAATTCTTTTTATCGGCCGACGGGGATTATCAGCACTTACGCTGGGCGAGGAAGCGGCAAGCGGTATCGGACTGAATCTTCGCCGGCAACGAATTCTGGTTGTCCTGGGCGCCGGACTGGCCACAGGCGCGTCGGTCGCGCTGGCAGGTGCCATCGGTTTTGTTGGCATCGTGGCACCGCACATCGTACGCCCCTATGTTGACCACGATCCCGCTCGCAGCATGTTGCCCAGCGCACTGTTAGCCGGGCTTATCCTGGTGCTCGCCGATATCGGCGTGCGTCTGTTACCAACGATGTCAGAGCTGAAGCTCGGTGTCGTCGCCGCGTTAATTGGTGCACCGGCATTCGCCTGGATTGCCATGCAGAGGCGGGTGACCTATGACTGAGCTGATTGCAACGAACATCTCCGTTTTGGCGGGCGATTCCAGGCTGGTCGACAACGCATCAGTGTCTCTGCAGACAGGGGAACTCGTCGCAATTCTCGGTCCCAACGGGGCTGGCAAGACGTCTTTGCTACGAGCTCTACTGGGACTGACGGAGGTCACCGGCGGCAGCGCGCTTCTGGAAGGACAGGATGTCGCTCATCTGCAGGCCACCGAGCGAGCGAAGCTGGTGTCTTACCTGCCACAGCGCCGGCCATTGGCTTGGCCTAACAAGGTTCGCGACATTATCGCACTGGGTCGCTTCGCACATGGTGCGGCGCTGGGCCGGCTAAGCCCGCAAGACGCGGCAGCCGTAGCCGATGCTATCGGGGCCTGCAAGCTCGAGAGTCTTGCTGATCGGAATGCGGATACACTTTCGGGTGGTGAAATTGCGCGTGTTCATTTTGCTCGGGCGCTGGCTGCCCGCACGCCATTGCTGATCGCGGACGAGCCGACTGCAGCGCTGGACCCGTTGCACCAGTTGGCTATCGCGCAACTGATGCGAGACTTTGTGGACTCCGGCGGCGGTGCATTAGTTGTTCTGCACGACGTTGCACTGGCCGCTCGTTTTGCAGATCGGTTGATTTGGATGCGTGACGGCCATGTTGTCGCTGCCGGATCGCCTGCTGACACTTTGAATTCAGAGCTTATGCAAGAGGTTTACGGCGTGCGCGCACACATCGCCCGTGACTCGAACGGTTTCGACATTCGAGTAGAAGCAGCGCTGTGACTGCGAAGGCACTGATGATCCAGGGAACGGGATCGGACGTCGGCAAATCCATCATCGTGGCTGGCCTTTGCCGGGTCGCGAAGAATCGTGGCATCAAGGTTGCGCCATTCAAGCCGCAGAACATGTCCAACAATGCTGCCGCATGCGCAGACGGCGGTGAGATTGGCCGCGCGCAAGCACTGCAAGCGATGGCCAGCGGTGTCGCGCCGCAGGTCGACCACAACCCGGTACTGCTAAAACCGGAAACTGACCGCATCGCGCAGGTCGTCGTACAGGGCAAGGTTCACTCGACAATGCAGGCTGCAAGTTTCATCAGCTCGCGCGACTCGCTGTTGCCACCCGTGCTGGCAAGTTTTGATCGCCTAAGTGCCGAAAATCAATTGCTGCTTGTCGAAGGTGCGGGTAGTCCGGCTGAAACAAACCTTCGCGCCCGCGATATCGCGAACATGGGATTCGCGCGTGCAGCGAATGTGCCAGTCTGTTTGCTCGGCGATATCGAACGCGGTGGAGTCATTGCCAGTATCGTTGGCACCAAAACGGTCATCGACGCGCAGGATGCCGCGATGATCACCGGCTTCGTGATTAACAAGTTTCGCGGCGACCCTTCATTGTTTGATGACGGTGTTGTGGAAATCGAAGAACGAACCGGTTGGCCATGTTTCGGCGTCATTCCATGGATCACCGCGACCACCAGGCTACCGGCCGAAGATGCGGTTGCTCAGTTACGTTACGAGTCAGGGGTCGACCGACCAATCCGCATTGCGGCGCCGATGTTGTCGCGCATGGCGAATTTCGACGACGCTGATCCTTTGCGGCTGGAACCGGGTGTGCAGTTCGACTTTGTGCCACCTGGGCAACCAATACCTCGCGATATTGACCTCATTATCCTGTTCGGTAGCAAGTCGACTATCGGTGATCTACATTTCTTGCGCGAGCAGGGTTGGGATCATGACATCATCGCGCATGCACGCAGCGGTGGCCGGGTACTTGGAATTTGCGGCGGCTACCAGATGCTGGGTCACGCAATAGTTGACTCTGCAGGCAACGACGGAAACTCAGGACAGGTAAATGGGCTGGGTCTTCTTGAAGTAGTAACGCGGATGGAATGCAATAAGACTGTGCGGCCTGTAGGTGCCACATGTGTGGATTCCGGTGAACACGTGGCTGGTTATGAAATTCATGTCGGCGAGACGACTGGCTCCGACCGGGCCAGGCCGATGTTCCAGGTGTCTGGGCGAGACGAAGGCGCAAGAAGTGCTGATGGAAGAGTTAGCGGTACTTACGTGCACGGCTTGATGCAGAACAACGCGTATCGACGCGCCTTCTTGGCTACATTAGGGCAAGCAACGTCCGAATTTGATTACGGTGCATCTGTCGAAGATGCGCTTAACGAGCTGGCCAGTGAGCTAGAGAACTCCCTGGATATCGATCGTCTTTTCGCTTGCAGCCGACCGACTAGCTCCAGATAGCTAGTCCAGGTACTTGTTGAGGAATTTGTCGATCGCCTCATACATCTGGATGCGATCCTGGTGTCCATTGACAAAGTGCGACGAGTATTCCAGTTGCACATATTCAACTGCTTTGTTCGCTCGGCCTGCGGTGCGCTCAAATGACTTTGCCTGGTTGATATCAACGTATGTGTCGTGTGAACCATGCACGATCAGCAGCGGCACATTGAGCTTTTCGATATTCTCACTGGGCGAGTTGGCAAGCATCATTTCCTTATCGTTGCGCTCTACCGGATTACCAATGACCGACGTGGTATCCCAGAAATTCTTGAGCACTGAGGTGCCGTTTGCATCCGACGAATGATCAGGCTTGAACTCGAATCTGCGCTTATCGTCCGCATCAAACCTTTGCCTGTACTCCTTGAATGCCACTTTGTACACGTCATACGGCGACGCGATACCGATCGCGCAGTCAATTTTCATTTGCCGACGATAGGCAGCAGTGATCGCCGCATAGCCGGCATAGCGAAAACCGAGGATGCACTTGTTGCTTGCGTCCACGCTGTCAACACTATCCAGCCAGTCCGCAGCCGCGACCAGGTCGTCCTGCATCGCCATGCCCCATTCACGGTAGCCGCTGGTCAAATACTCTGTCCCAAAGCCCCGCGAACCGCGGTAGTTTGGCTGCAGCACTGCATAGCCGCGATTCGCGAGGAATTGGACCATCGGATCGAATCGCATATCGTCGCGAGAATCCGGGCCGTCGTGCGGCAGGATCACTACAGGTGGTTTCTTGCCATCGGCGCGCTCGGGAACGGTCAGGTAGCCGTTCAGCTGCATGCCGTCTTTCGCTTCGTACTCAATCGACTGCTTGTTAGCCATAGCCTGCCCATCAAGGCCGGGAAAGGCACCATACCAGGGACCGGCGGCACTCTTAGCAAGGTCTACCCAGAAGTATTTGAGCGGTACATCATCACGATGCAACGACACTAGTACCTGGTGACCAGTACGACTCTCACTGGCAATTGACGCATGGTAACCCCTGAAACTCTGGGCGATCAGTCCGGACCGCTGCGTATCCGTATCGAGGAAGTACTCGGTAGTCGGGTATTGATCGGTGTAAGTCGCACTGCGAACCTGCGATGCATCATCAGTGAGCGTCGCACTGCTGATGTCGACGCCATCAACAGCAAACAAACGGGTACCGAATTCACCGGCGTTCAGGTCGTACGTCCAGAGCGACCGAAAACCTGTTTCATGATCGCTAATAACAATTGCCGTACCGTCGTTAGCCGTTAGCGGCTCGAACGTTTCGTTATCGGCAACCGGCAAGCTCATGATGGGTTTGAATTTTTCCTTGCCACCTGGCGAATACCAGATGGTCTTGGTGTCTGGCCCACGTTGTATGCCGAACTGAATCCGCCCGGCTGGGTCAGCAATCCATTGGTCGATCGGATATTTGTTTTGCAGTTCCTTGTTCCATTCGTTTTTCGCGATATTGACCCGGAAAACGGAGTGCGCACGATCTTCCGGCGCATACATCTCCACGAGGATTTCGTCAGGTTCCTGCGGCAAATAGGAGATGATCCGTCCAAAATCCCGTAAGACGGGTGTTATCGCGCCGATATTGGCTTTCTCGGATTTTCGCCAGACCGGTGACAAGACGTTGGTTTCCATCTTGTAGACGAACATGCGGCGACCGCGAATACCGGTGCCTATCGTATTGACGGCATTGCGCGCGACCGTGTCCAGGGCATCATTGTTCAAAGCTGTGCGATTGGCCTGATTCGCGACAACGTCAATCACCGAGATAAACAACATGTCACTCCCGGCCCATCTCAGGTCAGTAACGCGGTCGATTTCATCCACGTCGTAATGGCCGAAATCGAATCGCGCAATGCTTTGTAGCGGATTGCCACCGAAATCTGAAATCGCAATTTCCGCGCCTTCCTGACCATTAATAATTGTCGCAATCTGCGCTCCATCCGGAGAAACAACCGGATATTCAACTGCTGGCAGTGCTGCAAAATCGGCCACCGGCAGCTCATCATTGGCAGCAATTCCCAGCACCGGCACGAAACTCAACGTAACGAGGCCGCAACTTCTTAAAATTGATTTGCTTAGAGACATTTTTCTATTGCCTGAATTGGATTTTTTATTACGACAAAGGATAGAACGAATCGTTCTATGAGACCATGTTATTGGATTTATTCTAAAACGCCTCACCCACACTAAAATAGAATTCAACGCCATCCTTGCCGTATCCAATGTCAGAGGACAAGCTGACCTTGTGTTTCTTTGACAGGACGAAGCGCGCGCCAACACCTGTGGCGGGCAGAAAGTCAGAGCCGAAGTCACTCAATTCTTCGGCTACCTCGCCAACCCCAACAAAACCCGTAAATATCCAGCGTTCATTGAATTGCCAGCGATACTCAGTCTGAATCGAATACATCTTGTCGTTACGATATCGGCCTGAAGGATAACCGCGAAGATCTGTGTTGCCGCCAAACGAACTCTTTAGGAAGAACGGAGCGTCATCGCTCGAAGACTTGATTATGACGCGCGTGGCCAACGCGTCAGCTTCACGCATTGGTAAATAATAGTTGGCGCTGATTTTGAATATGTCCGCATCAAAATCACTACCGCCTGATTCTCGATAGAACTTTGCGTCACCATCTATTTTCCAGCCCTCTCGCGGAAACTGGTTGTTATCCCGGCTATCAATTTCCAGTGGAATTATGATGGCTCCCAGGTCAAGTTTGACGTTGGGAATAAGATCGGGCGGCAATCCCGGCAA
>JBPCXZ010000146.1:0-12466 GCA_051008055.1 Woeseiaceae bacterium
TTGCGACCACGGGAATGTTCAGTTCTGCGGCAATGCCAAGAAACAGGCCAAGGTTGTGGTTGCTCATGTAGGCCGGCACGGCGACAACCAGCCGGTCGCCCTGCTGTGCGGCCGCTCGCCAGACTTGCTCAAGCTGCTGACTCGCAAGATCCGCGCTACTTAAATGCTGAAACCCCTGGTCGCCTAAGGACTCCGTCGTCAGATTCGCCCAGTAGCGATTCTGTATTCTGCGCGGGCGAATGCGAGAGTTTGCGAATGCCACCTTGCCAGTGCTTAGCCTGTCATCCTCGAGCAACGCGAACCCAGGCTCCTTATAGATAACCTGCTCGGCATTGAGTACCGAGATTCCCGCGTCGTTTACATGTGCCGCCAGCAAGCTCAAGACAATAGACCTTTAGTCAGCCTGCATGTGGCGAATCAGTTTGTCATTCGTATAGTTCTCGGTATCAAAAACCAGGCGTTCTTGCAGAAGCTGCAGTTGATGCACCAGGAACATGAGAAAAATACTGATTAACAAAGCGATAAATGTAGAGTTAAACGCCACGCCCAGGCTCTGCGTAACGCCGGCGATATCGCCTTGTACAGCCTTGTCTGCCTGAGCAAGCGCTTCGCCGATGCCGCGCACGGTGCCGATAAATCCGATCGATGGGATAGCCCATGAAATGTAGCGGATCATCGACAATTCAGATTCAAGACGTTCAGCTTCGTTCTCACAGATAGTGTGTGTCGTGGTCGAAACGTCCTGAATACTGCGAGTTGAACTGAAACGCCGTAAAGCTCCCAGCAAGGCACGCGGCAACAGCATCCCCTGCCGGTCTTCAGGTAGTTGTTCGATCTGGCGTGCAAAATCTCGAGTGTCCTCCGGTAGGATTCGCATGCCATCCACGACGGGCACGAGGTCAACGTCAAGCAGACGCCGCTCCCGCACTGTCATTGACGCCTTGAAACCCATAATTGCCAGGGCCCACAATCCGAGCACGAAACAGGCCTCCTGCTCCAGGTCCTTAATCAGGACCGACACTCGTCTTTCGCGAATGTATTCCGGATCCGCCGCCGCTGCCGCATTCTGCTCTTCAATGATCTGCGCCGCATTTGGCCTGATTACTGACACGTAAAATGCGTGCACAACGATGATCGCGATAATCAAAGCGAACAGTTGGTAAACGAATTCAAACGGTATGTTTTTCTTTTTCATAGACTCAAGTTCTGGCTAAATATCGGTCGGGTACGGAATCGACTGATCCGCGGGAATGTCTTCACTGGGACGAAAATCCTCGTCGTCGGCATCTTGATAGAACTCATCATCATCAACGACCGGCTCATCCGCTTCGTCAGCGTCTTCAGTTGGTTGTGATACCTCGGCCGCCTCAGCGTCCTCAGTCGGTGGCTCCGTTTCTTCTTGCGCAAATGCCGAGGCAAGCAACGTGACGGCAAATGCCATGATCAGCAGCAGTCTTCGCATGCCGGGTCTCCTGTAACTCTCTCTAGGACTTATAGACAGCAAACAGTGGCGATTGTCGCACGAATTTTCAGTCCAGACTGCGGGCAATGCGGAATCCGACGTCCGGTCGGGTCCCGGTTCCGTAGTCTCGGTAGGTCAGGCGCAGTTCCGTCTCTCCTGCGTGTTTCCAGGACGAGCCGCGAATCACATGCGGTTTGCCGTTCTCGGGACCGAGCGGGTCCACAACCGGAGTCTTCTGCCCTGGAGTTGGCACTGTATAAAAGTCATTGACCCATTCAGCTACGTTGCCGCTTCCATCGTAAATTCCGATGGCACTTGGTGAAAACTTGCCGGTCGCCGACGTAGCGGCAAAACCGTCATCAAACCTCGGAATTAATGTCGGGGTCAGGTCGCGCGCCGACTGGTCAGCAAAGTTGCCCGTGTTTTTCTTCGGTGGCATGTCAGCACCCCAGGCAAATCGCGTTGAATTCTGCGTACCGGAATATCGAATAGCCCAAACCCATTCAGCTTCCGTCGGCAAGCGGTAGCCATTGGTCAGCGGACGAATCGATATCCATTCACCGAATTTCTGCTCGTACGCGGGCGTCAAACCCTCAATGGCGCTCAGCCAGTTGCAATACTCAGCTGCGTCACCCCAACTAACATTTGCAACCGGGTTGGAGTCGCCTGCCATGGTCGCATGCACGTCGCTGCCCGAGTCGTGATTTTCCCGAAATTGCCTGAAGTCCTTATTCGATACTTCGCGAACGCCTATCAGGAATGGCTTGGAAATGGTCACGGGTACGATGACCTCATTGGCCCGTCGGCCCGGGTCCGCGCGCGACGAGCCCATGTTGAATGTGCCGGGCTCGACACGCCGCATGATCTGACCCTGTGATGTTTTCTGGGTCAACGCAATCTTGGATCGTTCGATCTCTTCTATGGATCGCAGGCGAGCCGTTACGGTCTGCGGATAACCAGGCCTTGGTGTCACGGAACGCGACCAACTCTGGTGGCCGTCTTTCTTGACTTCAATAGTGTGTGGCGCCGAACTGAGGTTAAATGTCTGCGAGCCGTTGCCGCGGGCGCGCCCGTCGATATATATCGTTGCGTCCGTTGGCGACACGTTAACAGTCAGCCGGCCGGTTCGAGCTGACAAGTCGACAGTAATAGCCTCACTCGCTGCTGCCGAAAGACGCACCTGCCGCCGCGATGAGCCATAGCCAACTTTGGACAGACCGATAACGTAGTCAACACCGGGCGACAGGGACAGTGTTAGCGGCGACTGACCACGATAGCGGCCATCGACCGTTACGTTTGCCGACCGCGGAATGGAGTTCACCTGCAATTTGGCATTTGCCGGCTGCAATGCGATCAGCGGCATTTCCTGCGGAATGTTTGGTCTGGCCGTTACCGTGCCATCCCAGGTACCGAAGCCGTCTTTCATGACACTTATCTGGTGCTTGCCCTCCATCAATTGGATGGTCGCCGGCGTCTCTCCAACGACTTCCTCACCGGCGAGAATTGATGCACCGGCCGGTTCGGACGTAATGCTGACATCAGCCCAGCGCGGTACCAATTGCACAGCCATCGTTTCGTCGCGACCCAAACCCTGGATATCGACAACATCTTCGAATGGCAGATAGCGTTCGGCTCGCACGCTAACGCTGTGTTCGCCGGGCTGCAGTTCGAGCGCGCCGTACGGCACTTTCCCCATCACCGCACCGTCTATTGACACCAGCGCGTCGACGAGCGGTTCGGTGGTCACCGACAGCCGACCAGGAAGCCGTCGCATTGCCACCTGCAGCCGCATGCTCGGTTCTTCGCCAACGGTAAATGCCTGCCGAACGTCGTAATAGCCTTCCTTGGTTACATTGACGGCGTGCTCACCTGGCCGCAACAGAATGCGATCGCCGATTGGGAATTTGAACCAGCCACCTGTGATCTGGACGCTGTCCGGATCTGCCGGCTCAATGTCAAAGCGAACTGATTTGGACGTAAATAACAGGAATGACACTGACAACAGCAGTGCCAAGACCACGCCGATAATGATTTTTAGCGAGCTTTGCTGAGTATCGTCGAACTTGGCCTGAGTTTCGCTGGCACGCCGAAACGCTGTCGGCGCAATCTGCTCGTCTGCTGCGTCCACCGCACTTGCCTGCTCTGGCGGGCGGGTTACGTAGGCACTGTCTTCGAGATGCACCTCAAGCACCAGCGAATCATCAGCAACAGTGATCAGAATCCGGCTGCCGAAAAACTCCAGCTGGTCTCCCGGCTCAAGTCGACGACTTGCTGCTAGCGGACCACCATTAATCTGCATAGAACCGTCGCGCCCGACCGGTTGCACAAACGGCACGCCGTCGAGCAGGTCGAGCAGCACCACCGGCCCGCCGCCAGGTCCAGGCAGGCGCAAGCCGGAATCGCCGCCGGTACCAATTCGCAACGGCAGTTCTCCGGCGGTAACGCGACGCTCGCCTTCAACATCTCTGATAATAAGGTGGTCGAAACTCAAATGGCTTCCTCACAGCGAATAACGATTGGTTTGGCCTCCTGCTCCGGACCCACCAAAAACTCCAACCGCACGTCGCGGTAGCCCGGCCGACTGCCAACTGCAACATACGTGCCGGGGCGAAGAGTTAATTCGTGAGTCTCGAAGCTGCCCAGTTTACCAACTTTGTAAACCGACACATCGGTCGCGTTGTCGGAAACCAGTTGAACCTGCAACGGCGTCGCCGCCCGCTTCAGCAGCCGCGACAATTCATCGCGTTTAGCTGAGAGGGTGGGGCCGACATCCGACATTCGCGTGATGTCGACCACACGCATGGTGGCTTTTTGCATTGTCGACGGCGAGCTGAGGCTGTCGGGTTCCTCAATATATGTATCGAGCTCTTCGTGCAACAGCGTTAACTGGCGCGCATGCTGCTTACCCTGTTGTGCGAACTCGAGGTTGTCATCGATCTCCAGAATCTTGTCGTAGGTAGCGACCGCTTCCAGCCACTGCTCGTCCTCTTCCTGCTGCAAGACCTGTTGTTCATAAGCGCTGATCTGATTGAGGCGAATCTCCTGCTCAACCTGCAATAAGCCGTCGGCTGGTTCGCGCGATTCCGGCTCGAGCTCCTGAGCCATACGAAAAGCTGCACGCGCAGCATCATAGTGGCCGTCGGAAATTGCGATCAGTCCTTCGGTCATGCGTTGGTCAAACTCCGACCGGTTGATTACATCACTAACCCGGTCAAGGCCCTCCCGCGCTGGTTGCCATTTTGGATCGAGTTCAACGGCCTGCTTGTACGCCTCCTGCGCAGCAACAAGTTCCAGGTCCCTCTCAAACGTCATACCGCGCTCAGTTAACACCAGCACCGTATCCAGGTTCTGAGCGCGGGCCAGGCCAGCTTGCGCGCCTGCGTGCCCGGGACTAATCGCAACCGCCATCTCGAACAAGCGCAAAGCATCCAGTGTGTTGGCCGCCTCCAAAGCAGCTTGCGCATCGTTGTAGTGTTGAGCAAAAACCTGGTCGACCTCGTCGATCAAGGGCTCCAGAACCTCAATCGTTTCCAGGTACTTGTCACTGGCGGTAGCCCAGTCACGGGCCAGGTAGGCAGCATCGGCTTCGGCGTAGATTTCCTGTGCCTGTTTGAAGCGAAGCCCACCCCAACGCTGCACCGCTCGCTGCTCAAGCGTATTCATCATCGACAGCAACTGACCCAGCACCTGGTCTGCTTCAGAACGCGCTACGACTCGCTCGTCTCGGTCGGGAAGATTATCTTCAGGTTCTGATTCCGCTGGGGTCGCGTCCGGAGTATCGTCCGCCGTGTCGCTTACCGCTTCTGGGGCCCCTCCTTCGTCGTCAACGGTTACCGTGCTCGGCAGAAAGAAGACAACACCGAACAGGATGGCTAACAGAACCGCCAGACTGATGCCCATCGTTCGCGGATTGATGCCGGACTTGTCCGACGCGATCGTCGACGCGGTTGTCGCCCCGGCTTTGCGCGACCGCATGTCGGTAGCCGCTTCGATGATTTCTGCCTGGACGACTTCCTCGTTCGCAATGTAGCGGGTCGGCGCAGGCGCACCATGGAATCCGCAGTCTGCTAATCGGTTAACGACCGCTTCCGCTGCCGGTCGCGCGGCGGCATCCTTCGCCAACATATCTGCTAGCAGGCTTGCGACTCCTGCCGGAATATCCTCACCGGAAGCGGCCACTGCCGGCGCAGGAGTGTTGCTTGAAATGTCCTCGGCAATGCTCTCTGGCCGATACGGTGACTGGCCTGAAACCAGCTCATAAATCAGCCCACCAAGCGCGAAGATATCGTCAGTTGGTTGTGCTGGTTCACCGGCTAGGCTTTGCGGGGTAGCCGCAATCAGTGATCCGCCGCTGGCGGCTGCAGCAGACTGCGCCGCAGAACCAAAATCAGTCAGGTACGGAGCGCCATTCCTGTCAAGCAAGATATTGCTGGCTTTGATATCGCGGTGCACAACGCCTTTGTCATGCGAATATCTCAATGCAGCCGCAACCAATGCTAACGGCTGCAGAATATCAGCGAGCGACGCAGCAGTCAGAACGCTGCAATCGGCTCCATCGACAAATTGCATGCTGTAAAAGGTATTGCTGGAATCCGAATGAAATTCAAACACGCGTACGATGTGCGCATGCATCAGACGAATACTGGTTTGCCATTCAGAACGCAGTAATTCCGGTGTAATACCAGTTCCTGTCAGAATCTTGAGCGCAACAGATGCTCTGGTCATGCGATCCGTTGCCAACCAGGTCTGCGTGTGCGCGCCGGCGCCCAGCTTGCGAACCAGCGTGTAGCGGTCGGCAAGCTCCGTCCCTTTTTGCAAGTCTGGCGTCACTCCGATTGCTTATCCCGTAGGTTCTGGGACGCGCTCCGGCGGGGCTTCTTCAACCTGCTCGACAAAGCCTGTTTCGGACTCGTAGATCTGCTTCAGGATACTGCGCCAGCTCTCGTACTGAGCCGCCGCCGTGCCGGTCAAACGCCGCGCCTGACCATCGACGGATATGACCATTGGCGCTGCTTCAGCACCGAACGACTCCGACAGCTCCTTGATCGATTCAAGGTGAATATTCGCTTCCGAACGACGTGAGATGCCACCGAACATCGAATTCCAGCCCTGTTGAATGCCGATTGCCTGCAATGATCTGTTGATGTTACGGGTCTGTTTACCGCCACTGCTGGTATCAACCGCAAGTGATCCTGCCAGCACCACGGCGCCCATAATGGTTTGCAGGTTTGCCGACCGTTTAACCTGTCGATAGTTTATCGACTCCTCGCGAGCAGTCTTGCGCCACGAATGGTACGGCAGCGCAATTCCGTAGTAAAAGTTTGCATAGTGTTCGTTCAACGTGTCTACGACCAATCGATCGCGTTCACGAATCTGGCGCAGGCGATCTACTGCGGGATCGTTTTCTGCAGGTAACCGAACCGCTTTGACGTAACCGTCTTCCCCGGTGGCCAGGTGCTCGCCATACGCTGCAGGTGACATGTCGGAGAAAAACTTTAACTCGGAGACATTGCGAATATCTGAAATAGCCTTGGGTTCCATCTGGGCGACGAAGGCCTGCAAATCATTCGAAATATCATTAAAAATCTTTTGGTAGGGATCCTGGCGTCGGTCCCGATTAACAGAGTAGGAAGAAACACCCGTTTGGGTGCTGTAAGACTTGTTGTACCAAGACATGCCGCGCGCGTCGCTGATACTCACATCCAAGGTAACGAACTCGCCGTCCGACTCAGCTATCGCACCGCTGATGACGACATCCGTAAAAGCATTGCGTGACGGGATGACGCGCACCGCGCCCCAATGTCCGGTGCCTTGCAAGGTCTTCTTCAGGTGATACGCAAGATAGCGAGACTCAGCAGCACGAATTTCTTCGAATACGCGCGTATCGAGTGGGTCATTATCTTCAGGTACGCCGTCTGCGAATTGAATGACACCAATATCGAGCAGCATGCCCTCTTCCGGGGGCGCTTCCGCGACGATCAGTTCAGTTTCTTCTGCTGTAATGACTTCATTGACTGAGCAGCCTGACAGCAGCGCGCCAATTATTATTAGAAACGATATTTTTTTCATGCTGTGCTAACGACTCCTCACAAGCCCTTATACTTGCGGTATTCCTCCCACAACCTTTCACGTAGCGCCGGGTCTTCCTCTGCCAACGCTGCCTCACGTAGCTGCCGCGCAATGATGTCGTCATCAACCATTACCGCAACATCTTCAGGTGTTCTCTCTGAAATCTCTTCTTCGCTCATGCCGGCCGTTGGCGAGCTTCGTTCGATACTAGTATTGGCAACTGATACGCCGCCACCTGCACCTGGCGCCTGCTGACCAAGACTGATCCCGCCACCGCCGCCGCCAGTACCACCTTCACCGAAACCTTCGGTATTCCGACCTACCGCCGC
The DNA here is from genome assembly GCA_051008055.1 of Woeseiaceae bacterium. Taxonomy (GTDB): domain Bacteria; phylum Pseudomonadota; class Gammaproteobacteria; order Steroidobacterales; family Woeseiaceae; genus UBA1847. The sequence continues at coordinate 7,861 of JBPCXZ010000146.1, forward strand.
GACTTCCTGCTGTTCTTCCATCAGAACTTCGTCAAAACCACCAATGGACTCTTCGAGTTCTTTGCCGAGTCGTTCGGCACGCTCTGCATCGCTTTCTTCAGGAAATTCGCCAACACTGCCCGCGCCACCGGTGCCGCTGGTGCCTTCCGCTCCACTCGCGTCATCCGCACCACTCGCGCCACCAGCGCCGCCTGCACCACCGCTGCTCGCCGACATCTCTTCTTCGGAATCACTGCTGCCACCGCCGCCAAGACACTCGCCGGCCTCACCCATGCCGCCAACGCCGCCAGGCAAAGCGCCAGTATCACCACAATCGCCGCCGTCCTCGCCATCGCTGCTGCCGCCAGCATCACCACCAGCTTCGCCGTCACTACTACCGTCAGCCGCGCCGCCAGCGTCGCCCGCTTCGCCATCTGAGCCGCCTGGGAAGCTACCGACCTCGCCAGCTCCATCGCCGCTGCCACCAGAACTACCGCTTGGGCTTTCGGCTCCACCGGGCATGCCGCCGGACGGCATACCGTCGCCGGAAGAGCCGCTGCCGGGTGTTCCGCTACCCGAGGAACCCCCTGGCGCGCCGCCTGCTTCACTGCCTGATTCGCTTTGCTGCCCGCCCTGCTCGCCACTCTGGCCACCACCTTGCTGGCCGCTGCTTTGTTGACCGCCAGAAGAGCCGCCGGAAGGCGCACCGCCCGGGGGCGGCGCTCCGCCGCTAGGAGGAGCAGGCATTCCACCGCCGGATGGGCCGGACATTTCAGATTTACAACCGCTGACAGCCAGAATCGCTATAGCGGCTAGTAGCATAGATTTGATCATGTAAGGTGCCGACTTCCCGGCCTGGCTAGTTTTCATTGTCCTGCCCTCTCGATATCGAGGTGTGGCGGCAAACTCAGACGTGCCGCAATTACTGAGTTCGAGCCAAAAAGTACCGCCTGAGTTCCATTCAATAAATTTGGCGGTTGATGAAGACGATAATACGCGGCAAGGCGGCGATCAACACCTCAGATTAACAATCCAGCGAGCGACTTACCGTCACCGTTAACATAATCGTAGCTTATTGATTTTTAAGGCCGATACGGCTTTCGATACAGAATCAGCGATAAATCGTCGGGTTTACTGGGCTGATCGGCCGCTGTCCCGTTCATTCTGCGGCGAGCCAGCGCGATTACCGCATCAGCTGCTTTGTCGAGCGGACCCTTGCGGACACGTTCCACAATCTCACCAACCAGCACGTTGTCCATCAGTCCGTCACTGGCGACGACGATTGTGTCACGTGGTTGCAGTTTGACCTCATTGCCGATGTCAATCCGCATGTCCGCGGTCCCCAGGAAATTGGAAACCAGATGCCGATCGCGATGCTGCAATGCCTCGCGCTCGTTCAGGAAACCGGCTTCAACGGCGAAACCGGTGGGAGACTGCACCGGCGTTTGCAAGCGCAGCAGCCCGCGCTGCCCAACGACCAACCCTTCCGAATCCCCTATCTGGTAGCCACGCACCAGCAACCCTTCAACCGTAATTACGGTAAACGTCGTTGCCGCGCCGTTAGACATGTCCTGCACCGCCTGGTTGGCGGCTTCGATGCCGTCCAGAATAGCGGTGCGCAGCACGATCGTTTTTTGGCCGGCCTTCTGCAAATGTTCTGTTAGCGTTGTGACTGCCGTATGCGAGGCAAGCCGCCCGGCCGGCATACCGCCGGCGCCATCGGCTACGACTAGTACAACGGCCTGTGGTCCGTACGGAATGACCGCGATGCTGTCCTCATTCTCGGTGGTCCGATCCGGCGATGGACTCGAATAGGCGATCACGCTGCCACCACCGGCCTGGGTTTCGACCCGGTCTGTTTGCAGTGATCCACCCAATAACATCGACTCGGTCGTGTGCATATTACTCACGCCTCACCGGTTCCCTGCACCACGCGCAGAAACTCCAGAAATCTTTGGCTATACCCCACTTGCAGGCCTTGCAGCTGCTACGTGTACCCGACAACTTCCATGGTTTGCGAATCTTGGTCCGACACCATGGGCAATAGCGCATGAAAGGCATCAACTGCCCCTTACAACGCTTATTGCTGCATCGAGTTGTGTAGCGTTTGTCTGGATAGACCCGCGTGGTCTCTTCAACGAACCCAGGGCCGTAACACCACGAGCAATAATCCCAGTCGTTTTTTACGCCGCGTTCACAGCGCGGACAACTCGATGCCATCGTCGACTCGGAGCCGCGAGCAGGATTATCAAAACCACACCAGGGACAAGCTTGCATATTCTCAGCGACGGGCCCCTCGCAATGCCGGCACTGATGTCGCGTTTGCAGCGTGCTGCGATACAGACTCTGAAATTCGCGCCATTGCATGCGCTTCCACGATGATCCGTTGCGTGCAGAAGTTTTTGCTCGCGGTTTCTTCTGCCGACGGGCATGGCTTTGTAGCCGGTCAAACGCAACTTTCATCTGGACCGCATCGCGGTAGCGCTTCTTCGGGTCTAGCTGAATCGCTTTTTTCAGAATGGCGGCCAGTTCTGGTCGCACCCGAGCCATAAGCCTTTCGTGTCCCGGCATTGGCCATTCGAATGGCCACTCCGGCAATCTGCCGGAGAATAGACGGTATAACACCAGGCCGAGGGAGAAAACATCAGACTGAAACTTGGGCCGCCCCATCGCCTGCTCCGGCGCAATGTAATCAATCGTGCCCGAACCCGAGGCTTTCAGGGTACGCAGATTCAGTTTGGCAAAGCCAAAATCGGCGAGCTTAAGCCGGTTGCCCGGAAAAAGAATGTAGTTTTCCGGCTTGATGTCGCAATGAATAATTTTATTCTCGTGGGCGAATGCCAGCGAATCGATGGCCTGGCTCGCCAGATCGAGAGCTCGAGCAGTTGAGGTTCGGCGTTCTATGCGATCGGCCAACGATTGCTCACCCAGCTCCATTGCGATGACAAAGTGATCGTCAATATAGCTGGCATTCAGAACACCCAGAATATTCGGGTGCCGCAGTTTGGTTGCGACCTGCACCTCATGCAGAAATTCTTCTTCCGTCGCGCCACTGCTGGTCGTAGGAATTTTTAGTGCGACACGAATCTTTTGAATCGTATCGTAAGCGCGATAGACATCTGCCAGCGGACCGGATGCAATGCGGCCGATAATTTTGTACTTACCGATTCGCTGTCGCGCTCTAAGCATAGCCGCCTACCCGACTAACGGCGTCGCTCCAGCCGCGCAGTAGTGAATCGCGTTGATCCGTCTCCATCGCCGGCTCAAAGACTCGGTCGCTTCGCCACAATTCAGAAATTGATCTGGTCGAATCAAACACACCAGCACACATTCCGGCCAGGTAGGTCGCGCCGAGCGCGGTGGACTCTACATTCACCGGGCGTTCGACAGGAACTGCCAGAATGTCGGCGAGAAACTGCAGGAACCAGTTGTTCGCCACCATGCCGCCATCCACCCTAATCACCGCTGGCGAGATGCCGTCGTCAGTCATAGCGTCCAGCAAGTCGCGAGTTTGATAGGCAATCGCCTGCAGAGTAGCGGTGACAATCTGCTCACGCCCACTTCCCCGGGTTAGTCCGAGAATTGCGCCTCGTGCATAGGGATCCCAGTACGGTGCTCCAAGGCCTGCGAAGGCAGGAACGACATAGACATCGTCGACCACCCCGGTCTTCTCTGCTATGTCCTCCGACTCGCCGGCCGAGCGAAGCAACTGAAGTTCATCGCGCAGCCATTGCATCGCGGATCCGGCAACAAAGACGCTACCTTCCAGGCCATAGCTGACCTCACCATTCAGACGGGCCGCCACTGTGGTTAACAATTGATTGCTCGAAGCCAGCGCTTCACTGCCGGTGTTTGCCAGCACGAAGCAGCCGGTGCCGTAAGTGCTCTTGACGGTCCCGACTTCAAAACCGGCCTGGCCGATTAGCGCTGCCTGCTGGTCACCGGCGATGCCCAGGACTGGAATTTTTCCACCCAGCGCATCGCAGTCGGCAATCGCGTATTCATAAGCGCAATCGTGAACCTCAGGCAACATGCTCGCCGGGACATCGAATAAGGCCAGCAATTCTTCATCCCATCGTTGTGTGTGAATATTGAACAGCATAGTCCGGGACGCATTCGTCGCGTCGGTCGCATGTACCTTGCCATTACTCAACCGCCATAACAGAAAGCTGTCAATGGTGCCGAACGCGAGCTCGCCTTTCTCTGCTCGTTCTCGAACACCTGGCACATTGCCAAGAATCCAGCCGATCTTGCTGGCCGAAAAGTACGGGTCCAATCGCAGACCCGTTCGCTGCGCCACCATCGCTTCGACGCCATCGTCTTTAAGCGCATCACAAGCCCCGGCGGTTCGTCGATCCTGCCAGACGATCGCGTTGTAAACGCACTGGCCTGTACTACGATCCCAGATTAGCGTCGTCTCGCGTTGATTGGTTATGCCAATTGCGGTGATCTCGGCCGCACTCGCTCCAGCTTTTTGCATTGCGGCCGATGTAACCTCTGAAACCGCGGCCCAGATTTCCTCCGGATCATGTTCTACCCAGCCCGGCTTAGGGTAGTGCTGGACAAATTCCTGTTGTGCGCTCGCCACTTCACGCGCTGCATGGTCATAGATGATCGTTCGAGTGCT
>JBPCXZ010000147.1:0-6754 GCA_051008055.1 Woeseiaceae bacterium
CGCTCAACCTGTTCGGGTGAAACGCCGAGGAAGCAAAACATTCCGTTTGAATCGAGCAGGTGCGTGAAATCATGATCCGGCGCTTTAGCTTGCAAAGCACCGTGTAACAACTTGCCCATGCCGCTCAGGCGTTCGCGCATTTCGTTGAGCTCTGCAATCCATTCCGCACGCAGTTCGTCATCATGCAGGATCATGCTGACAACCGCGCCGCCGTGGTCAGGCGGCATGGAGTAGAGTGTGCGTACGTAGGAATTCATCTGGGTATCAATGACAGCACGTCGCTCAGCATCACGAGCCAGGACGGACAAGCTGCCAACGCGTTCGCGGTACAGCCCAAAATTCTTTGAACAAGATGTCGACAAAACCAGCTCGGGAACTCGGCTGGCGAGCAAACGCACGCCATAGACATCTTCATCCAGGCCGTGGGCAAAACCCTGGTAAGCCAGGTCGATAAACGGCACCAATTGTCGATCCACAATGACATCGGCGATTGCACGCCACTGTTCTTCGCTTGGGTCGAGCCCCGACGGGTTATGGCAACAGCCATGCAGCAGGACGACATCGCCGACGTCTGCAGCACGAAATGTCTCGAGCATGTCGTCAAAGCGAATTGAGTGCGACGTTGCATCGTAGTACGGGTACGTCTTCAGAGTCAGGCCGGCGCCACCAAGTAATGGTGTGTGATTCGCCCAGGTAGGGTCGCTGACCCAGGCAACCGCATTCGGGTTTGCCTGCAGGATAAGTCCGGCCGCCACGCGCAATGATCCGGAACCGCCTGGCGTCTGAATCGTCGCAATTCGACCGGCATCCACTGAGTCACCGAACACGAGTTGCTGCATTCCTGAGTTGAACTGCGGGTCACCTGCTGTCCCAACATAGGCCTTGGTTGCCTGCGAGCCGACAAGCCGGTGTTCGGCCTTCTTGACGGCTCTGAGAACCGGCGTCTCACCGGCTTCCGTGCGATACACGCCGACACCGAGGTCTACTTTCTCCGGACGCGGGTCAGCCCTGTGCTCACCGATTAGCCCAAGAATGGCGTCGGCGGCGGCCGGTTGCAGTGGTTCAAACAAGGTGTTCTCCGAAACTAAAATGTATCTATTGGCGTCTTCAAATACGCGATGTCATTGTCTTCGGCATCGGGCAGATGTCCTGCCCGAATGTTGACCTGAATTGCAGGCACAATCAATGCTGGCAAACCGAGCGATGCATCTCGCTCATTGCGCATGGTAATGAATTCTTCTTTACTGACGCCCTCGTTGACGTGGAGGTTGTCGCGACGCTGCTCCTCAACCGTGCAGCTGTAGCGTAGCTCGCGGCCGCCCGGCATGTAGTCGTGACACATGTACAAAAGCGTATCGTCTGGCAGCGCCAGCAGCGTGCTGATGGAGTCATACAACAAGCCGGCATCACCACCCGGGAAATCACAGCGTGCTGTGCCGAAATCCGGCATGAACATACTGTCGCCGACGAAGACGTGGGCACCGATTCTGTAGCTAACGCTATCGTCTGTATGTCCCGGCGTTGGGATTACTTCACATTCAAGATTGCCAATCTTGAATACATCGCCGGCAGCAAATAGATGATCGAATTGTCGTCCGTCGACCGGGAAGTTTTCGCCATAGTTATAGATGGGGGCGAAATGCGATTGGACGTTTCTGATGCCCGTACCGATGCCGACAGTCCCGCCGACCTCCGCTTTCACGTATTGCGCTGCGCTCAGGTGATCAGCATGCGCATGCGTCTCGAGAATCCACTCAACGGACAACTTGTGTTGCCGAACGTAATCCAGGACGACATCGGCCGGACTGGTATCAGTCCGGCCGGATGATAATGAGTAGCCAAGCACACAATCAACGATCGCTGCTCTGCTTGTCTCCGCGTCAACGACGACGTATGACAGCGTGCCTGTCGGCTCGTCGTAGAAGTGCTGGATAGTGGAGTTGGTCAGGCTTTCGGCGCCCAAACAGAACACCATCCTGCTGCAGCAACTGCTTTACCTGGGAAGATTTGGCATGGCCGCCACTCGGCGCCATCTTCGCCCTGAATAAGCGCACAGTTCGCACAATTCTGGTCAGCCGCCGGATTCGCACGCGACGCAGCATCAACAGTACTTGCATCATGCGTGTACTTCATCGCGACGGCCATTGGATCGTCTTCGGTCAGTTTCGGCATATCTTCTGCACTGGCTTTGCGTGCAGGCGAAACGATTACGCCTGCAGCAGCAGCGGCAGACAACTGGATAAATTTGCGACGTGCGATTTTGCTCAAGGGACTCTCCTGGTACTTAATTTCGTTTTTTTTCTGAATCGGTCCGGAACATATCCGGTACGAGGTATTCTAAAGTGTAATGCGCCGAACTGAACCACAGCATAACGGGAAATACACAGCTAAAAAACCACCACTTTTGAGAACGATTATCATTACCAATCAGCGCATTAGACTGAAAATCGCCGCGATCGTGAGTTCGCCACTGATCCTGCTGGGCACAGCCGCTTTCGCAGCCCACACCTACGATATTAACGTGAGCGACGACCTTGCAACGATGACCGTCGAAGCGCGCTTTGATCGCCCGATTAACAGCATTGCCGCGCGATCCCAGGATGCCGGCAAATATCTGCGCTATGCGGAAGATTGCGATACTGGCAAGCAAATTACCGCGCGCTCGCGACATCTGGGCGTGCCGGACAGTGGCATTCAGTGCCTGAAATACACCGTCGAACTGGGGTGGGCAGCACGTGCGGAACGGCTGTCGGCACTGTTGGACGATCGCAATGTAGTCGTGTCACCCACAGTCTGGATGTGGCGGCCACGATTGCGATCCACTGACGAGATCATAGCGACGTTTAATTTACAGGATGACGTGCGCGTTTTCGTACCCTGGCAAAGACTGGACGATGCCGGCATCCGGTATCGCCTGATCGCCTCGCCACAAAGCGGATCGGCAATGGCAATATTCGGAACCTTCCAGGAACGTACCGAGAACGTTGCGGGTGCCGAATTACGCATCGTCTTGCCGAATACCATTGATGAAGTTGCATTGGAACCACTGCTGCCGTGGGTGTCGGCAACAGCCAATAATCTTGCCGATGCCTATGGCGTTTTTCCAAATCCGTACACGAACATATTTCTCATTCCTGTCGGAAACTACGGCTGGGACAGCAGTAGCGCAGTTTCTTTCGGGCGCGTTGTGCGCGACGGCGGCGAAACCATCGAGTTAATGATTAACCAGAATCAGCCTGTCGCAAAGTACTACTCCGAATGGACGCCCATTCATGAATTCTCGCACCTGATGCTGCCGTACCTGGATCGCCAACAGCGCTGGGTATCCGAAGGGTTTGCGCAGTATTACCAGAACGTTTTTCTGGCGCGCGCCGGGCAGCACTCTGCGCAGGACGCGTGGCAAAAGATTTATGACGGTCTTGAGCGCGGCCGTGAATCGGCCCCTGGTATGTCACCAAATGAAGCGGCACGGGCGCCGCTGCGAGATGCGCGCATGAAAGTTTATTGGAGTGGCGCGTCGTTAGCGTTGATGGCGGACGCTGAACTGCGGCGCCGATCTGGTGGCCTCGAATCGCTGGACTCCGTGCTCGGCAAGCTGCAGGAATGCTGTTTGCCGTCGACCTACGGCTGGAGCGGTACGGAATTGTTCACAAAACTCGATGAGTTTGTCGACGAACCTCTGTTTCTGGACCTTTATCGCCAATACGCGAATGCGGGTGATTTCCCCGATGCGCGACCGTTACTGGCACGACTCGGTGTGTCCGTGCGGGACGGTCGGGTAGCCCTGGATGATTCAGCCGAGTTATCTAGCATCCGCAATACCATCACCGAGCAAGCGCCCAAGCCGCATTAAGATATAATTGCGGGTTCATTATTGAGGTCCAGACCCCGTTAGGTCGAGGGCCCGAGGCTCAATCATCATGTCTTCCAGCAGTTTCGCTGTACAAATCAGCAAGGTACGCGCCGGCGTCCCGGAGTCACTGGCCGATAGCGTTGCTGTGGAAGAGCCGTTGGAAATCCGACTGGGGTATTCGACCCCCGACGGCCGCGCAACTCGCAGTATTTCTATCACGATGCGGACTCCCGGCAATGACAGGGAGCTCGCTGCCGGCTTTCTCTATACAGAGGCCATAATCAGCCAGACCTCAGATATCGCCTCGATTGAAACCTGTGGGCCGCCAGCGCCGGATTCCGGCAACCACAACGTCATTCGTGTCGACCTGGCCGCCGATGTTGAGGTTGACCTGGGGCGCCTGCAGCGGCATTTCTATACGACGTCGAGTTGTGGCGTGTGCGGCAAAACCTCACTGGACGCCCTGCGCGTCGGTGGCGCCGTTGCGCTGGATAGCAGCGAGCAAACGTTCCGCCGACAGGTTTTGACCCGTATTCCCGAGGCGCTGCGCGAGGCCCAGCACACCTTCGACAAGACCGGTGGCTTGCACGCAGCCGCCGCATTCAATTCCTCAGGCGACCTGATTAAGGTTATGGAGGACGTGGGGCGGCACAATGCCGTCGACAAAGTTGTTGGTTCTCTGTTATTAAACAACGGCTTGCCAGCGAGCACGCTCGGTTTGATGGTGTCCGGCAGGGCAAGTTTCGAACTCATGCAGAAAACACTGGTAGCTGGCATGCCATTGCTGGCAGCAGTAAGTGCACCGTCGAGTCTTGCTGTCCAGCTGGCGCAGGAATTCAACATGTCGCTTATCGGCTTTTTACGTGGCGACACTTTTAATATTTATGCAGGCGAAGAGCGCATCATCGAATGACACGCGAAGAATACAACCAGGACACTGCCAGCGAGATTATCGCTGGATTTGAAAACAGGCCGGAGATGCTGGTGCAGATTCTGCACGCCTTCATGGACCGCTTTGGTTTCATCAGCACCGACGCAGTTCGACAATTGGGTGAGCAGCTGAATCTGTCACGTGCTGACGTGCACGGCGTGGTCAGCTACTACCATGACTTCCGGACAGAGCCTGCTGGCAAGCACATTGTAAAGATCTGTGAAGCCGAAGCCTGTCAATCGATGGGCAGTCGCGACCTGACCGAGCATGCCAAGCAGTCGCTGGGCGTTGGTATGCACGAGAGTAACGACAGCGTGACGCTGGAACCGGTGTACTGCCTTGGCAATTGCGCTTGTTCGCCCGCAATAATGGTCGACGGCAAGACGTTCGGTCGCGTCAGCCCTGAACGATTCGATGAAATCGTCGCTAAGATGGGCGGTGCAGGCTCATGAGGACGCGTATCTATGTTCCGCGAGAAACCGCTGCCATCTCAGTCGGTGCTGACGATGTGGCCATCGCGATTGCCCGTTACGCGAAAGAGAACAAGCACGACATCGAATTGATTCGTAACGGCTCCTGGGGGGCAACCTGGCTCGAGCCGATGGTCGAGGTCGTCGTTGACGACAAACGTATCGCCTACGGCAATGTCGACGCCGGCGATATTGCCGGATTATTCGAAGCTGGATTGCTGGAGGGCGGCGAGCACGCCAGACGCGTGGGCCCGGTCGACGAGATTCCTTATCTCGCAAATCAGGACCGTTGGACCTTTCGGCGCTGCGGCCTGATAAACCCGCTGTCGATCGACGACTTCCGCGAACACAAGGGATTCGATGGCATTTCCAAAGCCTTCGAAATGGGCTCGCAGGCGGTAATTGATTCTATAAAAGCGTCGGGGCTGCGCGGTCGCGGCGGTGCAGGCTTCCCGGCCGGTATCAAGTGGCAAACGGTTGCTGACACAGACGGCGAGCAAAAATACATTGCGTGTAATGCTGACGAAGGCGACAGCGGTACATTTTCTGATCGCATCATGATGGAAAGTGACCCGCTTGGCCTCGTAGAAGGCATGATGATTGCCGGCTTCGCGGTGGGCGCGAGCAAGGGTTACATCTATCTACGCTCTGAATACCCACTGGCCTATTCCGTATTGAACCGCGCGATCGTTGCAGCACGTGAAGCAGGATGGCTGGGCGAGAACATTCAAGGCAGCGGCTTCGATTTTGATATCGATGTACATCTCGGCGCCGGCAGTTACGTCTGCGGCGAGGAAACGGCAATGCTCGAAAGCCTTGAAGGTAAAGCCGGCATGATTCGTTACAAACCGCCCTTACCTGCTATTGAGGGGCTGTTCAGCAAACCAACGATCGTCAACAACGTCGTTACGTTGTCGTCGGTACCTAACATCATCAATCTTGGTGGCGAAAAGTACGCTGAATACGGCGTTAACCGTTCAACCGGCACGCTCGCGTTTCAACTCGCCGGCAACATCAAGCATGGCGGCCTGGTAGAGAAAGCGTTCGGACTGACTCTGCGCGAACTTGTCGAAGACTGGGGCGGCGGCACGGCCAGCGGCCGGCCCATCAAGGCGGTTCAGGCGGGCGGCCCTTTGGGCGCCTACATCCCGGCGGACCAACTCGATACAGCGATGGACTACGAAGCATTTATCGCCATTGGCGCGATGATTGGCCACGGTGGCATCGTCGTGTTCGATGATACGGCCGATATGGCGCAGCAGGCCCGTTTTGCTATGGAGTTTTGCGCCATCGAGTCCTGTGGCAAGTGCACACCTTGCAGAATCGGCGCTGTACGCGGTGTCGAGGTCATTGATCGCATGATTGCGAACGAAAAACGGGACGAAAACTACGAATTACTGGTGGAATTGTGCGACACGATGGAGGATGCATCGTTATGTGCAATGGGCGGAATGACCCCCTATCCGGTTAGAAGTGTTCTAAAATACTTTGCTGAGGACT
>JBPCXZ010000148.1:0-40166 GCA_051008055.1 Woeseiaceae bacterium
TATCCGGACAATTTGCGGCCCGCGCGAGCCTTGGTCGCGCACAGAATAAAGGTGATGTAGCTCAGTTGGTTAGAGCGACGGACTCATAACCCGTAGGTCGGTGGTTCAAATCCACCCTTCACCACCAAATAACTGAAGGCCCGTCTCTGAGCGGGCCTTTTTTCTGCTCGTTCGTATAGTTGATGTACAAAATGACACAGGTTAGCGGAAGAAATTAGTGCAAAAACAGTCGTCGCCAGAGCCGTCCATCAAGGATGGCCAGACTGAGCCAGATGACGGCCATGCCGGCGAATTGCCAGGTAGACAGTTTTTCATCGAGGAAAATGAAACCAAGTAGAATTGCGGTCACCGGTAATAGTAAATTCACCAACAGTAAATTCACCGCGCCGGCTCTCTCAAGAAGATCGAAGTAGATCACGTACGCTAGCGCGGTTGAGAATATAGCCAATGCCGCAACCGCGGCCCATGCGCTGGCTCTGGTCGAATGCAGTACAGCAATATCTTCGAAGCAGAGCGCCAGCGGTATCATGATGGTTGACGATACAAGCAATTGCCCCGCTGCTGCGACCATTGGGTGAATGCCCATGGTTCCGAACCGCCGTCCGTACACACCGGCGAAGGCAAAGGAAACTGCTGCGCCAAGTACTGCAAGCTGAGCCAGCAGGTTAATGCCTAAACCGGCCCATGCGGCCGGGCCAACAAGAATGCCTACACCGATCAGGCCGAGCGTCGTACCTGCAATCTTGGGCCGGGTAATCGGCTCGTCTCGCAGCCCCAGGCCGGCCAGAGCGACACCGATGATGGGTGTTGCAGCCGTCAGAATCGCAGCAAGCCCAGCTGTAATGACGGTTTGGCTCCAGACGATCAGTATCAGTGGAATGACATTGTTGAGCAGGCCACTGCCAAGGAAAGCCAGCCAGGCCGAGGCATTTCTGGGCAACGCGTATCCTTTGGCGAAGACGATGAGCCAGACGAGTAGCGTGGCCATCGAAAAACGAACCGCGATCAGCAGTAGCGGACTGAAAGACAGCAGCGCGATTTCGACAAGAAAGAATGCGCTGCCCCAAAGCATCGACAACAAAACGAGTCGCGACCATTCGGCGCTGCCCATATTTGTTTTGATGACCGTCTTACGCATGGGGTAATCCGATGCGCCGAATGCTGGCAAGAATGAAGATGGTCAATCGCGTCGGAAGTCGACGCGCCCGACAATGCGGGTTTCCGGAAGCCGCCCGAGCTTCACGTAGATATCTTCTGCATCAGCCAGACTGGTCGTCTGCAATATTTCTGTGGCATGTTTGGCTACCGCGTCGACGACGATAGCTGGAGAAAATGCCCAGACAGGTACGGCGGCTGGAGTCATCCGTGCTACCTGTCCCCAGGGAGAGGCCGTTGGCACGTGATGTAGTCCGAAATTACCGCGATAAGCCTCGACCACGAGTTGCCCAACCGGATCGAACGCTTTTTGCTGTGCGACTTCGAGATTTTCAATTTCAGCCTTGGAGGATGCGAACACGCCGAGCAAGCCGCCAGCCGCAAGCACCTTGCCGGTGTTTTCAGTGAGCTCTTCAATTTCCAGTTCCGCGTCAGCACCGAAACCTGCAAGGCAAAATACAGATGCAGCGTCTTGTGACATAACGGCGGCTAAAGTGATGTGATCAGCCAGGACCGTCATTGTGGGGCGGACTTCGTCACCTGTAGATAACGTATCTGAACCAACATCCATCGCAATAACCAAGTCGGCATCGAAGTAGTCGACCACGGCTTTTAGTCCTGCGGTCGAGCCTTTCACACCACCTTGATGAGATACGACAAATGTTTCTTCGCCGGTATGTTCGGCAAGCACGGCTTCATGCGGTCTTCGCCCATGCGAATGCGTGTCCGTGCTGCATATGGCGGCGTAGTCATGGACTCGCTTGATCTCATCGAGGTCGTCGATCGAATACAGGTCTGGCCCGAGTACGTCGACGAGTTCGGGCCGGTCTTCGCCAGGCGCTGTCCACCATTGGCAGGCGATTCCGCCGAGCGCAACGCGTTCGACGCCCATGCGTTTAAGCCAGCCCGCGGCAAGAAGGCCGACCAGGCAGTCTCCGCCGCCGCCATTGCCGATGATGACGGCAGACGTGGTATTGAGCGCCAGCTCTTCAAGCGTGTCGCCTTTCTGTGTCGCAAGACTCATGATGCGCTCCCGTGCTGCAGATGAATAGATTTCCAGCGTACGAAACTCTCCAGCCCTTCCATGCCGAGCTCTCGGCCAAACCCGGAATCGCCGATGCCGCCGAAAGGAAGTTCCAGTTCGATGGTGCCATAGTCGTCGATCCACACGGAACCCGCGCGCAGCCTGCGTGCGACGTCAATGGCTCGACTGGTATCGCCGCCACTGATTACGCCGGCGGCGAGGCCGTAACGCGTGCGATTGGCCAATTCGATGGCGGAACTTACATCAGGGCAAGCCTGCACGGCGGTGAACGGGCCGAACAGTTCGTCGGTGACCACTGGATCCGATTCGTCATCTGGCATGAACACCGCCGGTCGAACAAACGCGTCTTCCAGAGCCTCGCCGCCCAGCATCGACAGCGATCGATCAGCCGCTGCCGCGACGATTTGCCGCAGAGAACTGGCATGCTCAGTCGTGATAACAGGACCCAGGGTCGTGTCCGGCAAATCCGGAGCACCCGGGGCGAGTGGCTCAAGTTGAGCAAAAATCGCTTCGGCTACATCGCGACGTCGCTGTGCGTCGCCTACAACAATCACGCGGCTTGGACAGATGCATTGTTGTCCGGTGCGAAACGCGATTGCGCCGCCAATGATGTCGGCGACAGTGTCGGCATCTGCATTCGGCAGTATGACAATCGGGCTCTTGCCACCGAGTTCCATGACGGTCGGGGTCAGGTTCTGTGCCGCCGCGCTGAGTACTGCCTGGCCGGTTGCGCGGCCGCCGGTCAGGCTAACGAGCGCAGTGTCCGGATGTTCGACGAGCGCGGCGCCAATGTCTCTGCCGCCGACTAGCACGCTGGTCAGGCCTTCTGGCACGCCAGCTTCGGCAAGCACCTCGTCGAGAATCAGCGATGTTACTGGCGTTAGTTCGGATGGTTTGGAGATAACTGCACAGCCGGCCGCTAGCGCCGGTGCCAGCTTCCAGATCAATTCGGACAGTGGGAAGTTCCACGGACCTAAAGCGACAACGACTTCGTAAGGGTCGGGTACAACCAGGCCCAGCTTCGATTCACCCAGTGGCACGCTGCGGCCGGACAGACCGCGCGCCAGTCCTGCATAAAAATTCAGAACCTCAATGCACCAGCCGGCATGCATCTCGGCGAGCGATCGCAGCATCCCCGATTCTGCGACCTCCCAGTCGACCAGCTCCGCCGTTCGTTGCTCGAGCAGGCGGGCAGCCCGGTGCAAAATGTCGGCGCGTTGGGCTGGGTGCCTGGCAGCCCAGGCCGGCTGTGCGCGTCGCGCCGCCGCGACGGCCGCATCAACCTGCGCCGAGCTCGCAACACCGAAGCGCGCAACAATACTAGTGGAGTCGGCAGGCGAGCGGCGCTCGATTAACGTGGCATTTTGTTCAGGCGCAACGGCGTGGCCAGCGATGCGTTGGCCGAAAACAGGCGCGTCGTTTTTGGCAGGCACGCTTAAATGATTCCCTTGTCGATAACCTCTTTGAGTTCTTCGCGATTGCGGCGGCTCGCATCGCAAAAAGGATCGGCCAGGTATTTGGCGCGCAGGGCCTCGAGCCGCTCGTAGCCAGACTCCTGCTCTTTACGCCAGATGTCTGCGAAACTGCCGTCCTGCAGTTGATCCAGCACGCCTTTGAGGTATTGCTCGGCTTCGCCGTTGTCCTGTAGTTCCTCGGCACGATGCAACTGGCCGAACTGACTGGTCGGGCTGTGGCCGGTTAATGCTTCGACAACGCCTTCGCGCCATTGGCTGCGAATGACTTCGACCAGTTCGCCAGAGCCCAACATTTCGAGCTGCACGACCTCTGGGTCATAGCCTGCATCGGTCAGCACCTTGAACGAGCGCATGATGGAGATGATCGCGCCGCCGCCGCCCACCTGTTCGCCAAACAGGTCGGTAATTGTTTCTTCTTCGAACGTGGTTTCCCAGGCGCCGAGCTTGGTACTGCCGATGCCTTTGGCCAGCGCCAGCACGGTTGCCAATGCTTGACCTGAGCTGTCCCGTTCAACGGCAATCAGAGACGGGAAGCCAGCGCCCTTGGTGAATAGCTCGCGCACCGCCGGGCCGATCATTTTCGGTGCGAGTAAGGTGATGTCGTGACCTTCTGGCGGTTCGACTTCCTTGTAAAACACCGAGTAACCGTGCGCGAACACGAGTGTTGCACCTGGCTGCAGATGCGGGAATACATCGACGGGCAACACCTGCGCGTGCGTCTCGTCGGGCAGGATGACCATGACAATATCGCCTTTGCCGGCGGCTGTCGGAATATCGAAGGCGTCGAAGCCATCATCACTGGCCAGCTGACGATAGTCATCGCCGCGATTGCCAACGACAACTTTAATGTTGTTATCGCGCAGGTTGAGTGCCTGGCTTCGCCCCTGGTTACCGTAGCCCAGGATAGCTACTGTCTTGCCGTCGAGAACGCCCAGGTCGACGTCGTCGTCGCGATACACCTTCGCCATAATTACTCCAGATTGATTATTGGTTGATTTTTGTCGCTCACGACAGTCTACCCTTCCAGTTCGCGCCGGCCCAATCGATTGAAGACCACAGTTTCGGCGCCGGCGCGGTGCAACAGGTTGTCGGCCTGTTGCCGCACGGTTTCGCGCACGTCGTCGAGATCCAGCGTCTTGAACTCACCGTCGAGCATCAATACCTGGCCATCGACAATGGTCGTGGCTACGTCGCTGGCGCGCGCCGCGAAAACGAGCTGCTCGACGAGGTTGCCGAAACTCTCTGTCGACCTGTGTAGTGGCCACATATGTGGTCGCTCCAGGTCGATAAGGATCAAGTCAGCGCGTTTGCCAACCTCCAGCGTGCCGATTTCATCCGCAAGTCCCAGCGCCCGGGCGCCACCAATTGTGGCCATCTCCAGCACCGTCCAGGCTGGCAGTACCGCTGGGTCCTCGCGGCGCAGTTTGGCAACGAGCGCCGCTTGCCGCATCTCCTCGAACAGGTCGAGGTTGTTATTGGTCATCATTGAATCGGTACCGATGCCAACTCGAATGCCAGCCTCAAGCATTTCCGGAATAGGCGCCATGCCGTTGCCCAGCTTCATGTTGGAATTCGGGCAATGCGCGACGGCAACGTCGCGGTCTGCGAGCAACGCTATGTCGGCTTCGTCGACATAGATCGAATGTGCGACCAGAACGTCATGGCCCAGACCGAGCACGCGGTCGAGATAGGCGGTCGGACTGAGGCCGCTCTTCTCGCGGATAAACTGGTCTTCCCAGCGGCTCTCGGCGAGATGCGTTGCTATGCCTGTGCCGCGGCTTCTGGCTTCCTCAGCAACAGCTGCCAGCAAGTCTTCGGAGCAGGAGTAAGGCGCGTGCGGGCCAAACCATACCGACACCCGGCCGTCAGCGGCGCCGTGCCACTCTTCAAATGCTGCGATGTTGGACTCCAGCGTTTCGCCGACGTCCGGTGCCGAATCGATAAGTTGTGGCGCGATGATCGCGCGCAGACCGGAATCGCGTGCGACCGCAGCTGCTTCGCCTGGGAAGCGAAACATATCGACGAAGGTCGTGTTGCCTGAGGCGATCATCTCGGCTTGGTTCAGCAGGGCGGCAGCACGTTGGTCAGCCGGCGTGTAAGCGCGATCTTTCGGCTGCGCGTGTTCATTAAGCCAAACATCGAAAGCGAGATCTTCGAACCAGCCGCGTTCCATGCACTCGTGCATGTGCGCGTTGACGAGGCCGGGAAGCACAACGCGATCGGCAGCGTCGAGCTCTTCTGTTGCCTGCATCTGCAGGTCGGGACCGAGCGCCACAATCTTGCCGTCTTGGACGGCAACATCGCCTTCGAATGCCGTCCGCTCGTCCATCGGCAGCACGATGCCGCCACGGATGAGCAAGTCGACGTTGCTGGGCTTCGTCATTGAGTCGCTTGCTCCTGTGCTGTCGGCAGGTATTCATTCGTCCACAGCGTCGCCGCATCGACTTCACGCCGAATGACTTCGGCACTCAGCATCCGCGCTGCAACGTCATTCCAGACGTCCGGGTTCATTGCGCCGAGTCCGAGAGATTCAGTGTCAGCACTGACTGCGAGATCCTGCATGACCGGAGCCGCCGCTTCGCCCACCTCGATCAGGAAGTCTTTATTGATGTCTCTGTTGATGTATTCAATGACGGCGTGCGGGTCAGCCAGGAAATCAGCGTAACCCTGCTGCAGTGCGGCGACAAAAGCAGTCATTTTTTCCGGGTGATTGCGGGCGAAGGATCGGTCGGTAAAGATGACACCCGCGTAAGAACGAAAACCTAGCGTAGTCGCGGTGAGCATGCGCGGCTCGGCACCGGCGTTGCGGGCGTCGAATGGATTGGTCGTGGCAAAGCCTTGCACTGCCCAGTCTGGATTCTCGGCCCAGGCAGTCATGGAGCCATCGAAAGCGATCTCGGCAGGCGATATGCCAGTTTCATGCTTGAGCACCTCCCAGAAAACCTGGCCGGGAAATATCTGCACAGATAGATCGGCGATGCCTTCGATACCGCTGACACCCGAGCTCTCGTGCACCATCAGTCCGATCGGAGACTCTTGGTACGAGGCGAAGACCGACAGCAGTTCGACATCCTCTGCAGCCGCCAGGATGATGTTTTCCGGCAGCGCCAGGCCGAAGGTCGCCCTGCCGGTGGCCACGTCATTGGCAGCGCGAATTCCCGGGCCACCCTGTCGAATTTCAACCTTCAGGTTTCGATCGGCGAAATAGCCATACAGTTCAGCAGCGTAGAGTGCTGCGTGATCGGTCGAGGCAAACCAGTCGGTTTGAACGCTGATCGTGTCGTCTGCAACTGGTTCAACGCAGGCCGCAACGACGAAAATGAGCAGAGGCAAGAGTATTCGTTTTGATATTCGCTTCATGACAATTGCCTAGCTATTGCGACGCAGCTCGGATTCGTGCCAGCGACCCATGACGAGAGAAGAGAGACCAACCATCGCGAGGAAAAAACCGATCCCGAGTCCGGTGGAAACAATAATCGTCGCGAAGACAAAGTCGGTCTTTAGTTGGGTGGCGCTGAAAACAACGTAGTAGCCGAGACCAGCTTCTTCACCGCCGCGACCTACGACCATCTCGCCGACGATGGTGCCGATCACAGCGAGGCCTGCCGATATCCGCATGCCCGTAAAGAAGTACGGCAGCGAATTCGGCAAGCGGATTTTGCGAAAAATTGCGACCCGACCTGCGCCCTGCATCTTTAGAAGGTCAATCAGCGCGGGATCGGTAGAAACCAGTCCCATCAGCGTATTCGCCAGAATTGGAAACAGGGCAATGATGAACGCCACCAGCACAACGCTGACGAGGCCTGGGCCGACCCACAGGACGAAGAGTGGCGCGACGGCAACGACGGGTACCGTCTGCAGTACGACCGCCCAAGGATACAAAGCGCGCTCAAGCACACGCGAGGTGCTAAGTATGACGGCGCCTAGCACGCCAACGATAGTGGCCGCGAGGAGGCCTATAGTGGACGCGATGAGTGTGTTGCGAAATCCAGTCATGAGTCGCTCGGACTCAAACATCGCCGTTTCGAATACCCTTTCGGGACCAGGTAGCACGAAGGCCGGAATTTCGAAGATGCGCACTGCAAGCGACCACAGGCCCAAGATGACAACTAGCACCAGAAGTGGCGGGCCTGCCAGTTCGAGAACTCGCTTCATTGCTTGTCCACCCCGGTCTCTCCCATGCCTCTGTACAAAGCATCAGTAACGTCGGCGCAAATCTGCACAAACTCGGGTGTGTTGCGCAGACTCCGGTGACGCTCGGTGAATGGCACCGAAATCTCTTCAACGATGATCCCCGGGCGTTCTGAAATTACGATCACCCGATTCGAAAGATAAACCGCTTCGGTCACCGAATGCGTAACGAACAACGTCGTTAGGCCGTTTGCCTGCGTCAACTCCCGCAGGTCATCGTTGAGTTTTTCGCGTGTGATTTCGTCGAGCGCGCCGAAAGGTTCATCCAATAGAAAGAGCTGTGGGTCTAGCACCAATGTTCGAGCAAGACTAACCCGCATTTTCATTCCGCCAGAAAGTTGTCGCGGATAGGCATCTTCAAATCCGTTCAAGCCAACACGAGCGATCGCCTGGTCGGCGCGTCGTCGTCGTTCTTCATTTGAAATTTTCTGAATTTCCAGCAAAAGTTCGACGTTGCGCCGAACTGTTCGCCAGGGCAATAGATGCGCGTCCTGAAAAACAAAGCCAACGGATCCTGGGGTCTCGTCAATTCCGGCGCGCACGACGTCGCCGGAACTCGGCACTTCAAGTCCGGCGACAAGCTTTAGCAGGGTCGATTTACCGCAGCCGGAAGGGCCAACCAGTGAGACAAACTCTCCTTGCTGGACATTGAGATTGATGCCTTGTAATGCGACGACCTCTTGCGAGAAACGCTTGTCAAGATCGCGGACGGTAACGCGGACTTTATCCGACCGTAATTCGGTGTCCGCCACCACTACGCGCCTGTCCTCGCCTCGGCTGCCAATCGCCTCGATCCTTTTCTAATTATTCTTGTCGACAGTCGACGGTATGATTTGCTTAGTTATCCGTCAACCAACGCCCCTCGTAGCCCTTTTTCTGATTCTTGCAGACCCGAAAATCCGACTAGTCAATCCAGCGTGACGAATCGCACCAGGTACGCAACTTCTTCATCGCTGACGTATTTGGACATTTCGCGACTAAACTGCTCAAGCGATTCGTAAGGCCGATATTCCTCAAACTCGTGCGCCAGTTTTCCCGCTGACATCGTTGATGGAATGAGCTTGTAGTCCTCTTCAGCACCTTTATTGAGGCCGACTTTGATGAACACCCGTGCGTAAACAGACTTGCGTCCTTCGTCGTCCAGCGCGTCACCAATGGCCGCATCCATTTTACTCTGAGTTTTGAACGGGCGTCCGTTGATTACTGCCGCCGCTGCGGCAGGGTTCATGCCGGGTATTGCAGCAAGGTCATCTATGCTCGCTTTATTCGGGTCGACTAACGCGGCTGTTGGAAAATCAGGTGACTCCGGTTCAGCGGCCGCCGCGCCGCCGAATGCACTCAACAGGGCGATCATTGCCAGCAAAGAAAAGGTGTTCTTTAGTTTGGTAAATATCATTGTTGTTGTCCTGAATTGATTTGGCCGCGGCTTTCAAGGCATCCTAACACAACGAAACTGGCCGCAAAGTTTGCCAAACTCTTGAATCGCGTACGCTCGAAATACTGGGTCTGGGCACTGCTCTCCGTGCCATTTGTCGTCATTTGCACGCGTTTCGCAAGTGATGCAATTAGCTACGGACAGGTTATTCACCAGACCGGCCTCTGGAGCGCTGGCTTACTCGTTGCGGTGCTGGTGATCACACCACTTCGAAATGTGTTGCGGTCCGTTGCTTCGTTAGCGCCACACCGCCGAGCAATGGGCGTCGCGAGTTTTGCCTATGCAGCACTGCATACCGTGGTTTATCTCGAGCGCAAATGGGGTGCCGATCTAATTCTCAAAGAAGGGCTGGAGCCTTCACTGGCAACAGGTTGGTTGGCCTTCGCAATATTTGTGCTGTTGGCAGTAACCAGCAATGACAGGTCAGTCCGCTTGCTCGGTAGAACCTGGAAGCGCCTGCATCGCTGGGTGTACGGTGCAACGATTCTGATGTTTGCGCATTGGTGGCTTGAGTCTTTCGACCCGATTGTTGGCTATATTCTTGCTGGAATACTTGTCGCGATTCAGTTATTGCGACTCAAGACTAAGCCAAAGCGCTCCTGAGTAATGCCAGGAAATGATCCCTGTCGGCTTCAAGCACAACTCTTGTTGAACACGCCCGGTCTGAAAACTGTCGGTCGTCAACAATCGCCAAGCCGCGTGTTGGGCCCTCGTTGGTTACGATGGTCACGGCGGCTTGCTTCGATGCGAGAATAGTAGGTTCTGATATCGCTGCCGCCATAGCGATCGGGTCTGGGAAGTCGAAGCCATCGACACCCGAGGTTCCAGCGCAAAACTTCCGCACGATTATTTGCGCATCGATAGCGACTCTTGCGGCCTCGGTCCCGATGGCGCGCAGCAACTCGGCGTCCTCATCGCTGATCACCGAATACTTGCGTGAGATGTCCCAGCCGACCATGGTCTTCGGTATGTCGGATGCAAAGACGACTTCAGCACCTTCCGGGTCAGCCCAGATATTGAATTCCGACACAGGCGTTACGTTGCCGTAGCCATCACTTGTACCACCCATGATCGTGCACTGCTTGATCTTTCCTGCAATTCCGGGGTCAAGTTGCAATGCGAGCGCAATGTTGGTCAGAGGGCCCAACGTTATAAGTTCGAGCTCGCCCGGGTAACGGTTTGCGGCATCAACAATGGCCTGAACGCCGGAACCTTCGTTTGCCTCTCGGCCAGCAACATCGAGTCCGATATCCCCCATGCCGTCATCACCGTGAATGTGCTGTGCCGACTCTAATGGGCGAGACAAGGGTTCGGCTGCGCCGGCAAAGACAGGTGTCGTCGCCCCAAACAGCTCTCTAATAAACAACGCGTTCTGTACGCCTTGATTCATCGGTACGTTGCCGGCAACAATCGAGATGCCGACCAGGTCCGCTGCCACGTGTTTGAACGCCATCATCAAAGCGACAGCATCGTCCGAGGCGGTATCAGTATCGATGAATACGCGTCGTGCCATAGTGTCGCCTGTTGTCAGTCTCAAATGGCCGGTTATGGTACAGAAAATACAAAATCGGGGCTTGCTTGGTGCACAATCGTGGTTGCCATGACACTTGCCAGGAAATAACCAGAAATGAGCCGGGATATTCGAGCCGGGACGCACATCATTGTTTTAGGCGGAGGAACTGCCGGCTGGATTGCCGCGAACGCATTGATCGCCAGGTGGGGAGAGAAGGGCGTCCGGGTAACGCTGATTGAGTCGCCCGATATTGGTACTGTCGGTGTTGGTGAAGGATCTACACCTAGACTAAAGCATTTCTTCACATCAATCGGTGTTGCAGAATCGGAGTGGATGCCAAAGTGCAAAGCAACCTACAAGAACGGCATCACCTTCGCCAACTGGTCAACCAGGCCCGGTTTCGAAACCTACTACCATCCGTTTCCTGCACGTACGGACGAGCACACAACTGGAGCATTTTATCTCAATACGATGCAGCGTCGTGATGGCGAAGAGGTGCACGCACATCCAGATCGATTCTTCCTGTCGGCCAGACTAGCCGAGGAACGGCGCGGACCTGTCCCCGACGAAAACTTCCCGTTTGAGATCGAATACGGCTACCACTTCGACGCCAGTCTCGTCGCCGAATTTCTACGGGACAAGGCCGTGTCTCGAGGCGTCAAGCACCTTCAGACCAGGGTTGAAGACGTCAACCAAAGTGTGACTGGTGATATCGAGAGTTTGCTTACCGATGATCAGGGAACATTAGCGGGGGACTTCTTCATTGACTGCTCAGGATTTAGCGGTGCTTTGATCCAGAAGACACTGCGGGTGCCGTTTCGCTCGTTCGGCGAAAATCTACTTAATGATGCCGCTGTCGTGCTGCCGACACCGCAGGTCGAGAATATTGCGTCGCAGACGATCTCCACCGCACTGAAGTTCGGCTGGGCATGGGAGATTCCTTTGACGCATCGTATCGGTAATGGCTATGTCTACAGTTCCAGTCATTGTTCAGCCGACGATGCAGAGATGGAACTACGTGAGACGTTGGGTCTTCTTGATAGCGACGAGGAGGCGCGACACCTGAAAATGAAGGTGGGACGCGTCGAAAAACATTGGGACAAGAACTGCCTGGCGGTTGGATTGTCGCAGGGTTTTATCGAGCCATTGGAAGCGACAGCGCTAAATGTTGTCTGCAGCACGATTGACGATTTTATTGCGACGGTGGATGCAAGAGGGATATCTGGCAAGGGGCGCGCCAGCTTTAATGACCGAATCAATGATAAGTTTGAGCGCATACGTGACTACATCGTTGCGCACTACATTCTTAACACGCGCGACGATACGGACTATTGGCGCCAAAACCGCGAGAACAAGAACATATCCGATGTGCTTAAGCAGATCTTGGGTTGCTGGATGAGCGGCGCTAACCTGTCACAGGAATTCCACGAGCGAAACATTCGTTCGTCGTATTTGCCCATGTCCTGGTACTGCATATTCGCAGGGAATGGTCATTATCCGGATGTAAAGTCGTCCTCCAGCCGCGCGCTGCGCGCTGACGATGTTGACATGACTGAGATTGACGAATTTGTGCGTCGCTGCGCGATGAATTTTCGAACTCAGAACGAGCAATTGCAGTTTTAGATGATCAGGGTCTCGACACTGGTCACACTGCTTGTTCTGGTTGGACAGGTAAGTGCGCAGGACCTTGAACCCCGGCGCTGGACGCCCGTCCCCGCAGGTGTAAATGTCGTTGGCGCCGGCTATGTAGCCTTACAAGGTGACGTGTATTTGGACCCGGTTCTGGAGGTTCAGGACGCTGAAGTGAGCGGCCATGTGGTGGGTGTTTCCTATGTGCGTTCCTTCGCGATTGGCAACAAGCTGGCGCGATTTGATGCCACGGTTCCCTGGCAGAATATGCGTTGGACAGGCCAACTCAATGGTGAGCCCGCATCGGCAGAGCGAGTTGGTTTGGCCGACCCTGTTGTGCGTCTGTCGATAATTCTCGCCGGCGCATCGGCGGACAAGAAGCCAGGGAAAGATGGTAAGTCGTCAAGCACCGTATTTGGTGCTGCTGTTGCAGTGAGCGTGCCAGTGGGCGAATACCAGAATGACAAGCTGATCAACCTGGGATTCAATCGTGCCTACGTTCGGCCGCAGTTGGGAGTTTTGCATACTCGTGGCCAGTGGTCATTTGAGCTCACAGGTTCAACCTTCATATTTGAAGATAATGATGATTTCTTTGGTGGCTCCAGGTTGGAACAGGAGCCGCTGTACGCGGTCCAAGGACATATAATCAAAGTATTCGATAAGCCAGGATACTGGGCAGCGCTTAGCGCCGGCTATGGCTGGAAGGGCGAATCGATCGTTGACGATATGCGAGCGGATGACAGCAGGAAAATCTTGCTCTGGTCACTGGCATTCGGAATGCCGACAGGTAGCAACCACGGTCTGAAGTTTGCGTACATTAATAATCGAACAAAAACCGATAAGGGTGCAGATATTGATTCGCTTGCAATTGCCTGGTCGTATCGCTTCTAACAATTCTGGAGTACAAGCATGACAGACCGACGTGAATTTCTGACTGGAACCGGGGCGCTGGCACTGGCTGCAAGTATGCCGGTATTTGCCGATGACCGGCCGAGCTTACCGACGCGACCGATCCCTGGGTCAGATGAGCAGATGGCAATTGTAGGCTTGGGCAATTCAAACGCTTTCAGACAAGGTGATATTGCGACTTCGGAGAAACTGCTCGATATTTTTCTTTGGCACGGCGGCACTTACGTTGATGTATCCGGTTCGAGCAGGGAGACAGCCGGCCGCATCATTCACGATAGAGGCGCACAGGACAGCACGATTCTGGGCAACTACCTGGGCGCAGAGGACCTGCCTGGCTTACGTACCGAGGTAGCGAAATTGCAGGGAATTCAGGGCGCTGGTCCACTCGATCTCGCACTGAGCGCTGACCCCGATGACCTTATACGCCGTGCTGACGAGTTTCGTGCGCTCAAGGCGGAAGGGCTCGTGCGCCATGTTGGTATTGCGCGGCACAACGAACGTTACTATCCGGCAATGATGCAATTGATGAACGATGGTGTCGTCGATTTCGTCCAGGTCAATTATTCAATGCTGGAGCCCGAGGCTGCCCAGAATATACTGCCGTTGGCACAGGACAAGGGCATTGCGGTACTAATCAATCGACCATTTATTAATGGTGAATACTTCGGCCTGGTTAGCGGGCAGGTACTGCCGGAATGGGCCGCCGACTTTGACTGCAATTCCTGGGCGCAGTTTTCGCTGAAATATATTCTTGCGCATCCTGCTGTTAACTGCGTGCTGACCGAAACAGCGAATACCAAACATGCCGTGGATAATATCGGTGCTGGTTACGGACGCTTGCCCGACGAAACCACCAGGCAGCGAATGCGCAAACTAGTTATCGATCTTGCGTAAAAGACAAACTACGGTGCGTCCGGTTGGCGCTCAGGGATGGCGTCTGAAAAATCTGGCGATTCGTTGCAATGCTCATCAATAGCGACCAGCCGAGGAAAATCATCCAGCGACACATTGAAACGCCGCGCGTTGTAGACCTGCGGAATTAAACAGCAGTCGGCGAGTGTAACGGTGTCGCCAAAGACGAAAGGTCCGTGATCAGCATGTTCATTGGCGACGACTTCGGCTGCGCGAAAGCCTTCGTGAATCCAGTTCGCATACCAGGCATCGCGTTGCTCATCACTAATCCCGAGCTCTTCCTTCAGGTACACCAATACGCGCAGATTGTTGAGCGGGTGTATGTCGCAACAGATTGAATTGCAGAATGATCGTACGGCGGCGCGCTGCTTGGCAGAGTCGGGCAGTAAAGGTGTCGCGGGGCTGGTCTCTTCGAGGTATTCAAGAATAGCCTGCGACTGGCCAATGCCGAAATCGCCGTCTTCAAGAAAAGGGACGAGCATCTGCGGGTTGCGCGAACGATACTCGTCTTGCCGGTGTTCTGCCTGGCCGGGCAGCAGTGACACGGTCACCGTATCGTAGGCAATGCCTTTGAGATTCAAGGCAAGCCGTACGCGATAGGCCGCTGTAGAGCGCCAGTAGCTGTAGAGATTCATCGCCATTCAGGCTTCGTATTTGACCACCGTTTGCTCGATACTGCCAAATATTGACGCGCCTTGTTCATCTAGCATCTCAATCTTGATGTGATCGCCAAACTTCATGAATGCCGTTGTCGGCGCGCCGTTTTCAATCGTCTCAATGGTCCGAATCTCGGCCAGGCAGGAATAGCCAACGCCACCGTCAGCAATTGGTTTGCCCGGGCCGCCGTCGAGCTTGTTAGACACAGTGCCGGAGCCAACGATCGTACCGGCGACCAGGGGGCGAGATTTCGCCGCATGAGCAATCAGTTGGCCGAAATCGAAGGTCATGTCGACGCCAGCTTCGGGCTTGCCGAATGCTTCACCATTAAGATCAGATAACAACGGCAAATGCAGTTTGTTGTCGCGCCACGCATCACCCAGTTCGTCGGGTGTTACCGCAACAGGTGAAAATGCGCTGGACGGTTTCGACTGGAAGAAACCAAATCCCTTGCCAAGTTCACCGGGGATCAGGCCGCGCAGCGACACATCGTTGACGATCATGACGAGCTGAATATAGTTGCCGGCATCTGCGGCGCTGACACCCATGGGGACGTCGCCGGTAACAACTGCGACTTCCGCTTCAAAGTCGATGCCCCAGGCTTCATCCGCCATTGGAATTTCATCGCGCGGACCGAGAAAGGAATCGGACCCGCCCTGATACATCAATGGGTCCGTCCAAAAGCTGTCTGGCATTTCTGCGTTGCGCGCTTTGCGCACGAGCTCAACGTGATTGACGTAGGCCGAGCCGTCGGCCCATTGGAACGCACGTGGCAATGGTGACGCGCAATTCGCTTGATCAAATGCTTCGCCTTCGTTCTCTACTTGTGTAGCGAGCACTTCGAGTCGTGAACGAACATTGTCCCAGTCGTCGAGTGCGGCCTGCAGCGTCGGCGCGGCTTCAGCTGCAACGAGATACTTCGTCAAGTCTTGAGATACAACAACCAGCTGGCCGTCGCGACCATTTTTCAGTGATGCCAATTTCATTATTCGGTGCCTCGGAATTCGAGTTCGTGCAGCCAGGCTGCATGTTTGGGGGCTTTTTTGGTATTGCTCCACTCTTCCAACATAGCGGGAGCAACACGGCGCAACTCGTCGAGTTGTTCCTGGGTCTGGGTATTGGCGACCAGCTCCAGTCGGTGGCCGTTGGGATCGAAGAAGTAGATGGACTGGAAAATGCCGTGATTTACTGGGCCAAGAACGTCCACGTCCTCGCTTTCGATGTGCTCTTTTGCGGCGACCAGGTCTTCGTATGAGCTCACTTCAAATGCGATATGTTGTACCCATTGCGGCGTGTTGTGATCACGATCCATTTCCGGCTGTGTCGGCAATTCAAAGAAGGCCAGAACGTTGCCCATGCCCGCGTCTAAAAATACGTGCATGTAGGGATCGGGTTCCTTGGTTGAAGGCACCTGGTCCTCGGCGAATGCCAACATGAAGTCCATGTTGAGTACACGCTGATAGAAATCGACAGTTTCCTTCGCGTCGTTGCAGCGATACGCAACGTGATGAATACGATCCAACTTCATGATGCTTCCTTTTGCTCGTCAATCACGCCGCGAGCGATCTGGTCGCGCTCGATGGACTCGAACAAAGCCTTGAAGTTACCTTCGCCGAAGCCGTCGTCTTTCTTGCGCTGAATAAACTCGAAAAATACAGGGCCAATCATATTCTCAGAGAAGATCTGCAGCAAAAGTCTGGGGTCGCCACCTTCGGTTGACCCGTCGACCAGGATGCCACGTGGCTGTAACTCGTCAATTGGCTCACCGTGCCCAGGGATCCGATCCTCGAGCATCTCGTAGTAGGCATCGGGCGGCGGCGTCATAAACTTCAGTCCGCGATCCTTGAGCCGATCGTAGCAGGCGAGCAGGTCGTCGCAGCTCAACGCAATATGCTGAATGCCTTCACCGTTGTATGCCATCAGAAACTCTTCGATCTGGCCAGTGCCCTGAGAGGCCTCTTCATTAAGCGGTATACGAATACGACCATCGGGTGCGGTCAGAGCTTTCGAGAACAACCCTGTGTATTCGCCTTTGATATCGAAAAAGCGGATTTCGCGGAAGTTGAAGAGGGACTCGTAAAAGTTGGCCCAAAAGTCCATGCGGCCGCGATACACATTGTGGGTTAGATGGTCGATCTCTTTGTAGCCGCATCCCACCGGGTTGCGCTCTACGCCATCGAACCACTGGAAATCGATATCGTAAATCGTATTACCCGGGGTATAGCGATCGATCAGGTACAGCGGCGCGCCGCCGATACCTTTGATAGCCGGCAATCGCAGTTCCATCGGGCCGGTCGCAATCTCGACGGGTTGCGCGCCAAGTTCGAGTGCCCTGGAGTAGGCGTGATGGGCGTCTTTGACCCGAAACGCCATGCCGCAGGCGCACGGGCCGTGCTCTTGAGCAAAATAGGCAGCGGGGCTACCGGGCTCATTGTTCAATATAAAATTGATGTCGCCCTGTCGATACAGGGTTACGTCCTTTGATCGGTGACGGGCCACCGCTTCAAAACCCAGCAGGTGAAACACGGGTTCCAAGACCCCGGGTTCCGGCGACGCAAACTCAACGAATTCAAAACCGTCGAGGCCCATGGGATTTTCGAACAGATCGGGCACAGCCAGCTCCTTAATTTTCTGCAAATATTCTTTTCGACATTGTGCGCGAAAAATATCGATTTTGTGTTCGAAAACTGTATAAAGTCGTCATAAAAGGGATAAAATGTTTCAAAGATTTAAAAAAATAGGATAAATAGTTCATGAATCTTTCAACTGCCGATCGCCGCCTTCTGGACGCGTTGCAGGTTGATGCTACGCGCAGCCAAATTGAGCTAGCGGAGATCGCCGGCATGTCACGTACATCCTGCTGGCGACGCATTCGCGACTTCGAAAAAGCCGGTCTGATAGAGCGACAGGTAGCAATAGTCGATCCTCGACAGGTGGGTCTGCAGCTGCAGGTACTATTGTCAGTTGCGATGACAGAACACACCGACGAAAACAGGCACGATTTCGAAAATCATGTTCAAACGTTGCCAGAAGTAACCGAGTGTTACTCGGTATCTGGCGAGCGGGACCATGTGCTGCATGTCCTGGTGAAGGACATGGATGCCTACAATCAGTTTCTCAATTCACAGATTCTGAAGCACCCAACCGTGCGCTCAGCGAGTTCGACGTTCGTACTTCGGCGCGTGAAGTACACTACACAGATGCAACTTTCGCCTTAGCGCGGAACAATTGGCATCGAGGTCGGTCAGAGATCACATGCGAATAACAATAATTCTGTTGACGCTAATTCTCGCCGCATGTGCGTCGAGACCATCAATTGAAGAGCTTGAAGACCAGGCTATGGTTAGTGGCGACTGGTCGGCCGTCGAGGCTCGTGAGAAAGCATATGAGCGGCAACGCGGTGAGTCTGCTTTGGTTTGCCCGGTGCGCTACACCAAGGTTTGCCATCAAAGCGGCGCGGACGACAAGTGCTCCTGCGTTCCACCGGGGTATTAGTCGCTCGAACTTCCAGCATGTGAGAGCATTGCCATCTTCAAGATGACAGGGGTCCCGGGTGGCGGACAACAGCCTCTTAATTGGTGACATCGGCGGTACCAATGCTCGGTTCGCATTAGCGCAGCGAGACCAGCCAGGCTTTTCAGATGCGATGACGGTTCCATGTGCGGATTTCGAGTCCGCTCATAGTGCGATCGACTTCTATCTTGACGCAAAGCATGCAACGCCCCCTGGAATCATTTGCCTGGCGGCGGCCGGCCCGGTCGTTGCACAAACAATTCGTTTTACCAACAACCACTGGAATCTGGCAGTCGATGATCTGCTTGCAGATTTTTCGGGGGCCCAAGTGCGACTCCTGAACGATTTTGAAGCTATCGCCTATTCAGTGCCTCACTTGCAGAAAAACGACTACATGCAGATTGGCTTGCCTGACAAGGGTCCGCTGCCGGCTGATAATTTTACGGTCGGAATTATGGGCCCAGGTACTGGTCTTGGCGCGGTAGGGTTGAAGGTAGTTAATGGCAGCAGCGTGCCGATAGCCGGAGAAGCAGGCCACATTGGATTCGCGCCCGCTTCTCAGGTTCAGATTGAGATTCTTGCAGTTTTGCGCGAGCACTATGACCGTGTGTCATCCGAGCGGTTGGTTTGCGGCGCTGGCATTGAGAATATTCATTGGGCGCTGGGTCGTGTCCATGGCCAGGATTGGCCGCAACGATCGGCTAAAGAAATCTTTGCCGCAGCCACACACAACGAAGACGGCAGGGCGTCCGAAGCTGTACATATGTTCTTCGAGATCCTGGGCCAGGTGGCGGGCGATTTCGCGCTCGCAATCGGCGCTAATGACGGAATATTTATCGCCGGGGGTATCGTCCCTCGACATCCGGATCTTTTCGCCAATAGCGGTTTCAGGGCTGGCTTTGAGAACAAAGGTCGTTATCGATCGATGATGGAGAATATTCCAACCCGTCTAATTCAGCATGCGTACCCGGGACTGCTCGGGGCGGCGGTCGTCGCCGCAGAGATGGCAGAGGCCTAATACCTCTAAGAGTGCGCTGGATCACGCCGTTGATCGGATCCGATTCGTAAACTTGGTGTACTTCGAATCTTATGTTCGATATCGGATCAGATTATGTCAAATGGTGGATCAAATCTGCCGCTGCAAGCCAAAGTAGCAACTGCGCTGCTTACAACGATCTCCGCATTTGCGGTGGTCAGTTTCCTGATTCTGTCTCAAGTCATTACCCCGGCATTTGAGAATATCGAGTTCGAGGCGGCGCACAGCGACCTGGTCCGTGCCGAGCAAGCCATGCGCGCGGATATCAGGAATCTGCGGGCGATTACCTTTGATTGGGCGCCCTGGGACGACATGTACAACTACGTGCAGGGCAAAAATCCGGGTTTTCGCAAGTCCAATCTCGACCGTCCGACCGTGGAAAATCTGGATCTGGATCTCATGCTCGTTTATGGCGAAAACAGCCGCTTTGTCTGGGGGCTGCTACTTATCGAAGAGGAAATTCGAGACAAAGGCGAGCTTGATATTCTGCGCCTCGACAATCCGGCCTACAGCAAACTGACTCGACATGATGATAACGACAGTGAAGCTGTTGGCATTGTTTCGACAAATTTTGGACCGATGATCATTAGCTCATTGCCAATTGTGATGTCCGACGAATCGGGTCCTGTTGCCGGCGCCGTGGTGATGGCGAAATTTCTCGATGATGCCAGCCTCGCAATGTTGCGCGAGCGCACAGAAGTTGCTGCTCGTTGGATTTCTCTTCATGAGTATGAGCAACAAGCAGACTTAGAATCCTTGATCTTCGGCGATGAGCCAACCGCTATCCAGGTAGGCAACGATTCGATTACGAGCCAGGTAGTACTAAACGACATATTCGGTTCCGCGGCTCTGGTTTTGGAAACGACGACGCCGCGCAAAATATCCATGTTGGGTAGTCGCACAGTGAAAGCTGCGATGATGTTTCTGCTTCTCGCCGGAATCATGCTGATTGTCGTGATGTGGTTCTTACTGCGCAACACGATTCTCCGGCCCATAGAACTTCTGGCCAAGCACATGACAAAAATTCGCGAGAGCGGCGACCTGTCGCAGCAGCTTAAATACAGCGCCAACGATGAGGTTGGTTCATTGGCAGCGCAGTTCAACCGCCTGACAGCCGACGTGCATGACGCCAGACAGGCATTGTTGTTGCAATCGTTCAAAGCTGGCAAGGCCGATACGGCGGCAGAAGTGTTGCACAACATTCGCAATGCAATGACTCCTTTAATTAACGGGGCAGAGCGCATATCCAGGGTATTTCGGATTGCGGATGAATTACGCGTCGCCGATGCAACTGAGCAATTGCGCGATTCGGAATGCCCTGTCGATAGGGCTGACAAGTTACTCGAGTATGTCGACGCGTCGTTCGAGCACATCCGTAAAACGAATGCTGAGGCGAAAGACGACATGCGCATTGTCATGTCTCAAGCCCGCCAGGTCGAAGATATACTCGCAGATCAGGAGAAGTTCGCGAATGAATCGCCTTCGACCGAAAATATCTTTGTCAACGAAGTGGTCGGTGAGGCTACCAACGTAATTCCGAAAGACGCCAAGAAAAGGATCGCCTTGGAAGTCGATCGAGAACTTCGTAAATTCCAAGTACACGCCCATCGAATCGGACTCCTGCAGGTAATGGGTAACCTGATACTCAATGCTTATGAGTCTATACAGAGAGCTAGCCGCCGAAAGGGGTGCATCGAATTGCTGGCTTTGTCCGAAATCGTTGAAGACCAGGAAATGGTGCGTCTTACGGTTCGGGACAACGGAACCGGATTTGACGGTGATACCCACCTGAAGGTTTTTCAGCGCGGGTTTACGTCGAAGGGCGAAGGAGACACCACCGGTTTGGGGTTGCATTGGTGTGCCAACGCAGTAGCCGGTATGGGTGGCCAAATATCCGCGGAGAGTCCTGGCGCTGATCAGGGCGCCGCGTTTCATGTGCTGTTGCCAGTGGCACAGGGAGGCTGAGGTGAATACACAAGACGAGCAGCAATCAATCCGGGTACTGATTGCAGATGACGATGAGTATGTTCTCAAATGTTATCGAGAAGCTTTCTCCGAGAGCGAATCCACTCGTGAGCTGCGAGTACTTGACGCATTGTCGGCCGAGCTTTTTGAGGTGCATAAAAATGAGGAGGTTGATCCGACGTTCGAAGTCACCGCATGTAGCCAAGGTGCCGATGCAATTACGCTCGTGCAGAAAGCGGCAGGGTGTGGTCATCCGTTTGATGTGGTGATTCTTGATGTTCGCATGCCGCCGGGCATCGACGGCGTTGAGGCTGGCAGTCAGATTCGGGACATGGACTCCGACGTTGAAATCATTTTCGTTTCCGGCTATTCGGATGTGCCGCTTGAGGAACTTCAACGTCGAGTGCCGCCGCCGCTGCGCCTACATTATTTCAGCAAGCCGCTCTCTTTCTCTCAGTTGGCTCATGACGTTGCGACGATGGTCAGGGAGCATTGATCAGGATGGCAAAGAATAATGACATCATTAGCAACCGCGTCCTGGTGTGTGATGACGACGCGGCCCTCATCGAAGAATACAAGCGTTGCCTGAGTCTTGATTTCGTCGCTGATGTTGGCGCGACAACCCTGACGGATCTTGAGAAGGTCCTTTTTGGTGAGGAAACCAACGAAGCTGGCGCTATTAGTTTCGAAGTCGAAACCCGCGATCAAGGCGAAGCTGCAGTTGAAGCTGTTGAGGATGCCATCGCACAGGGTCAACCATTCTCTATTGTGTTTCTTGATATCCGAATGCCACCTGGAATCGATGGAATTGATGCAGCAAAGCAGATTCGCGCATTGGATTCGAACGTCAATATTGTAATTGTTACTGCCTCGATTGGCCCGGAGTTGGATAATCTCGACACGGAAATTCCGCCGGCCGATAAGATATTCTTCTTCAAGAAACCGTTCCATGCTGTTGAGTGTCGCCAATTGGCTGCGGCGCTTTGTGGTAAATGGCACTCGGATATGGCGCTACGCCTTGCCAATGAAGAACTTGAACGACGCGTCGAGGAACGTACCGCTGCTTTGCACAAGCTCGCGTATTTCGACCAGGTAACTCGCCTGCCAAATCAACGCATGTTGATCGATGAGCTACAAGGGCTGATCGAACGCTCGGAAGAAAGTCCCGGTGACTCAGTAGTGGTGTTGCTGGATATTCACCGATTCAGTTTTTTCAACGAGACTATGGGCTATGAGTCGGGTACCGAGTTGCTTCGATCTATCGGCAATCGACTGAGTCGGTCGCTTGGCGAAGAACAAAGTGCAGCAGGGGCGGTCGTTGGACGTTTCGGTGCTGACGAGTTCGCCGTTCTTATTCCCGGAGTTGAAAGCGATTCCGGTGTTCGCGAGGCTGCAGAGAAAATCAAAGCAGCGATCGAGGAACCGTTTCTTATTAACGGGCGTGACATTTTTCTCAAGACAAGTATTGGCGTGGCCTGGCATCCGGTGCATGGCCGGGAAGCGAAAATGATTTTTCGCTGTGCCGAGGCCGCATTGCATCGGTCGATGCGCAGCCCGGATCACGCCATCACCTACTATCACAGTGAGATGCGCTACCGTGCGCAGCACAAGTTCGATCTGCAAGCGGAGTTTCGCAATGCGCTTGAGGATGGTCAGATCAAGGCTTTCTACCAGCCCCAACAATGTCTCGAAAGTGGTGAACTGGCCGGCGTGGAGGCTTTGGCTCGCTGGGTACGACCGGATGGCAGTATCGTGCCGCCTTCCGACTTTATTCCGCTAAGCGAGGAAATGGGTATTTCCGATTTGCTTTTTGAAGTGATTCTGCGCGACGTATGTGGCGAGGTCGCTGCGTGGCGTACTGCGGGTGAATGGAGCGTACCGGTATCAGTGAATATTTCAGCGCACCAGCTGCGCAACGCAGACCTGGTCAGCATGGTCAAACAAATACTTTTGCAGCAGAGCATCGACCAGAAGCTGATCAATCTGGAGCTGACGGAGACGGCGCTGCTTGAAGACCTGACGGCCGCGCGACCCGTACTAACGGACCTCAACGCTTACGGCGTGGGCATTCACATCGACGATTTCGGTACCGGCTATTCATCGCTGAGCTACCTTGCGCAATTACCGGTTCAGTCATTGAAGATCGATCAATCATTCATCGCCAGTCTGACGGAGTCAGAGACGAACGCTCGAGTCGTGCAGGCCATCATCGCTTTAGGGCGTGCAATGGATCTCGAGGTGGTAGCTGAAGGCGTTGAAACCGATCAGCAATACGCGATTCTGCGCCGCCTCGAGTGCGACATGGTACAGGGATTTTTTATCGGCAAACCCATGCCGGCCGATGAGTTTCGCCGCTGGTGCGACGGCCACGAGGATACACAGAGTCTAAAGCATGGTTCGGCAGTCGTGGACATCGATAAGCTCCGCAAAAACGACTAAATCTGCGTAAACTATGCCGGATAATAATAACCGGAGCCGACCGTGACCAAGCGTTCATGGAATATTGATTCGCTCGCCCTGATTTTCTCGTTCATCGTTGTTGCTCAACTGCTTTCCTACGTTATTCCGCATGGCGAATTTGATCGCGAACCGTATCCTGACAATCCGAATCGGACCATGGTCGTCGGCGGCACCTATGAAAATGTTAGCGGTGAAGACAAAATCACTATTGCACCGTGGCACTTCCTGCTCGCAATACCGAAAGGGATGGAGGCCGCGCAGGACATCATATTTTTGATCTTCCTGGTCGGGGGAGTCATCGCGGTGCTACGCAAAACGGGTGCCATTGATGCGGCACTGCATGGGGCGGTCGCGAGGCTAGGCAAGAGTCCGTGGATTCTTATCGGCGGTTGCCTGTTTATTTTCAGTATTGGCGCGTACACGATCGGTATGGGCGAAGAATACGTGCCGCTGGTGCCGATTATCGTCACGATGAGCCTTGCCATGCGCATGGATGCCATCGTTGCGATGGGCATGGTCTGGGTACCGTACGGTATCGGCTGGGCCTGCGCCGGCACCAATCCATTTGGCGTCATCATTGCGCAGAACATCGCCGGGGTGCCATTGATGTCGGGCGCGGGCGCGCGATTCATGATGATGCTGGCGTTTTTGGCCGTCGCGTTCCACCACATCTACCGCTATGCCATGCAGGTACAAGCCGATCCGAGCAAGAGCCTGGTGGCGCACGTTGATTACAGCACGGGTTTCGAATCGCCAGAAGACATCAGGATGACCGGCTCAAGAATTGCGGTCCTGGCTTTATTTGTATTCGGCATCATCGGGTTTGTTTATGGTGCGAAGCAATACGGCTGGTACATCTTTGAATTGAATGCCGTCTTCTTGGGGATAGGCTTGATTGCCGCGGCTATTTGCAGGATTTCCCCCAGTGAGACCAGCCAGACATTCCTCAAAGGAGCTGCTGGCATGACAGCTGCGGCGTTAATTGTCGGATTCGCCCGTACGATCGAGGTTGTGCTGTCCGATGGCCAGATTATCGATTCCATCATCAACGGAATTGCGAGTTTACTCGAAGGGATGCCGGCCGAAGTCTCGGCTGTGGGTATGCTGGCTGTGCAAACGCTTTGCAACTTCTTCGTTCCGTCGGGCAGCGGTCAGGCGTTCGTAACTATGCCGATCATGTCGCCGCTTGCGACCTTGACTGACGTGCCACAACAAACGGCCGTGCTTGCTTACCAATTCGGTGACGGCTTCACGAACATGGTGGTGCCTACCAGCGCGCTCGTCATGGGCGCCCTGGCGCTCGGCAAGGTGCCGTATACAGCCTGGTTCAAATTCGTAATGCCATTGCTTGGCAAGATATTCGGGCTGGCGATTGTCTTCTTGATCGTCTCTATTCACTTTGGCAGCGCGTTAGGATTGCAATGAACAGTGATATGAAAATCTCCTTACGGGATGCTTACGCGGTTGAAACGCCAGATGACAGTGTTCAACTTTATAAGGACTGGGCGAACAGTTACGACGAAGATTTTATTGCGGCGACCGGTTACGTGGCCTTTCAACGCGCCGCAGGGTTCTTTTTGCAACAACAGGAACCTACAGCAGGACCAGTCCTGGATGTCGGCTGCGGGACTGGCGCTGTAGGCAGCGTGTTGCGTGACGGTGGTGTCGCTGTGCTTGACGGTATCGACATCTCGCAGGAGATGCTTGACGAGGCGGCGAAGAAGAAAACAGCAGACGGTGTAGCGGTTTACACCCGGCTGATTCAAGCCGACCTGACGGGCACTATCGCGATCGACGACAATTACTACGCAGGGATAGTTAGCGCGGGCACCTTCACCCATGGACATCTGGGCCCGGAGTGCCTGAATGAACTGTGGCGGGTCGCGGCGCCGGGTGCCGTCTGTTCCATAGGCGTAAATGCCGCGCATTTTGATAGCCAGGGTTTTGCCGACAAGTTTTCGGGTGACGTAGCTGCAGGTGTTATCAGCGAACCCGAAATCAATATCATCGACACGTTTACCGAGAAACTGGAAAACGTGGACGAGTACTCGCTGCAAACAATGATCGTCGTGTGCCGGATTTTCTAAAGCGCTGATTCAGGCGCGTTGGTACCAACTTACGCCATCGCTATCAATATTCGCTGTAAGCGACCCGTCGGTCACCAGGTAATTGAGGTGAGCGATTGCTTCGCCGGTTGCCATGAGCAGGTTGCTATCTGAAATTCGCGCTTTGAACAACGCAGGAAATACATCTATCGCTCGCTTGGGTTCCGCGCAAAGTTCCACCAGTTTTTCCAATCCATCGGAATGTTCGGCTATTAGAGCGTCTAAACGCGCATGGGCGCCACGAAAGGGGCTGCCGTGTGCGGGCAGAACCAGAACATCGTCTGGCAGACGATCTTTCATCTCCGCCAGAGAATCTAGCCATTCTCGAAGCGGATCCGCATGAGGCTCCGTCGGATGCACGCTGACGTTCGAAGATATTTTCGGCAGCAGCTGGTCGCCCGCAATCAAGACATTTTTCTCTGCGTTGAGCAGGCAGGCATGTTCCGGGGAATGACCGTGACCTACGATAACTTGCCAATCTGAATCGTCGATTCTGACGACATCACGATCACAAAGGCGTCGATACGATTCAGGCAGCGGCGCGACAAACTTGCCGAACATTCCAAACCTGTCCTGATAACGTTGCAGGGCTTCGTCCGTAAACCCGGCGGCACGATAGAACCGGACGCCTGCAGCAGGCGCTTTGCGCCCGGTGTCTGCGACGAGAATTCGACACAGCAAGTATTCTTCCCGCGTCATCGATAACTCGACGTCATGTTCCGCGCATAGCCAACCCGCGCAGCCGATGTGGTCTGGGTGCAGGTGCGTTACGAGTACACGACTGACTTCGCGTTCGCCAATTGCATTTGTCCAGATGTCGTGACTTTTCCCGGAATTGATACCTGTATCGACTATGGCGATCTTGTCGCCATCCCGCAGCATCCACAGGTTGATGTGGCTGAGCGCGAATGGCAGCGGCATACGCAGCCACTCGACGCCATCGGCAACCGTCGTGACGTCTCCATGCTCGGGTCGTATATCGAATTCGTAGTTTATGCTCACGCCTGCATGATCGCACAGGCGCTGATCTTATCGCGAACCTCTTGGACGGCTTGCTCTTTGACGGGCCCGTAGCCACGGATATCCATGTAAAGCTGCACAACGGCGGTCGCTTCTTCAAGTTTATCCGCACTTAGGGTCGCCATTAGCTTCTCAACCGTCTCTTCAAACTCAACAATAAGCGCCCGCTCCATGCGACGTTCCGCGGTATAGCCAAACACATCCAATTTACTACCCCTGATTCCGCGTAAGCTTGCCAGTACCCTGAACGCTGGCACCATCCATGCGCCAAACTCTTTCTTGCGTGGCCGGCCACGGGCGTCTTTCTTACCGCTCAGTATCGGTGGCGCGAGATGAAAGCGAAGCTTCGCGTTGCTACCGAAGTCACGTTTTACTTTCTCCAAAAATCCGGTCTGAGTATGTAAACGGGCTACCTCATATTCATCCTTGTAGCTCAGGAGCTTGAAGTAGCTGCGTGCGACAGCTTCGGCCAGACTGTCACCATCCAGTTTGTCGGCTTCCGATCGCACCTTTTCCACCAGCGCGATGTATTTGTCAGCTAGAGATTGACCCTGGTACTCAATAAGAAAGTCCGCACGTCGTTTGACGATGTCCTGTAATGATTGGTCGTCATTAGCGGCCTGCTCATCACGCAGTAGTACCTGCATATTTTCGGGATTATGAACAGCCAGTCGGCCCCAGGTGAACGCTAACTTGTTCTTTTCGATCTCGACGCCGTTAAGCTCGATCGCTCGCATCAATGCGGGTAGCGATATCGGCACGAGTCCTTTCTGCCATGCGGCACCGAGC
This sequence comes from Woeseiaceae bacterium, assembly GCA_051008055.1. GTDB lineage: Bacteria > Pseudomonadota > Gammaproteobacteria > Steroidobacterales > Woeseiaceae > UBA1847. The sequence continues at coordinate 27,810 of JBPCXZ010000148.1, forward strand.
AGCAGGACGTTGGCATAAATCGTATTGCCCATCAGCTTTTCCGCTGTCGCATTAGCATCCAGGGCCTCGAAATTATGTGCGCCTACAATATTGCTGATCGCGACTACACGGTCGTCGGCGCGAAGATTCGCATCGCGATGTTTGACGAAATCACCAGTTTGCATTTCGGCGGTATTGATAATGACCTGGGTTTCACCGGGTGCGTAGGTCGCTGACGCCCTCGGCGATGAACTCACCACGAGATCACAGCCGATAACAGAGTCTGCACGAGCTTTTTCAATGCGTACCTGGTTTATGTGCGCTGGGTCATCGGCAAGGCGAATGTAGCTAAGGACTGTGCCGAATTTCTGCGCAAACCCCGTAAAGTCCAAAACACTTGCGCCTTTTCCCTCGAGATGTGCAGCCATCGTAATGAGCTGGCCGACAGTCACGACGCCTGTTCCGCCAACACCGGTCACCAGCAAATCGAAGCATTCCTCGATTGGCGTGGCCGCAGGTTCCGGGATATTAGCCAGCAATGCACCGTATTCTTCGTCAACCTTCACGCCAGCGCGAGCCTGTATCTCACCACCTTCAACAGTGACAAAGCTTGGACAAAAACCATTGACGCAGGAAAAGTCCTTGTTGCAGTTATTCTGATCAATCATGCGTTTGCGCCCAAACGGCGTTTCTTTCGGCACAACAGAAAGGCAATTCGACTCAACTGAACAATCGCCGCAACCCTCGCACACCAGGTCATTGATAACGGCAAATTTCTTTGGGTCCTCAAGCAAACCGCGCTTGCGCCGCCGGCGTTTTTCCGTCGCGCAGGTTTGTGCGTAGATCAAAACAGTCACGCCGGGTATTTCACGTAGCTCGCGCTGCACTGCGTCCAGGTCGCGGCGATGATCAATGGTCGTGCCTGCCGGAAAGTCGCCAGGCGCGAATAGTTCTGGTTCGTCGGACACCAATGCGATTCGCTCAATGCCTTCGGCGCGTACCGAGTGAGCAATTGTTTGTACGGAAATCGGGCCATCGACCGGCTGCCCGCCTGTCATTGCTACTGCGTCATTGAACAGGATTTTGAAAGTGATGTTGGTCTCGGCGGCGACGGCCTGGCGGATGGCCATCGAACCTGAATGATAGAACGTACCATCGCCCAAATTTTGAAATGTGTGTCGTCCGCCATTAAATTTGGACCGAGTAATCCAGTTCACGCCTTCGCCGCCCATCTGAATCAGGCCCTCGGTTTTGCGATCCATCCAGTTCGCCATGAAGTGGCAGCCGATGCCGGCCAGCGCCTCGGAGCCTTCCGGTAAACGCGTAGACGTATTGTGCGGACAGCCGGAGCAAAAATAGGGTGTACGTGCGGCGCCCTCTACTTGGATGATGTTGCCAATCGGGTCCTGCAGCTGGCGAGCCCTTGCCGTCAGGTTAAGGCCGCTGAATTCGCCGTCTAGTCGCTCAGCGACAATCCCGGCGAGTTGAATGGGGTGTAACTCGCCAATCCACGGGACCAGCCTCTTACCGTGCTCGTCTTCCTTGCCGATCATGCGCTTGGGTTTTCGCCCCGGGTAGTCGTAAAAGTACTCCTTGAACTGACTCTCGATGATGCCGCGCTTCTCTTCGATAACTAGGACTTCATTCTTGCCGTGTACGAAGTCGAGTGCCCCTTGCGGCTCAAGCGGCCAAACCATGCCAACTTTGTATACGTCCAGTCCGATGTCTCGCGCCATCGCTGCATCAATGCCAAGCAGGCGCAGCGCCTCCATGAGGTCCAGGTGCGCTTTGCCGGTAGTGACAATGCCGTAGCGCGCATCCGGCACATCGAAAATCTTGCGATCGATTGGATTCGCCGCTGCAAATGCCAGTGTTGCTGCCTTTTTTGCCTCCAGGCGCTCTTCGATCTGCAAACCAGGTAGATCTGGCCAGCGATAATGCAGGCCGCTCGTGGGCACATCGAATTCAGGCGTGATGAATTGCGGGTAGGGCGGAAGCTGCACCGACATACCGGACTCGACCGTTTCGGAAATTGCCTTGAAGCCAACCCACATTCCTGAAAAGCGTGACAACGCGATTCCGTAAAGTCCGAACTCCAGGTACTCCGCTACATTCGCTGGGTTTAGGTTGGGCATGACGAAAGTCATAAACGCAACGTCAGACTGATGCGGCATGGACGACGACACAACACCGTGATCATCACCCGCTACGACGAGCACACCACCATGTGGAGAGCTCCCGTAAGCATTGCCATGCTTGAGTGCGTCGCCTGCGCGATCAACGCCCGGGCCCTTGCCATACCAGATGCCAAACACGCCATCGACTGACTTGTGCGGGTCAGTTTCTACTTGCTGCGAACCGAGCACTGCTGTCGCTGCGAGGTCTTCGTTAACGGCTGGTAAAAACTCGATATCGTTTTCGTCGAGAAACGATTTCGCGCGCCACAATTCCTGATCGTAAGCGCCGAGGGGTGAGCCGCGGTAGCCGCTAATAAAGCCTGCCGTATCCAGACCGGCTGCCCTGTCCATGGTGCGCTGCATTAGCGGAATTCGTACCAGCGCCTGAGTTCCTGTCAGGAAGACGCGGCCGGATTCACGGCGGTAGCGGTCCAGCAGCTCGTAATTGTCCAGGGGGTATCCGGGGTTTGGAATCGTAGAGGGATCAGCCGCCATCGGGGCTCCGCATTATCGTGGGGAAGCGACTATTGTGGCAAAAAAGTGGTGTAATTCGGTGCCTGTTTATCCCGATTAATAGTTATAAATCGATAACTTGTCCCGAATAACCTATAAAAATGGTAGAATAATTCGAAAGATTTACTAAAAGAGAAATGAAATGCTAAGCAAGAATGACCGCCGCATCCTGGCTGAACTGCAGTCCGACAGTCGACTGACTATGCAGGAGCTTGCCGACCGGGTTGGCATGTCGAGCTCGGCAGTCTGGCGCAAGGTCAAAGCGCTGGAGGAGAGCGGCGTAATCGATCGCTATGCCGCCATCGTCAACGCCAAGAAATCCGGCTTCGGACTGGCCTCGATGGTGCATGTTTCACTGGCGCGACATGAACAGTCGCACGTCGAGCATTTCGTGCGCGAGGTCTTACGTCATCCCGAGGTACTCGAATGTTTTGCAACCAGCGGCGAAGCGGATTTTCATCTGCGTGTCGTCGTTGAAGATATCGATGCCTACAACGACTTCCTTGACGACTTTGTATTCAAGCTACCCGGCGTTTCGCAAGTGCGCTCGAATATCGTGCTCAAGGAAATCAAAGCAGATACGGCTTTGCCTTTTCGTTAGGTGACGCTTCGCTACTTCGTTGCTTCAACCCAAAGCACGAACGTCAATAGTACCGGTGCGACAAATCGAACAATGAACAACCAGGCTTTGTACCCCATTGTCTCATTACCGTTATAGAGTTCGTCCGCGCTGAAGTGTCGCTGCATGATCCAGCCTGCAAATATGGCGACCAGTATTCCACCAGCCGGCATGAATACCTGCGTAACGACGTAGATAAACCACTCAAAGATCGTTTTGTCGGCAAAGACAGCGAAATTCCCAAGGATGCGAACGTCGCCGAGCACGCTGAACGACAGCGCGGCGAGCAGACTCAGTACAAACGCAATACCACCGGCTGCGTACGCCGCATGTCGACGAGTCATCTTGAAGCTTTCGCGCAGCCAGGATACGGGCGGCTCCATCATGCCAATTGACGATGTCAGTGCCGCGAAAAACAACAGTGCAAAAAACATGGTGCCTACGATTGCACCACCAGGAATCTGGCCAAATGCGACCGGCAGGCTGACGAATGCCAGTCCGGCACCTTCGGCCGGCTCAATACCTGCCATAAATACAATCGGGAATATCGCCAGGCCCGCTAACACGGCAACAGTCGTGTCTGCGATGACGATAATCGTCGCCGACTCGGGCAAGTTCGTATTTTTTTCGATGTAGGAGCCGTACGCCATCATGTTGGTGATGCCGACACTGACTGAAAAGAACGCGGTTCCGAATGCCGCAAGCGCGATCTGGCTCGTAATCTTGCTGAAGTCAGGTTGAAACATAAATTTCATCGCGGCGCCAAATTCACCAAAAAATGCTGAATACAAAACGAGTCCGACCAGCATTGCGAACAGTGCCGGCATCAGAAACTTCACCGTTTTCTCGATACCTGCATGCAGGCCTTTAGAAGAAATCCAAACCGTCAATGCGGTAAATGCAACAAACCAGGGAAGGATCGAATCCGGCGTAGCGCTCAACGCGCCAAACAGTTCGCCAGATTGTGCCCCGTCGAGTTGATGAAATTGTCCGCTGATCGCTTTGAAGGTATAGGCGATAGTCCAGCCACCGACGACGCAATAGAAACCCAGTGCAAACAAGGCACCGAACGCGCCAAGCACAATACCCATCCAGCGCCAGTTTGTGCTGTGGCCAGATTCCTTCGCGACAGCGGCAAGTGCTTCCGGCGGTGCTGCTGCGCCGCGTCGGCCCAGCATGATCTCGGCCAGCAAAACAGGCAGCGCGAGACCGAAAATCGCCGCTAGGTAAATCAATACAAAGGCGCCGCCGCCATTGGCGCCGGCCTGATAGGGAAACAGCCAGATGTTTCCAAGACCGACAGCACAACCAACGGAGGCCAGCAAGAAGGCTCTTCTGGATGACCAGTGCAATCCACTTGAAGTTGTCATTATTCTTGTTCCCTAAGCGATGCAGTGGGCAGTGTAGCCTATTGGGGCGGATCCGAGAATCGCATTGAAAGGTCGATAGCCCGAATGTTCTTGGTTAACGCGCCTATGGAGATGAAGTCGACGCCTGTCGCCGCGATCTCCCTGATTCCATCCAGAGTGATATTGCCGGACGCTTCCAGTTCGGCCGGCGGATTGCCCATTCGACGGTTCAGGTTGACTGCACTGAGCAGCATGTCCGTTGAAAAATTGTCGAGCAACAAACGCTCGGCGGTCGCGTTTACTGCCTCGCGCACCTGCTGTTCGGTTTCAACTTCTATTTCTACTGGCATGCCGGGATGAAGAGCACGTGCTGACGCGATAGCAGCAGTGATACCGCCGGCACTCGCAATGTGATTCTCTTTTATCAGAATCGCATCGAACAAACCGACTCGGTGGTTGGCACCGCCACCGCATCGCACCGCGTACTTCTGTGCAAGACGTAACCCAGGAATCGTCTTTCGCGTGTCCAGGATTTTGCAGTCAGTTTCAGCAACCGCCGTTACATAGCGGTTCGTTTCGGTCGCGGTAGCCGACAATAACTGTAAGAAATTCAATGCAGTACGTTCTGCTGTCAGCAACGAGCGCGCGGCGCCATCGATATGGCAAATTGTGCTGCCGGCCGGCACATTATCGCCGTCGGCTCGCAGCCAATCGACTCTGATCGCGTTGTCGACCTGATGCATGACTTCGTCGAACCACGCACGACCGGCCAGAACCATGTCTTCGCGCGTGATGACGGTCGCATGGGTCGCAGCAGATTCGGCGATCAGTGCCGCGGTAAGGTCGCCACTACCGATGTCCTCTGCAAGGGCCAGTCCAACTGAATTTCTTAGATCGTCATTCATGGATTCGGATAGGATAACCGACTATGACACGTCTCGTTCTTCTTGCTCTGATATTAATCGCGTTGCCGGAAGCGACTATTGCCGAGTCGTCCGGCAGTTGTTCTGTGGATTCCGGGAAAACGCCGCCGCAGCCATTCGATGTCAGTGATGGCAACGACTACGGCGGTCGTGTCCTCGAGTTGACGGTACCGGAACAATGCGCGTGTGCTGGCGTCAATTGCACGCCATGTCCTGTGGTCATCGGTTTTCATGGCTATGGAGAAACCGGCTCCGGTCCGAACAGCTGGAAATCACGCTTGGAAGGTAAGGGTGCTGCTGCGGGCTTTATCAGCCTCTACCCGACCGGCGACAATCAGACACCAAGTAACTACTACGGCGGTATGCGCCCGAACTGGGCGGTACCATCCTGTATGGATCCGAGTGATGGCTGCCTGCTCGAAGATAAGATGCCGTGCGACTGGTGCGGCGATATTGAAGAAGACAGCGACACCAGTCTCAAGCGCGAGATTGACTTCACGCTGGCAATTATCGAATGGACCGCGAACAACTACTGCGTCGATCGAGACCAGATTTTCGCGACCGGCTATTCAAACGGCGCGCTGTGGTCGCACACGCTGGCACGACATCCGCGAACAGCCCATGTCTTCAAGGCCGTGGTCCCGATGGGTGGTGTCGACCAGGCCGGTAACGAGGATCTCCTGAAATGGGTGTATCCGCCGCCACCCGACAATGCACCAGCGATACTGCACGTCAACGAAGTTTTTGACCGCTTCGAGCCGTACGACGGCATGAACTCGGCGGATGAGGCTGCCCCGGGTACGCCGGTCTGGATCTACCCGGCAGTGCTGCAGGTGTTCGCTGAATATGCGGCCAGCAATGAGGGGTATGCGGCCTGCGGTTTTGGTCCGGAGGACGTCGGCGATCGTTACGGTGAACTCGACGTCGGCGGCGTTGTGCCGGACGGTTATCGAAAACTATCGGGGCCCGGTTCTTTGGAAGGCGAGGGTCAGCAGACGTTCCACTGCTTTACTCGCGACGCGCCCGGTGCGACCTGCGAGAAACTGGCAATCTGTCTGTGGGACGGGGGCGAGCCCGGTGACGACTTGCATGACCCACACGGCCGAGCTGGCCGCGAATGGACGGGCGGAACCGATCCTGGCACAGGCGGGCTTGAGCCGATGGATATAATGTGGCGCTTTATGCAGCGCGCTCGCCCGAGCAACTAACGAAACGACAGAATATCGCCAATAATTGCGTAGCCGGTTTCAATTCGTCCGGCGCCCGGTCCGATCAACGTGACATCGCCGAGCAGGTCGGTGCTGTAGGTGACTGCATTTGTGGCGCCGCCGATGCCGTATAGCGGATGTGCAGAGTCAACCCTGACGGGTGCTACCGAGCCCTTAATTTTACCGTCAGTACTTTCTACCGTTCCGATCAGTTTCCAGCGCTGGTTTTCTGCCTTCGCCGCTGCAATTTGTTCACTGGTAATGTCGCTGATTCCCGTACAACCAACGTCGCCGATGGTCATGCTCTGGCCCATCACCAGGTTGGCCAGGATGACGACTTTGGCCGCCGCATCATGGCCGTCGACATCGCCGCTCGGATCCGCTTCTGCGAAACCTTTTGCCTGCGCATCACTCAATGCGTCCGCGTAGTCGGCGCCTTTCTCCATCTCACCGAGAATATAGTTTGTGGTGCCGTTGAGGATGCCCTGAACGCGCGTCACTCCGGCTGCGGCGAGCATGTTCATACTCAAGGCCAGTGCCGGTGTGCCGCTCATAACCGTGCCTTCCACACCGATTTTGCCGCCATGTTTCCGGCTTAGCTCCAGCAGCTTTGGAAAGTGCAGGGCAGCAGGTCCCTTGTTCGTCGTCGATACATTCATGCCTGCCTCGAGTGCCTGCGTCATATGGCTCAACGCCGGTTCGCCGGTGCTAAGGTCGGTGAAAGCCAGTTCAACCAGGACGTTGGCACCGCTCTTTGCAATCGTTTCCTGGGCATCCCAACCCTTGTGCCTGGCCGGAAATTCGCTCAGGTTATTGTGTGCACGTACGTGATTGAGCATGGCCTGGGGATCGAGCCCGTCGGGGTCTGCGATGCTGCCCTTGTGCAGGTCACATACGGCAACGATGCGGATGTGAGCATCAAACCTGTCGCGTAGAAAACCAGACTTCTGCGAAAGTATTTCGGCCAGGCCCTGGCCAACATTGCCAAAGCCGATCAATGCAAGATCATATTTCACGAGTCGCCTCCGAGGCCTGCAGCACTGATGGCAGCGGGAATGGCATCCAGCGCACCAAATTTGTGCAGATTGACCCCTGACACACCGGGAATCGCTGCCATCTCGCGCATCAGTTCCGCGCAAATTTGAATACCTTCGCGCTCCGGGTCTGCTGCTTGGGCGAGTCGATCGACGATCGTGTTCGGCACGATTGCACCCTCGACGTTGTCTTGTACCCAGCGCGCTACGTTGGCTGAGGGCAGAGGTGCCAAGGCCAGCATGAACCTGGTCTTGTACGTCAATTTCGACGCGACGATTCGGCTCATATAGTTGCGGGCGATATCCATGTCAAAACAGACTTGCGTCTGCACAAAGTTAACGCCTGCTTCGCATTTCCGGATCAGGTTCTTCGGGATCCATTCCGGGTCCGGGTCAAACAATTCTGCGAGAGCACCGAGGAAGAAATTGTTGTCGAGAAGCGCACTTTCATCGTCGTTCTTCAATTCCTGAACATACGCCATGAAGTCGAGTGCGGGAATATCAAATACGGCGCGCACGCCTTGATTCTTGTCGTCCAAAATTTTCTTGCCCCGCATAATCAACACGCTGGTCAGACCCAGCGCGGCAATACCCGTTACGTCCTTGTGCAAAGCAATACGATTACGATCGCGACAATTCAAATGGACGATTGGATCGAGTCCCTGTTGCTGCAAAATTGCTGCCGCAGCAATACCCGAGATGTGCATCTGAGTACTGTCGGGTAGATGTACAGCGTCGACGGAGGATTCCAATATTTCGGCGCCGCGTAGCAGCGACGCTTTGTCGGGTACTTCTGCAAGATTCATGTGTGCTGTGACAACAAAATCTTTGCTATTCAGGGCTTCAACAAAACTCATATCAATATAGTAGCGGTCGCTCTCTCGCGATAGTCTCGTCATTCTCACCCGCATCTATCGTGCGGGCACATTCGTGACCGGAATAGATAGCATGCGCGATTGCCCCCGGCGCGCGGCAGTCGCCAATATTTTGTACTGAACTCACTCCAGCATTACGCAAATCTTGATAGAGCGTGTCATTTTGTTTTCGACCGCCGACAAGCAGTAGCGAGTCACATGCAATGCTACGCGATTCGCCGCCAGCATAAACACTTTGCAGCACCGCGCTACCGCTACTGAAGTCGGTGAGATACGTCTCCAACTCGAGCTCAATGCCCAATTCAATCATCCGGCCGCGAATCTTCGCCATTTCGTTATTCATGAACGTCCATGCGGAAACAGCATTGGCGGGTGTGACATAGGTAACTTTGTTGCCACGCTGCCGCAACACTTCTGCGAGGCAGCCGGCCATATAGTAGTAGTCGAAGTCATAGATAACGACGTGCCCAACAGGTTCCGCGCCGGCCATGACGTCATCCGGTGTAAACACAGAATCTCCGGATATCTCTTTTCCAGGCCGGCCGTTGGTCGCAATAGTTGCTCGCGTCCAGTTAGCACCGGTCGCGATGACAGCATGATCGCATTCGAAGTCGATAACATCTTGCGCGGATAATTCATTGCCACGATATATTTCGACGTTAGCCATCGATTGAATCAGGTTCACGCGATAATCGCGGACACGTGACCAGGTCGAGAGCCCCGGGAGCTGCGACTCCACGCTCACTCGTCCACCCAGTTCGTTTTTCTTTTCAGCGAGCGTTACGGCAATGCCACGTTGCCCCAGTGCGCGCGCGCATTCCAGCCCGGCGGGGCCAGCGCCGACGACCAAGACACTGGTTGCCGGGTCGCCTGCCGGGATCCGCTCTGGATGCCATTTGCGACGCCACTCTTCGCCCATTGTTGGGTTTTGCGTGCAGCGAACAGGCACGCCGTCGTGATAACCGGAGACGCAGATATTGCAGCCGATGCATTCGCGAATTTCGTCTTCGCGACCTTCGTCAATTTTATTGGGCAGGAAGGGATCTGCGATTGAAGGGCGCGCCGCTCCAATAAAGTCCAGAATGCCGCGCTTGATCTGGCTGACCATTGCATCGGGCGAAGTAAACCGACCCGTGCCAACGACCGGTTTCGATGTCAGTGGCTTGACGAAACTGTTAATCGGCTCCTGTGCGCCTTGATCGCTAAAACGAGCCGAGACGGTTTCCTCTTCCCAGCTTGACGACTTGATGTCCCAAAGGTCAGGAACTTCAGCGAGCATGGAAATAACCTCATGTGCTTCCGACTCCATGTTGTCGCTCGGCACATCGAGTAGCGCCCCCGTACTGAAACGCAACGCAATGGCACACTCCTGACCAACGGCTGACTTCATGTCTTCAAGAATTTCACGGGTCAGGCGCACGCGATTTTCCAGGCTGCCGCCATATTCGTCCGTGCGGTTGTTTAGCCATGGCAACAGAAATTGATATGGGCCGAAATTCATACCGGAATAGATATAAATAATGTCGAAACCTGCAGAGCGTGCACGAATCGCGGCGTCTACGTGCCATTGTCGAAATTCGCGAATATCTTTCTTGTCCATTGGTCGCGAACGGGTCAGATTTGTCCAACCTGGGTAGGAGGATTCAACGGATATACCGGACGCAGATATCAGTGGTTGGCGGCTCATCTTGTTGCCAGTGCCGCTGCCACCGTGCCAAAGTTCGACACCGGCGAGGGAACCTTGCCGATGTACGGCATTGACCATGAGCTCGTGTACTTTTATGTCTTCGTCATCCCACAAACGACAATACGGCAGCGGCGCATCGTCAGAACTCGGATGGATCGAACAATAGCCGGTATTAACTACCCCCCAGCCACCCTCGGCACGAACTTCGCGGACTGCGGCACGTGTATGCGGCATCTGTTGGCCAGTGCCAATAGCATGTGGTGTGCAGTAAAAGCGATTGGGCGCCGTGACCGGTCCGATCTTTACCGGCTCGAATAAAATATCGTAGCGAGGGTTCCTGCTCATATCAGGTCATTGCCTGTTCAAGATCGGCGATCAGGTCATCTGCCGATTCGATGCCGATGGACAAGCGAATCAAGTCTTTCGGGATGGGACTATCTTCACCTTCAATAGAGTAGCGGTGCTCCACCAGACTTTCGACGCCGCCAAGTGACGTTGCTCTCGTGAATACTCTGCAGCGCTTAACGACATCTAGCGCATCGCCCTCACTACCATCAACGCGCAGCGACAACATACCGCCGAAGCCACCGTCCATTTGTCGTTTCGCTACGTCGTGGCCTGGGTGACTCGGTAAGCCGGGATATAACACGCTTTTCAAACGCTGGTGGCCATCGAAATGCAAGGCTATAGCCATCGCAGATTCGCTAGCTTTCTGCACGCGCAGAAACAACGTCCGCATGCCGCGCTGCAGCAACCAGGCTTCGAAGGAACCCAGGATCGCGCCACCCTGCGCCCGTTCCTGACAAATTCGTTCCCAATAGTCATCCTCGGCTGCGGTCACTACAGCGCCTGCGACAACGTCACAATGACCGTTTAGATATTTCGTCGCCGAATGCAAAACCAGATCTGCGCCTAAACTGATTGGCTGAGTGAGCACCGGGGTGGCGACGGTGGAATCGACAACCAGTCGAGCATTGGCGGCATGCGCAATCTCTGCTGCAGCGGAAATATCCAGCACGTCCCAGGTCGGATTACAGGGTGATTCTATCCAGACCAGTTGGGTTGGTGCTTGCTGAACCATATCGGCGAGCGTTGCGGGGTCCGAGCTATCGAAGAAATCGAGTTGAATGCCCCATTTGTCGCAAAACTGGGTAAACCAATTGCGCAGGCCCCAATACATGATTCTAGGTGCGACTATGCGATCGCCGGGTTGTAATGACTGCACGATGGCCATTGCGGCAGACGAGCCCGAGCTAAACAACAGAGCGGCGGCACCGCCTTCCAGGTCAGCGAGAACATTCTCGGCGATGGCGAAGCCAGGATTCTCGTCTCGTCCGTAGCTAAGCTGTGTGTCTGTCAGCTCATAGTTTTCGTCGCGAATGTAAGTCGTAGACGGAAAGATACCGGGACTAAGACCGCCGCTCGTCGAGTCTATTTGACGCAGTGCCTGAGCGGTTCTTGTTTCCGGTGCGAGTCTTTTTTTGTCGCTAGTCGGTTTCAAACTCTTCATATTGCTTCAGGCTATCTTTGATTTCATGCCAAGGCGCTTTTGAGCCAACGAAAATATGATATCCCTCAGGTCGTTTCGGATCGCCTTCAATAGCACTCATACTCAAGAAGAGTTCATCCGGATAATCGCTGAGCGCAACCATGATGTTAGACCCGCAGACACTGCAAAAAATACGTTCGTGATTATCCGACGATTGGTAACTCGATAAATCCGATTCACCAGAGAGGTAGCGGAACTTGTCTTTTTTGACACCCGCAAACGTTGCGAACGCTGCGCCATGCAATCGTCGGCACTGCGAACAATGGCAATGACTGAATTCCGTAATCTCGCTGTCCGCCTCAAAGCTGACTCGACGGCACTCACAATGTCCAGTAATCATGCAGCTACTCCTTTTTTGAATTAAATGCGATCGCGAATTTGGTAGTAGAGCATGCCGAGCGTCACCATCGGCTTGTGCAAGACATGTGCCCCGGGAATTACGAC
>JBPCXZ010000149.1:0-35531 GCA_051008055.1 Woeseiaceae bacterium
AGCAACGCAAGCAAGAAGCAAGTGTTGAAGGCGCGCGCGACCGCCAAAGTGAACGAACAGATGAATTCAATGTGGTGCAGGGTCGCTTTTACAAAGTAGGGTCCGAGATTGCGCGGCTTGAACAATCTATCGAGCACGCCCATGAGTTGCGCGAGCGTCAGACGCGCGACCTCGAGCAGGCGCGGCAGGGCGCTGCTGAGATTCTGGAACATATCGACAAGGACCAGTCCGAGATTGCACAGCTCGAATTAACGCTGAACGAGTTGGTGCCTGGTTTAGAGCAGGCGCGGCAGAGTGAAGCGGCGTCTGCTGAGTCGCTGCAGGGTGCAGAAGAAGCATTAGCCGAATGGCAGCCGCAGTGGGATGACTATTCGACGAAGTTCAACGAAGCCGAGCAGATGCGCAATGTTGAGCAAACCCGGTCCGAGCAGATCGAGTCCAGGATTTTGAGTTTTTCTGAGCGTCGCAAGAAGCTAGACGAAGCAAAATCCGGCGCCAGCATAGAAGAGCTCAAAGAGACGTTTGACGAATTGACGGCCGCAGAAATGCGCCAGCGGCAGGCGCGAGAGGAATTTGATCGACATCTTGCGGATATTGCGGAAAAGATTCGAAAACTCCGTGATCAGGACCAGAAGCTGACTCGACTCGTGGATGAGCGTCGCTCGTTGCTGAACACAGCGCAAGGCAGGTTTGCCTCGGTTGAGGCGCTGCAGAAAGCAGCCATGGGTGAGAGTGACGGTGACGTCCAATCGTGGCTGGCGGGCGAGGGCTTGGAGAATAACAAACGCGTTGCCCAGTCAATTGACGTTGCGGATGGCTGGGAGCGGGCCGTCGAAACGGTACTAGGCGACTACCTGCAAGCTGTTTGCGTTAGCGATATTGGCTCACTGACCGAGAGCATCGCGAAGTTCAAGACGGGTGAGGTTACTTTTCTAAATGATGCGCCGGGACAAGCCGGCCTCGCGATTTCCACTGATTCGCTAGCAAATAAGGTTGCCTCTGCGCCCGCAGCGCTAGAAGGCATTCTTGCGAATGTTATCGTTGCCGATTCGCTGGCGGCAGGGCTCGCAGCACGAGAATCTTTGAAAGGTAGTCAGTCAGTCATTACGGCGGAAGGCGTTTGGATGGGCCGTGACTGGTTGCGCGTCTCCAAGGATAAGGACGCCAAGGCCGGTATATTGGCCCGTGAACATGAGATGCGTCGCCTCAAGAGTGACATCCGGGAAATGCAGGCGCGATTCGACAGCTCTCGAAAACTATTGCAAGACGGTCGCGTTCGTCAGAATCAGTTAGAGGAACGCCGCGAAACAATGCAGCAGGACGCGTCGTCCTTGCTCGCCGAGTACTCCGAGTCCAAAGCTGCGCTGGATGCCGCCAAGTACCGTCTTGACCAGGCAGATGCACGACAGATTGCGATCGCTGAAGAATCGGGCGAGTTGAGCAACGATCAGATTTCAGCAGAAGAACAGTTGCGTGAATCAGCTCGTCGCATTGATCAAGCAGAGGAAATTATCGAAGAGCTCAGCGCGCAGCGCGATAGTCTTGAGTCTCGTCGCGAAGAGCTTCGCGACGAACTGCAGCGTGTTCGTCAGCAATCTGAGGCCGACCGCCAGACCGTGCAGAACATTACGATTCAATTTGAGAGCCGTCGCACCAGCAAAGATTCGGCCGCACAGAATCTGGCGCGAATGAAATCGCAGCTCGAGCAATTCCAGGCCAGAGAAGAAGAGATTGAGGAGCAGTTGGGACAGAGTCAGGCACCCATGAAGGACAACAAGGTGCTTCTGGAACAACAACTCGGATCTCGCGTGGAGGTTGAACAGGAGTTGGCGGCAGCACGAAAACTGGTCGAAGACGTCGAAGCAGAACTTCGCGATCTCGATCAGGCACGGATGCAAATTGATCAGGCGGTGGAAGATGAACGGCAACGGGTCAATGAAGCCGAAATGAGTACTCGCGAATTACGGGTTCGTAGAGAAGGCATCGCGGATCAGCTCGCCCAGACTGGTTTCGAGTTTGATGCGCTGATTGAAGAGATGGATGAAGCCGCGTCGCTGGAGGGTTGGGAAGAGAAGCTTGAAAAAGTTCGGAAGCGAATTGACCGCCTGGGACCCATCAATCTTGCGGCGATTGACGAATTCAAGGAGCAGTCCGAGCGCAAAGAATACCTGGATGCTCAGCTGGAAGACTTGAACAGTGCATTGGCAACGCTTGAAGGCGCCATTCGAAAGATTGACCGAGAGACGAAAGCGCGCTTTCGCGAGACCTTTACCAACGTTAATGAAGGTTTCAAGAACCTGTTTCCCAAGTTATTCGGTGGCGGCCATGCCTATCTTGAATTGACCGGTGAGGACCTACTGTCTGCAGGTGTCACGGTTATGGCGCGACCACCCGGCAAGCGCAACAGTACAATTCACCTCCTGTCAGGCGGTGAGAAAGCATTGACCGCGGTTGCACTGGTCTTTTCTATCTTTGAACTGAATCCAGCACCGTTCTGTTTGCTTGACGAGGTTGATGCACCACTCGACGACGCGAACGTTGGTCGTTTCTGCGAAATCGTGCGGACGATGTCGGACAAGGTCCAGTTCGTCTTCATTACGCACAACAAGGTCACCATGGAATTGGCGCGACAGCTTACGGGCGTAACGATGCAAGAGCCAGGTGTATCCAGGCTTGTTTCTGTGGACCTCGACGAAGCGGTGAAGATGGCCGCAAGCTAGGACTTGAAGTGGACGGGCTACGTTGGTTGTTGTTGATTTTCGGTGCGCTGGTTGTAGCTGGCGTCTATTTCTACACGCGTAGAGAACGGCAAAACCCACCAGACGAATCTGTTGAATCCCCTCGCATTACTCCGACGTTGAACGACAATGCCCCGGAGCGAGAAGAGCCAAGCATCGGTAGCCCGATGCTTGCAGATACGGCTGCTGAAGATGCGCCTGAGAAATCGGCCGAACCCGCAGAATCAGAAAGTGTCGCGGCGGTCCCGAATGACCGCGCGCCGATCCCGCAAAAGATCGTAACGCTCCGAGTGGTGGCCAAGAACAAAGGTGCATTTCCTGGCGACGAGTTGATCCTCGGTCTGCGCGGTATTGGTATGCGCTCCGGTAAGTTTGGGATCTATCATCGGTATGACGGTAATGACGAATCTCGAACCGTTTTCAGTGCGGCCAGCCTGGTTGAGCCCGGCAGTTTCGACCTCAAGAACATCAAGGAACAACAGATCCCGGGAGTGAGCTTTTTTATGGTGGTGCCCGGACCGCTCGATGGCGCAGAGGCATTCGACCTGATGATTCAGGCGGCACGCGCCTTGACGCAGACCATGGATGCAGAATTGCTGGACGAATCTGGAAGCACATTGAGTATTCAACGCGAACGCTATATGCGCGAAGAGGTTATTCAGTTTCAACACAGCAGTCTGGTCAGCTGAATCTACGCTGAGCGATGACGTCGAGCACGCAAATTGACGAGCTGCGCGAGCAGATTCGACATCACAATCATCGCTACCATGTCCTCGACGATCCGCAGATTCCGGATGCCGAGTACGATCGCATGATGCGCCAGTTACAGGCGCTTGAGAAAGATCATCCTGAGCTTATTACGCCCGACTCACCAACCCAGCGAGTTGGCGATGCTCCCGTTTCTGCGTTCGGGACCGTTGAGCATCGCATTCCCATGTTGTCTTTGGACAATGCATTTTCAGCGGAGGAGTTACAGGATTTTCATCGGCGGGCATTGGGTCGGCTTGAAATAGAAGACACAGACTCGCTGCGATACTCAGCGGAACCCAAACTTGATGGCGCAGCAGTCAGCCTGCTGTATCAGGACGGTGTACTGGTTCGCGGTGCAACACGCGGCGACGGAACTACGGGCGAGGACATTACGCACAATGTCAGAACCATTGAGTCGGTGCCGTTGCGTCTGATGGGCCGGGAATATCCATCGTTGCTGGAGGTGCGTGGCGAGGTGTTTATGCCGAAAGCCGGCTTTGAGGCATACAACAAGGCGGCTCGGGAGGCTGACGAAAAGACTTTTGTAAACCCGCGTAATGCAGCGGCCGGTAGCTTGCGTCAATTGGATCCCAAGCTGACCGCAGCGCGCCCGTTGGATATGTATATTTACATTGTGGCCGAAGCGCAGGGCATGAATCTGCCGTCAAACCACAGTGAAGTACTCGACCAGCTTCATGAGTGGGGGCTAAAAACCTGCCCAGAGCGCCGTACTGTGGACGGCGTTGCGGGGTGTCTCGATTATTACGAGGACATTGGAGCCAGACGCACCGAACTACCGTACGAGATTGATGGTGTTGTTTACAAAGTTGACGACTTGTCTTTGCAGCGTGAGTTGGGGTTTGTTTCGCGCGCACCACGCTGGGCCATTGCTCATAAATTTCCAGCTCAAGAAGAGCTGACAAAAGTATTAGATATTGAATTTCAAGTCGGCCGTACGGGGGCGCTGACGCCGGTTGCTCGTCTCGAGCCCGTTTTCGTGGGTGGCGTGACGGTCAGCAACGCGACGCTACACAACATAGATGAGCTAAACCGAAAAGACGTGCGAGTCGGCGACACGGTAATTGTGCGCAGGGCGGGAGATGTAATTCCTGAGGTTGTCAGCGTGATACTTGACCGTCGACCGGCAAAAACGAAACGAACGGGCTTGCCAAAGAAATGCCCGGTCTGTCGGTCAGCGGTGACTCGTGAGGAAGGCGAAGCGGTCGCACGATGTACTGGCGGGCTCTTTTGTGCAGCGCAACGAGCAGAAGCGCTTAAGCATTTTGTGTCGCGCAAAGCGATGGATGTTGATGGACTTGGCGGACGGATGATTGAGATTCTCGTTTCCATGGACCGAATACAGAATCCCGCAGATATCTATTCCCTGGAAAGCGACGAACTTGCTCAGATGGAGCGCATGGGTGAAAAGTCGGCGGCGAACCTGGTCGAGGCGATTGAGCAAAGCAAGAAGACGACATTGCCGCGATTTCTTTTCGCATTAGGCATTCGGGAAGTGGGAGAGGCAACAGCAACAAGTTTGGCGTCCTACTTCGGAAAATTAAAAGGGATCATCGAAGCCACTGAAGAGCAGCTTTTAGAAGTCGATGATGTCGGGCCTGTTGTTGCATCACGCATTCGGACATTTATGGACGAACCTCACAATCTGGATGTAATCGAAAAACTCCAGGATTTCGGTGTTTCGTGGACAGAAACTGAACCCCAGTCCTCGCCGGCAGAAGGGCCTTTGTCCGGCAAGACATTCGTTCTAACTGGCACATTGGAAGCTATGACCAGGGACGACGCAAAACAAAAGATTCAGGCGCTGGGTGGCAAGGTAACGGGCAGCGTGTCAAAGAAAACGGACTTTCTCGTATTTGGTGCCAAGGCCGGTTCCAAATTGACGAAAGCGCAAAACCTTGGCGTAGACACCTTGGACGAGACCGAATTCGAGCGCCTGCTTCTAGAATAGCTGGCGAATCAGCAGGCGATTTCGACCTCCAAAAAGCGGCAATTTGTAGATATTCGCGAGTTGTTACGAGTCAATTTAAGTGACACAACTTGGTCTATTTTTCCCAAGTCCGGAATTTTGGTCGCATAAACGGCCAAGTCTGAATATATTTTGCGCCCATGCAGAATAAGACCCAAAAGAAAATTCGGTCAGCAATCTATTTGGTCCTCAGGCCGCTTGCAAGATTCCTCTTGAAGGGCGGTGTCGGATATCGAGAGTTCGCTGAGATCGCGAAGCACGCCTTTGTAGATGTGGCGACTAAGGACTATGGACTCCGAGGCAGGCCGACGAATATATCTCGTGTCGCGGTGATGACCGGGTTAACTCGAAAAGAGGTTCGTAGAATTCGCGAAATGGATGAAGATGTCGATAGTGACTTAGCAAGTAAAGAAACGCCGATTTCTCAACTATTACACCGATGGCATACGGACACCGAGTTTCTGTCGGAAAACGGGGAGCCCAAGGCCTTGGAGCCAAGTGGAGAGAGCGGGTCTTTCGCATCTTTAGTCAGAAAATATGGTGGGGATGTGCCGCCTGGTGCTATGCGAACGGAGCTAGAGCGAATTGATGCGATTGAAATTTTGGATGACAAACGGTTAAGGCCGACTAAGCGAATCGCCTACAATGTTGAATTACACGAGAAGTTTTTGGGTGGCCTTACAAATATTCTCTATCCGGCAGCGTTGAATTTAGCTCATAACGTTCAATTATCGGATCAAAAAGATTGGTGGTCGAATCTCGTAGCTCACAGCAAATACATCAAGAGCAGTGATCGCGGTCGCTACATGCGAATTTCGAACGATCGGATAGAGGAGTTCGCAAAATCGATTGATGACATGCAAGCTGGTTATGAGGCTATGTATGACGCAGATCCAGACGGTAATCCGTCTGAAGGTCGGACTTTTGGAGTAGGCATATTTTACTTCGAAGAGGATAAGTCTGATTCAAATTTCTTCGATTAGTCTTTAGTCGAAACTTTTTCCAGCAGACCAACTAGGCACTTATTTCGTGCGCCTGGCACTTTTTCATGCCTTCAACCTGCCTTGTTTTTTGCGCAAATCGGTCGCTAATTCGACAGCATCTTAGATTGGATTCAGTCTCGTATTGGAGTCTGTGGCTGTCAATTCTCAATGGCGGCGGTACTGCGATATTTGGGATAGATTAACCGCATAAGGAAATTGTTTTAATTTCAGTCGCTTAGCTCGGACTCAGCCGGGCTAGTTATTAGGCGTATCGCCTAAACCACCCAAGCTTCGTGTCTCACAAACGTTTTAGTTGTTCAATTGAAACAAGGAGATACTATAAACACTTGCATCATTACATAACCTGCGTTTACTTTACATATTAAGTCGGAGCGATTCCCACGATGGGTAAAAACGTCAAAGAGCATTTGGGACTCGCCATGAGGGTGATGTTGAAGCCTGTAATTAGGCTTCTGGTCAGCCAAGGCGTTACGCATGGGGATTTTTCAGAAGCCGCCAAAGACGTTTATGTAGATGTGGCGATAAGTGAATTTGACAAGGAAACCAAACTTAACCAATCACGAATAGCGATTCTAACGGGGCTAACTAGAAAAGAAGTAAAAAACGTAATCGATCGAGCCATGAAGGCTGCGCCAATCGATAAGAACTATTCGAGGCCGGGAAGAGTACTGTCCGGCTGGCATAGCGACCCAAGGTATATCGGTCCATACGGGGTTCCATTGGAGCTCCCTTACGAATCAGGGATTGAAGAAATTCCTACTTTTACATCCCTGGTAAGGACATATAGCGGGGACATGGCTCCGAAACAAATGTTGATGGAGCTAGTAAGGATAGGTGCTGTAGTTGAACTTGAAAATGCAACTTACAAGGCGGTCAGAAGAGAGTTTGTTCCTGACGCATTGTCGCCGGAGTTACTAGAAAGACTTGGGAAAATTGGTAGATATTTTTTTTCAACGGTCGCTACAAATATAGAAAAGAAAGATGTGGACGACGGGTATTTTGATCGACGAGTTTACGCAGAGATTGGCCTTGCTCCTGATTCAGTTGTGGAATTCGATCAGCTGATTAAGGCAAAAGGACAAGCGTTTCTTGAAGATATTGATAATTGGTTTGTTGGAAAGGAAAAAGTTGACAAAGACCATCCGAATAAGAAACAGACTGGGCTGCTGATGGTTCATTACGTTGTAGATGAGGATGAACCTAGCGGTCTTAGGGACGTATTAGTTGAGCGAGGGTTGGAGCTGTCAGGCGAGTCGGAAGAATGAATCGATCGTTAACTGACAATAAGTGCGCGGGCAAGGACGCTCGGCATTTCTTAGAGACGGAGCACGCGGGTATAGAAGGTATTTTTAGGAGCGAATAAAATGCGAATTGTTAGTAGCGCCAGGATGTTTGTCATTCTGGGAGCGTCGCTTACTACAACTATCGCGTCGTCAATTGCTGTTGCTGCTACTGATGGCAGTAATGTTTCTGGCATTGATGGCAGCGCTGCAAATGGGATTGACGGCAGCGCAGGTCTTGGCATCGACGGAAGTGCGATGCTCGGTATAGACGGTAGTGCAGTTCTTGGGATTGACGGAAGCGCAGTTCTCGGTATTGACGGAAGCGCAGTTCTCGGTATTGACGGCAGCGCGGCACTCGGAATTGATGGCAGTGCCGGTCTCGGAATCGACGGAAGTGCCGGTCTCGGCATTGACGGGAGTGCGGTACTCGGTATTGACGGCAGTGCCGGTCTCGGTATTGACGGCAGTGCCGGTCTCGGTATTGACGGCAGTGCTGGTCTTGGGATTGATGGCAGTGCCGGTCTCGGTATTGATGGCAGTGCCGGTCTTGGGATTGATGGCAGTGCGGCACTCGGCATTGATGGCAGTGCCGGTCTCGGTATTGACGGTAGTGCTGGTCTTGGGATTGATGGCAGTGCCGGTCTCGGTATTGACGGCAGTGCTGGTCTCGGTATTGACGGCAGTGCTGGTCTCGGTATTGATGGCAGTGCCGGTCTTGGAATCGACGGCAGCGCTCTCATGCTTGGCGGTCCTGTCAGTTCAGTGAATGCCGCCGAAGGATATTTCAGCTCGATGGGTCAGGATATTTCTGCATCCGAATCGGTGTTAATGGCATTAAGCATTGGAGATTTTGTTCACGTATACGGCCAGATTAGTGGGGCCGGAACAATTTCTGCGAGCAATGTTTTCCGATCAGGTGACAGATACGTTCCTGGTGCGACACAAGTGTTTGTAACAGGCATACCGAGCTCAATTGATTCGAGTTTGGGCCTGGCGACGATTGGTAGCCTTAAAGTCGACTACACGTCATCGATTGGCCGATCGGATTTTGAAGGAATAGGAGCCGCAGTCACGGCTATCGGAACCCAACCGGCGCTCGGTGGGAAGATGATAAGCAGTCAGGTTCAAGATATGACGGAGCTATTTCTGCGAGACTAGGTGTCTCAATAACGCTAATTGAGACTACGACGACAGGGATGTCTGTCTTCGCTGGAAACAAAAAAAGGGCCGCAAATGCGGCCCTTTTATATTCAGGCATAAAAAAGTCGGCGTCCTTGCCGACTTAGTTCTCGTATCAACCTAAGAGGAGATGCGAGGGTTGGAGAAGCCGCCCCCGAGCGATTAGGGATGACTTCGAGAGACATCTTAAGTTTGTTCCGGTGAACCCGGTGTGATTGTGATCACAAATCCGCACCCGCAAATAAAAAAAGGGGCGCTAAATGGCGCCCCTCAAGAAATAATAGAGATTAAGTTAAGTCCGGTTCTACTCGCCCTTGGTAGTTCGCAGTTCTTCGAGGAAGGTCTGGAACTTCTGCTGCTCCACATTTTGCTTGAGCGTGTCCCGAACACTGTCGAGTGGAGGAGGCTCGTTATTCCGTGAATCTTCACGCAAAATCACGTGCCAGCCGAAATCGGTTTGGACGGGCTCTTTAGTGTATGCGCCGTTCTCTAAGCCAGCTACAGCATCAGAGAATGGTGCCACCATTTGATTGGGTGCAAACCATCCCAGGTCCCCACCAGCCGGACCGGAAGGCCCAGTGGAGTGTTCTTGGGCAAGCTCTTCGAAGCTCGCTCCACCATCTAGTTGAGTGATTAGGTCCTGCGCAGCACTCTGGGTTTCGACCAGAATATGCCGTGCCTTGAATTGCAGGTCTGGTGCTATCAGCGTTTGCTCGACGTACGCTTGTTGGATTTCGGTATCTGTCGCCGGGTTATTGCGTAACCAGTCACTAACTACCGCTTGGGCAAGTACGGCTCGATACTGCAGCTCGAGCTGGGCTTTGGTGACTTCTTCATTCGCCAGCTCTTCGGCTCGCGGCAACGTGGTCAGCAAGTAAATGTCTGTCAGTTCCTGCATGACTGCGTCACGCTCTTCCTGAGTCGCTTCGGCTGCAGGTTTCTGAGCACGGCTTTCCAGGTATTGGTTAAACGTCGTCTGTTCGATTTCGACACCGTTGATGGTGGCTACGGATTCCGCCGACGCTATGTTGACAGTGAAAGCAGCGACGATCGCGGCGACCGGTGCCAGGATGGTTCCAAATGATCTGGAACGATTGCGGTTGTCCATTTAGGAGTCCTCGTTTTAGAAAAGGGTTGTGCGAATCAGGTTTGTTGATCCGCCGGGGAAATTGCGTTGATTCGCAGTGCGTGTACATCGCTCTGCATCAATGAATTGAGTGCATCATAAACCATTCGGTGCCGATTGATGCGACTCTGACCATCAAATTTGCTGGATACCAGCATTACGTCAAAGTGGCCCTTGCCGTCCTGAGCCCCGGCGTGTCCGGCATGAAGATGACTCTGGTCTTTCACAAGGATCTTGGATGGCGAGAACGCGTCAACAAGTCGATTCTCTATCATTTTGACTCTGTCGCTCATTCGTCTTCCGTATTAGTTATGTGCTTGGCGAGCCAGAAGGACTGTCCGATGATAAAAACTATAGTCAGTCCGATAAGTCCGAAAAGTTTGAATTTGACCCAGGTTGGTTCTGAGTAAGCGTAAGCGACATAGATGTTTAGTGCGCCGGCAACAGCGAAAAATATGACCCATGCCAGGTTCAGGGTATTCCACTGGTCGTTTTCCATCTGAATCGGATCGTCCGATCCGGAGTTAGCGGCATCCATCAATCGGCGTATGACGGGTTTGGCACCGACAAACTGGCTGACCAGAAACACGACCGCGGCTAGCCAATAAAACACCGTTGGCTTCCATAGGAATATCATCTTGTTGTCCAGCAACAGGGCGCCACCACCCAGCACGATTACCAGCAAGGTCGATACAGCGGTCATCTTGTTGAACGTTTTCGTCATTAACCATTGCAGTGCAAATGCGATGGGCGCCGCCACCATGATGACCAGTAACGCCGTATAAAAATCATCGCTAACAAAGTAGGCCGCAAAGAAAAGGACGATCGGCAAAAAATCGATCAGAAGTTGCATAACACGAATATTCTTGAAAAGAGGTGCGCGATCATAGCGTAATTTCCTGCATTTTGACCACGTAACTAGCCTACAATCCGCGCGTGGCGAAACTGATCGAAATGCATCCAACCGACCCACAGCCGCGGCGTATCGCGACTGTGGTCGATATTATTCGTAACGGCGGACTGGTGGCGTACCCGACTGACTCGAGCTATGCGTTCGGCTGCCATATTGGTGACAGCAAGGCGATTGATCGGATTCATCGCATCCGACGTACGGACAAGAAGCACAACTTTACGCTGGTGTGCCGCGATCTGTCAGAAATCAGTCTATACGCGCGAGTCGATAACTGGGCGTATCGGCTGATCAAGTCGCTGACACCTGGGCCGTATACCTTCATATTGCCGGCAACTCGTGAGGTTCCCAAGCGGTTGCAGAATCCGCGCAGGCGTACGATTGGTCTGCGTGTGCCCGATCATCCTGTCGTGAACGCCATCTTGTCTGAACTTGGCGAGCCGATCATGAGCTCGACATTGCTGCTGCCGGGCGACGAGCACCCGATGACTGATTCGACGGAAATTGAAGAGCGGATCGGTCATCAGATAGAGGCTGTTATTGAGTCGGGTTCAGTGGGTCTGGAGCCGACCAGTGTCATAGATATGACGGCCGGCTATGCAGAGGTGCTTCGAAAAGGGCGCGGCGACGTGAGCGCCTTTGTTTGAGTATTCACTGTCTTGCCTCATACAAGTGGGGCACAGGCATAGAATTGCGCTAGAATGCGGCTCAATCGCTTTGGAAGCCCGATGAAGCCCGATCTCAAAGTATTAAGACCAGAAGACGCCCCCAAGCCTGCTCAAGATGAGTTGCAATCTCCGGCGCAGTCGGAAATGCCGTTTGCGGTGGTATCCGGCGAGCCGGTTACGACACTGCCTCAGGACCTGTATATACCGCCACACGCATTGCAGGTTTTTCTGGAAGCATTCGAGGGCCCGCTGGACCTGTTGCTTTACCTGATTCGCCGGCAAAATATCGACATTCTGGATATCCCGATTGCCGAAATTACGACGCAATACGTCCAGTACATTGAAGTAATGAGTGAGCTGCAGCTTGAGCTTGCAGGCGAATACCTGGTGATGGCCGCCATGTTGGCTGAAATCAAGTCACGTTTGCTGCTACCACGACCTGAAGTTGTAGAAGAGGATGAAGAGGATCCGCGCGCGGAACTTGTTCGTCGATTGCAGGAATATGAGCGTTACAAACAAGCTGCTCAGGACATCAGTGACTTGCCGCGCCTCGAACGAGATACCTTCGTCGCATCAGCTGACGCGCCCGAGCGCAAGGTAGTAACCAAATTACCAGATGTCTCGCTCGAGGAATTGCTGGTTGCGTTTCATGATGTGCTGAAGCGCGCGGAGATGTATTCCAACCTGCATTTGCAGCGGGAGTTGCTGTCTGTACGGCAACGCATGTCTGACATTCTTTCAAAAGTTACGGCCAACACCTTTGCGCCTTTTGCGGACCTGTTTGATCCAGCGGAAGGCAGGCACGGTGTAACGGTTACGTTTCTCGCAATATTAGAGTTACTCAAAGAAACGACCATTGAGGTTGTGCAAGGTGAGGAATTTTCGGCGATTCACGTTCGCGCCGCATCGTCCGTACGGTTGGTTGGTGACGAACCTGATGACCTACCTTTGAATTACTAGAGATTTGTTTTAATGGACGCAGTAGAAATTAAGTACTTTATCGAAGCCGCATTGTTGGCGGCGGGTCGACCACTCAGTGTCGAAAAACTGCAGGGCCTCTTTGACGGCCGTATGACACCGGATAAGGCTGAGATCCGCGCGGCAATCGAGTCGTTAAGTGATGACTACGAGCCTCGCGGCATCGTGATTGGTGAAGTTGCCTCCGGGTTTCGATTGCAAATCAAAAGTTCCATGGCTGATCGTTTACAGAAGCTTTGGGAAGAACGGCCGCCGCGATATTCGCGCGCTTTGTTCGAAACGCTGGCATTAGTTGCTTATCGGCAGCCAATTACACGCGGCGAAATTGAGGAAGTTCGCGGCGTATCTGTCAGCTCAAATATCATCCGAACGCTGATTGAGCGGGAATGGGTTCGCGTAGTTGGTCATCGCGATGTCCCTGGACGTCCGGAGATGTTTGGTACAACCAAAATTTTTCTGGATTATTTCGGCCTGAAACGTCTCGATGACCTGCCACCGCTCGCAGATCTTGCTGATTGGGAGAGTCTTCGGGTTCAGCTCAATCTCCCTGAGGTGGAAGAAGATACTTCCGAGGAATTGCCAGCAGTGCCCGAGATTCCTGTTCTCTATGCGGAAGACGACGAAGAGGAGGCTGAGGACGAGTCGGGATTCCTTAGCGACTCCGAGATCGATGCCGTCAATCAGCGTATTCCAGATCTGGTCGCGGTGGATGACCCTGCGGATGAGCTCGCAGAAGAAGCGGAGCCTGTCGAGGACCAAAGCGTCACCGCCAGCGGTGGCTGATCGCATCCAAAAAGTACTGGCTGCCGCCGGTCACGGATCACGGCGAGCCATCGAACAATGGATCAGGGAAGGCCGGCTTGAAGTCGATGGCGAGGTTCCGGAGTTGGGCTCGTCGCTCGAGGGTGGGGAGCGAATTACGCTTGACGGGCGGCCACTCGGAATCTATCGAGGAAAGACTGCTCACCAGCACCTGATCTACAACAAACCGCCTGATGAGGTCACTACGCGATCCGATCCCGAGGGCCGCAAACGCGTATTCGATAGCCTGCCTAAGCTTAAGGGCGCTCGTTGGGTGGCCGTTGGGCGGCTGGATATGACCACCACAGGGTTGCTTATCTTTACCACCGATGGTGCGTTGGCCAACGCGTTAATGCATCCCTCATCGGAGATCGTTCGCCGCTATGCGGTGCGAGTGCACGGCAAGCCCAGCGCCGAGCATATTGCTGCCTTGCTTGCTGGCGTGGAGCTTGATGATGGAGCCGCGAAATTCGATTCAATTGAGCAGGGACGAGGGGAAGGCCGAAATCAATGGTTCAACGTAACACTAAGTGAAGGACGAAATCGTGAAGTACGCCGGCTGTGGGAGTCGCAGGACTTTACTGTCAGTCGGCTGATACGTACCGGCTACGGTCCGTTGGAGCTACCGAGGCGACTTCGAATTGGCCGATTCGCGAGCCTGACGAGCGCTGAGGTGAAATTGTTGTACAAGGCTGGTGGCCTGCAGTCTGAATCCACAGATTCAGGCAAAAAGAAGAATTATAAAGTTAATAAAAAGAATAATTTACGTCGTAAACGTAAAGTATAGTCTCATTGTGCATCCAGGCTTTCGCCGGTGATACCTTTGCTATCGGGCCCCAGTAGGTAGAGATACGGGGCCAGTACTTCCTCAGGTCCTTTGATCTTGCTCCGGTCTTCGGCCGGGAATGCCTCAAGGCGTAAACTGGTGCGAGTAGGGCCAGGATTGATGCAGTTAACCCGCAGTTTAGTCTCACGATGCTCATCGGCCAGTACCTGGGATAGGCCTTCGGTTGCAAACTTCGATACAGAATAAGCGCCCCAGAAGGCGAGCCCAATGCGGCCTACACCACTGCTGGTAAAGATGATCGAGGGGTCTTCAGCCTGTTTGATCATCGGCAGCATCACCTGTGTAAGCGCGAATGCGGCTGTCAGGTTGACGTGCAAGACCTTTTGCCACTGCACAGCGTCGTACTGTTCGATCGCAAATCGATCGCCGATGATGCTGGCGTTGTGAACCAGCCCGTCAAGCCTGCCGAATTCCTCGGCAAGATTACTGGCCAGAGACTCATAAGCTGCGCTATTGGCGCTGGCCAGGTCCAGTACCGCGATCGACGGCCGTGGGGCATTTTCAATCGCTTCGACCTCGTCGTAGACCTTTTCAAGTTTCTGTACGTTGCGCCCGTGCAGGATCACTTGCCCGCCCAGCGCGGCAGCGCTTAAGGCGAGAGCGCGCCCGATACCGTCACTGGCACCCGTGATGAGGATGATCCGGTCGCGCAACAAGTCGGGCGCGGCCTCGTAAGTCATGTGGTCGTCGTTCAATGCTTTTCCTGGTTCTCGTCTTCGTCGTTTGATGTTTCGATCATTGTTCGTGGCACCGGATCCAGCGTTTCAGTCTTTTCGAGTTTCTTCTTCGTATGGATACCAAGCTCTACAAACTTCCGCGCACCGGGTAAGACTTTGCGCTCTAATGAGCCAACTGCGCGGTTATAGCTTTCGACACTGCTTCCCAGCTGGCGACCAACCTTGTTCATATGCGCGACGAATGTTGCGAGGCGACCATACAGGTCCTCGGCCAGAACGCGAATTTCCTGGGCATTGTCAGCCAACGCCAGTTGCCGCCATCCGTAAGCAACCGCTTTAAGGAGTGCAACAAAGCTCGTGGGTGTGGCGAGGATGATTTGCTGGGCGAGGGCAGACTCGATCAGGTCCGGATCTTCATTGAGCGCCGCACTCAGGAATTGATCGCCGGGAATGAACAGGATTACGAATTCAGGGCTATTTGAAAATTGTGCCCAGTAGGCTTTGCTGGAAAGTGTTTTGATGTGATTGCGAACGTTGCGAGCGTGTCGCTGCAGGCCGAGTTGCCGCTGCGTATCGTCTTTTGCTTCTGCTGCCTCCAGGTAGGCGTCCAACGGCGTTTTTACATCAACGACCAGGTCGCGCTTGTTTGGCATGTGCACGATCATGTCGGGGCGAATGATCTGGTCTTCAGTGGTGCTGTGTACCTGCTCCTGAAAGTCGCAGTGCTCCACCATACCGGCCAGTTCCACCAGCCGCCGCAGCGTAATCTCGCCCCAGCGCCCTCGAACTTCCGGACGTCTGAGTGCATTGACCAGGTTCTTAGTTTCTGTGGCCAGCGACTGCTGACTCAACTGCATAGTCTCGAGCTGCGACTTGATGCCGCCGTAAGCTTCGCTGCGAGACTTTTCGAGTTCTGATATCTGCTTTTGGGAGGCTTGCAGGGCCTCCTGAATCGGCTTTACCAGGCCCTCGATTGCTTTTTCGCGATCACCGAGGTCGCGTTTTGCCTTGTCCTGTCGGGCGCCAAGGTTTTGCTCGGCCAGGCGCAGAAAATTCTCGCTGTTTGATTGCAGAGATTTATTGGCAAGTTCGGAGAATGCGCCGGTCAATTGAGCGCGGGCCGCTTCAAAAGCCACTTCGCGCTCGCGTTGCAGGGCTTCTTCATTGGCCAGCTGAGCCTCAAGTCTTGCGTGGCGCCGACTTGCTACGAGCCATGCGATTAGTCCGCCAAGTAGCAGGCCGAGAAGCAGCGCAGGTCCGCCAATCTGGACTAGTGATGAGTTGAGGTCCAAAGCGTTCATCAGGCTTCCAGATTAACCGCTTTGCGGATGATTTTGACAAGTTCTTGTGTGTCGGCCGCATATTCGTCGGCGCCCCAGCCACGAGGATCGTCTTCTTTGACGATGTATCCATAGCCAACTGCAATTGTCGCCATGCCGGCGTTGATGCCCGCTTCAATATCGCGTGCAGCGTCACCTACGTAGATGCTGTCGCTCGGTGACACCTGGGCCTCCCTGCAGGCATGCAGCAGCGTGGCTGGATCTGGCTTACGAGTCGGTAATGTATCCCCGCTGACTAGGGCGGCGCTGCGCTTCGATAATTGCAGCTCATCCATGATGGGCAGTGCCAGATGACCCGGTTTGTTGGTGACCACCCCCCACGGTACGTTTGCAGACTCCAGGCTAGCGAGCATTGCATCGAGGCCATCAAAGACGCTGGAATCTACACAGACCCGCTCTTTGTAGCGAGCTATGAACTCACACATCAATGGGCCGTCCGGCAGTATTTCCTCGTCCGGAAATGCCAGGGTTAGCAGCCCCATTGCGCCATTAGAGACTTGAGATCGGCCTAACGGATAGGCCACCGGTGCGACGCCATTAGCCCTTTGCATGTCGTGCAGGGCGGCGACCATGTCAGGGGCTGTATCGACAAGGGTGCCGTCCAAATCGAAAAATACTGCGCGCGCACTACCGTGGAAGAGTGGCGACATACGCTTAGTCAGATTCCGGTTTGTGATAGTGCATCAGGTAGTTCACGTCGAGGCCTGGGCCAAGCGAGTACTCGCGGGTTATCGGGTTGTAATGCATGCCGATGCTGTTCTCCAGTTGCAGGTCTGCTGCTCGGGCCCACTCGCCCAACTCTGAAGGACGTATGAACTTTTGATAGTCATGTGTTCCGGCCGGGAGCAACTTCAGTACATATTCGGCGCCAACAATGGCCAGCATGAATGATTTTGGATTGCGGTTGATCGTCGAAAAGAATGCGTGGCCACCGGGTCGCAGCAAAGCTGAGACTGATGCAACAATTTGACGCGGACTCGGCACGTGCTCGAGCATTTCGAGGCATGTAACGACGTCAAATTCTGCTTCATGGTCGGCTGCGAAGGACTCTGCCGTTGCCTGCTGGTAGTCGACGCTGACGCCGGATTCAATCTGATGCAACCTCGCAACAGAGAGCGGCCCTTCTGCCATGTCGATACCTGTGACGTTGGCGCCGGCCTGAGACATTGATTCGGCGAGAATGCCGCCACCGCAGCCAATATCCAGTACTTTTTTGCCGCTTAAGTCTGCGTACTGCCTGATCCAGTCAAGGCGCAGCGGGTTAATCTCGTGCAGAGGCCGGAATTCCCCGTCTGCGTCCCACCATCGGGTTGCCAGTGCATCGAATTTGGCTACCTCGGCAATATCTACATTTTGGTTATTTTCGCCCATGGCGCTGCTTGTCCGTTTTGCGTCAGAATCGGCCTGTTGAGAGAGCGCAGTATACAGGCCACAGCGCCTGCTAACACTGGCATTCAGAGGCTCATTAAATCGCCCGGAAACACTGCGGATTCGGGCCGCAATGTGATAGAATTTGGGCCTTGGTTAAGTGCCGCGCGCGGGCTTAATCAAGCCCGGCAAAATGACGAATTTTTCAGATACATTCGACGACTAATTCAACGATAAATGACCGCAAAGAATTCTGTTTTTTTGAGCAGGATTGCGCTGAGATTGTGAGTAAATATGGCTGAAGTTGCACAGGAATTGCTGACCGTAAGTCTCGAAGAGGAGATGCAGCAGTCCTATCTGGACTACGCAATGAGCGTTATCGTCGGCCGCGCTTTGCCGGACGCACGAGATGGGCTGAAACCGGTGCATCGCCGCGTCCTGTACGCCATGAAAGAGCTCGGTAACGATTTTAATAAGCCTTACAAGAAGTCTGCACGTGTCGTTGGTGACGTAATCGGTAAGTATCATCCACACGGCGACTCGGCTGTGTACGACACAATTGTTCGTATGGCCCAGCCATTCTCGATGCGAGCCTTGCTGGTCGATGGCCAGGGTAACTTCGGTTCCGTTGACGGCGACGCGCCGGCCGCTATGCGATACACCGAAGTGCGCATGTCAAAAATTGCGCACGAGTTGCTGGCCGACATTGAGAAAGAAACGGTCGATTTCGTTGAAAACTATGACGGGTCGGAAAGCGAGCCGTCTGTGATGCCGACTCGGCTGCCAAATTTGCTCGTCAACGGCTCGTCTGGCATTGCAGTGGGTATGGCGACCAATATCCCGCCGCATAATCTTTGCGAAGTGGTGGACGCAACGCTGGCGCTTATTGAAGACCCTGAAATTGACGTAGTAGGGCTCATGCAGCACTTGCCGGGGCCGGATTTCCCGACAGCGGGCATCATCAATGGCGCGCAGGGTATTTATTCGGCTTATAAGACCGGGCGGGGCCGTGTCTATATCCGGGCGAAGACCCATATTGAGCCGTTTGGCAAGCAGGATCGCGAAGCAATCGTCGTCACGGAGCTGCCATTCCAGGTCAACAAGGCGCGTCTGATCGAGAAGATCGCTGAATTGGTGCGCGACAAGCGCATCGAAGGCATAAGCGAATTGCGTGACGAGTCAGACAAAGACGGTATGCGTATCGTCATCGAGCTGAGACGTGGTGAAAATTCTGATGTCGTCTTGAATAATCTATACAAGCAGACCCTGATGCAGAATGTTTTCGGCATCAATATGGTGGCTCTGCATGATGGGCAGCCGAAACTGCTCAACCTGAAGCAGCTGCTGGAGGCATTCCTTAGCCATCGGCGGGAAGTCGTCACACGACGCACCATTTACGACCTGCGCAAGGCCCGCGACCGCGCCCACGTGCTGGAAGGGCAAGCTGTGGCCCTCGCCAATATTGACGAGGTGATAGCGCTCATTAAGGCGTCCCCGACACCGGCGGAAGCAAAGACTGCATTGATGGCAAGGGGTTGGGCGCCGGGTTCGGTAACAGCGATGCTGCAGGCGGCCGGAGATACCGATACCCGGCCTGACGGGCTCCAAGAGGGCTTTGGCATGGCGGATGGCAAGGATTACCGTCTGTCGCCGGTTCAGGCCCAGGCCATTCTTGACCTTAGGCTGCATCGTCTTACGGGTCTTGAGCAAGATAAAATTATCAGTGAATACAAAGATATACTTACGAAAATTAAAGAGCTATCTAGCATCCTGGCGGATCCCGATAAGCTGTTGCAGGTGATTCGAGACGAGTTGGCCGAAGTGCGTGAAGCGTTCGGTGACGAGCGTCGTACAGAAATAGTTCAGGATCACAGTGATCTTAGCGTCGAGGACCTAATCCCGAGCGAAGAAGTCGTGGTTACGCTGTCGCACGGTGGCTATGCCAAGGCTCAGCCGATCGACGTTTATGAGGCTCAGAAACGGGGTGGCCGGGGTCGCTCAGCGACCAAGGTCAAGGACGAAGATTTTATAGACAATCTATTCGTCGCCAACACTCATGACACCATTTTGTGTTTTTCTAGTCACGGCAAGATGTACTGGCTCAAGGTTTACCAGGTTCCGCAGGCGAGTCGGGGCTCAAGAGGCAAGCCGATCGTTAATCTGTTGCCCCTGGATGACGGTGAACGCATTAACGCGGTGTTGCCGATCAAGGAATATGACGACGACAGCTTTGTCTTCATGGCGACATCGGGCGGCACTGTCAAGAAAACACCGCTGACCCAGTTCTCCAGACCGCGTTCAAGCGGCATCATTGCGATCGATCTAAGAGATGACCAGTTGGTTGACGTCGCGATCACAGACGGCAAGTCAGAGATATTGTTGGTGGCAAGCTCGGGCAAGGGCATTCGTTTTGCAGAGGGTGACGTAAGGCCAATGGGGCGCGGGGCTGCTGGTGTGCGTGGCATTAAGATGCCGGAAGGCCACGAAGTTATCGCATTGACCATCGTGCGCGAGGGATTGATCCTCACCGCGACGGAAAATGGCTACGGCAAGCGGACCGATATTGAGGACTTCCCGGTACAGGGTCGTGGTGGACAGGGCGTCATCGCGATTCAAACGTCAGAACGAAACGGTCGAACTGTCGGCGCCGCACAGGTCGGTCCGGACGACGAAATCATGCTAATCAGTTCGAACGGCACACTGGTTCGTACCGCGGTCAATGATATTTCGGTACAAGGCAGAAATACCCAGGGTGTTCGCCTGATTCGCGTTGGGTCCGAGCAACGACTCGTTGGACTTGCCCGCATCGAGTACATCGAAGAAGAAGACTAGGAACACGCTGACGATGTCCCGCGTTCACAACTTCAGTGCCGGCCCGGCTGCGCTGCCAATCGAAGTGCTGGAAATTATTCGTTCCGATATACCGGATTGGGGCGGCAGCGGTATGTCCGTGATGGAGGTTAGTCATCGCGGCAAGCCTTTTATCGAGCTTGCAGAGCGCTGCGAAAGCAACCTGCGGGAACTCCTTGCCATACCCGACAACTATAGTGTGCTCTGGATTCAGGGCGGCGCGACCATGCAAATGGCGATGGCGCCACTAAACCTTACGACCTCCGACGACGTTGCCGATTACGTAGTGACCGGCAGCTGGGGTAAGAAGGCCGCGAACGAGGCGGGCAGGCAATGTGATGCCCGAATCATCGCTGACGCGTCCGCCGATAATTTCACTCATATTCCGGCAGAGTCCGGGTGGCAGCGCAGCGAGAATGCATCGTACCTGCATATCACGTCTAACGAGACGATCGCCGGCGTTGAGTTTCATTCAGTCCCGGCAAGTGACATTCCAGTGGTTGCGGACATGTCGAGTTCGATCCTGTCGCGACCCATCACGGTAGAAGACTACGGCGTAATCTATGCAGGCGCGCAGAAGAACATAGGACCAGCGGGTATCACGCTCGTGATAGTCCGCAACGATCTCTTGGAGCGGTATCGAAGCGGTCTTCCGCATCTGATGATGTGGAAGTCGTATGCCGACTCCGGATCAATGACGAACACACCGCCGACGTTCGCGTGGTATGTCGCAGACCTGGTTTTTCAGTACTTAAAGGAACGCGGCGGTTTGGCCGCGATGGAAGAGATCAACCAGCGCAAGGCGGAAAAATTGTACGCAGCTATTGATGCATCAGACTTCTACTCAAATCCGGTGCAGCTCGATTGCCGTTCACGAATGAATGTGCCATTTATCCTGGCCGACGCCGCACTTGATCAAAAGTTTTTGACCGAATCCGCAGCAGCCGGGCTTGCTAATTTGAAAGGCCATCGCTCAGTCGGCGGCATGCGCGCCTCAATTTACAATGCTGTGCCTGAAGAGGCAGTGGATGCCTTAATTAGCTTTATGCAAGAGTTTGAAAGGACCAACGGATAGGTATGTTTAAAGTACAAACAATTAACAACATTGCGCCGATTGGCTTGCAAAGGTTGCCAGAAAGTCACTACGTGGTCGGTCCTGACGTTGCCGACCCGGACGCGATTATATTGCGCTCGCAAAATTTGCACGATATGGAATTCCCCGCGTCGCTTGCCGCTATTGGCCGCGCCGGTGCCGGCACTAATAACATTCCGATCGATGTTTTGAGCGCCCGCGGCGTCCCGGTTTTCAATACACCTGGTGCGAATGCAAATGCCGTAAAAGAATTGGCGATAGCTGGTTTGCTGATTGCGGCGAGAAACATTTGCGACGCACGCGAATACGTTAAGGGCCTTGAGGAAACGGGCGATGCGTTGAATAAGGCCGTGGAGGCGGGCAAGAAACAGTTCGTCGGCTTCGAATTACCGGGCAAAACGATCGGCATCATCGGTCTGGGCGCCATCGGTGTCGAAGTTGCCAACGCGGCTCTTGCACTGGGAATGAATGTCATCGGTTTTGATCCGAAGATTACCGTACGCAGCGCATGGCAGTTATCGGCGGGTGTCGAGCATGCCGAGTCAATCGGCCAGTTGTTTGAGCGTTCTGACGCAGTTTCCTTGCATGTTCCGCTGATGGAAGAAACGAAGGGCCTGGTTAACGCCGATCGCTTGTCCAAAATGCGGGACGGAGGCGTGCTGATTAACTTCGCACGGGGCGGCATTGTCGATTCAGCTGCTGCGCTGGCAGCGCTTGAAGACGGTAAATTACAAACTTATGTATGTGACTTCCCGACGCCCGAACTGATTGCTCACCCCGGCGTTGTCGCACTGCCGCACCTGGGCGCATCAACGGCCGAGGCCGAAGAAAACTGCGCGGTCATGGTTGCGGATAATGTTCGAGATTTCCTGGAGAACGGCAATGTACGTTTTTCAGTCAATTTTCCGGAATCCCGATTACCCAGACTGGATGCGTGGCGCATTACGATCGCCAATGCCAACGTGCCTAACATGGTTGGCCAGATTTCGACCTGCCTGGCCGATGCCGGTTTGAATATCGAAGATCTTTTGAATAAGTCGATTGGTGAATTGGCTTACACCATCGTCGATGTGAATGGTCCGGTGAGCGAAGAAATTTGCTCAAAAATCAGCAGTATCGATGGCGTGCTGACGTTGCGAAATCTGGGTAAGCCTGTAACCTGAAGGTCAGTAGCCAGCAACGGCAGAGACAGACTGGGCATGGCGCAAGACAAGAATAAGATGGCTTCACCAGATCTCGTAGAGATTCGTGAGCGCATCAATGAAATAGACGAACGCATACAGGCGCTGATCAATGAGCGCGCGGTATTTGCACAGAAAGTGGGTGTCGCAAAAGGCGAGCTCGCACAGGCCGTCGACTATTACCGCCCGGAACGTGAGGCCGAAATCCTGCGCAGTATCAAAGCACGCAACGAGGGCCCCCTGCGCGACGAGGAAATGCTGCGCCTGTTCCGGGAAATCATGTCTGCATGTTTGGCCCAACAAGAACCCCTAAAAGTTGGGTTTCTGGGTCCTGAGGGAACATTCACACAAACAGCTGTCTTCAAACATTTCGGCCACTCAGTCAGAGCCTTGCCTTTTCATACCATCGATGAGGTGTTTCAGGAGGTTGAAAGTGGTGCTGCCGACTTCGGTGTTGTGCCGATTGAAAACTCGACTGAAGGCTCGGTTAATAACACGCTGGACATGTTTTTGACGTCGCCACTAAAGATTTCCGGTGAAATCGAGCTGCGAATAGAGCAGCACCTGCTGGGGCGAATGACCGGCCTCGAAAACATTGAACGCATCTGTGCCCATGAGCAGTCCTTGGCGCAGTGCCGTGGGTGGTTGCGGGAATACCTGCCTCAGGTTGAGTTGATCGGCATGTCGAGTAATGCGGCAGGTGCGCGCCGTGCGCGTGACGAAGACGGAACGGCGGCAATTGGCCCGGACGTCGCCGCCGATGTTTACGATCTCAAGATCATGGTCGACAGTATTCAGGATCGGCGTGACAACTCGACGCGTTTCCTAGTTGTTGGGCGGAAGTTGCTTGCCGCAAGCGGAGCGGACAAGACCACACTGCTGGTTTCTACCAGCGATACGGCAGGCGGCGCAGGCGTTTTGCATTCATTGTTGCAGCCCCTGGCGGATCACAACATCAATATGAGCTTCATCGAGTCACGCCCATCGCGGCGTCAGAACTGGGATTACGTGTTTTTTATCGACGTTGAAGGGCATTCCAGTGAGCCTCCTTTGTCCGATGCGCTAGAGGTATTGGAAAAGGAAAGCTCCTTGTTTCGCGTACTGGGCGCCTATCCAAAAGCAGTGAGCTGACCGCAGCAGAACACCACCAATGAATTTCCACGTAAAACCATCGATCGTCACGAGTGCGACGGTATCGGTCCCAGGTGACAAGTCTGTATCGCACCGTGCCTTGATGCTTGGAGGCATAGCTGAAGGCCAGTCAACGATAAGTGGCTTCCTAGCTGGTGAGGACTGTCTGGCAACACTTGATGCGATGACAGCCATGGGCGTTGAGGTGCGACGCGAGTCAGCTACGGATGTGATCGTCAATGGTGTCGGAATGCGTGGGTTGATCGAACCATCTGCCGATCTCGATCTGGGTAACTCCGGCACCGCGATGCGCCTGATGGCTGGATTATTAAGTGGTCAAAGCTTCGATACGGTACTGGTTGGTGATGCGTCGCTCACTGGCCGACCGATGCAAAGGGTGATTACCCCGCTTGGCCTGATGGGAGGAATGATCGATAGCAACGACGGTTGTCCGCCGCTGAGAGTGCACGGGGCAACCAGATTGCGCGGCATTGACTACACGCTGCCGGTTGCGAGCGCCCAGGTGAAATCGTCGGTCTTATTAGCAGGACTGTATGCCGATGGCATTACAACCGTTAAAGAGCCGGCTATTACCCGCGACCACACGGAAAGAATGCTGGCGACCATGGGTGTCGAAATTGAAAAGGTCGAGCAGCGAATTTCCATGCGGGGCGATCAGACTCTTGTTGGCACCGACATAAAAGTTCCTGCGGACCTTTCTTCGGCCAGCTTTGTGATGCTGGCAGCTATCCTGAGTACGAATGCCGAGGTGACAATACAGAATGTGGGTGTAAATCCGACACGCACAGGCGTTATCGACATTTTGCGGGGAATGGGTGCGGATATCAGGCTGCAGAATACTCGGCTCTACGGCGAGGAGCCGGTAGCCGATATAATTGTCCGCTCGTCCCAGCTGCACGGCGGTGCTGTAGATCCTGCGCTGGTTTCGCTGGCTATTGACGAGTTTCCAATTCTATTCGTGGCCGCCGCGGCGGCTTCAGGCCAGACAGTGTTTTCGGACATTGCTGAACTCCGCGTCAAGGAAAGTGACCGAATTGCCTCGATGGCGCATGGTTTGCGGACTTTGGGAATCAAGGTTGACGAAACTGACGACGGCGCAACGGTGCATGGCGGCAAGTTAAGTGGTGGTGAAGTAGAGAGCTATGGTGATCACCGCATCGCAATGTCTCTGGCGGTAGCCGGTTCGATCGCCACCGACGAGATCATTGTCAATGACGTGGCTGCCGTGGAGACCTCATTTCCCGGATTTGTTCCGATCATGTCGCAACTGGGCATTTCGATCCGATGAGCAGCTACACGAAAGCGCCGGTTCTAGCCATTGACGGCCCCAGCGGGTCAGGTAAAGGCACAATCGCACGGCAAGTCGCCGACCGACTGGGCTGGCACCTGCTCGACAGCGGATCGCTGTACCGTCTGGTAGCCCTTGTTGCGAGCAATCGTGGTGTCGCATATGACGATGCGGCGGCATTGACGGACTTGGCAG
This sequence comes from Woeseiaceae bacterium, assembly GCA_051008055.1. Taxonomy (GTDB): domain Bacteria; phylum Pseudomonadota; class Gammaproteobacteria; order Steroidobacterales; family Woeseiaceae; genus UBA1847. The sequence goes on from JBPCXZ010000149.1 coordinate 25,416, forward strand.
CCAGTCTCGACGTGGCTTTTCTGGTTGGCGAGGACGGCGAGGAGCAGATTATGCTCGCAGGCGAGGATGTGACCGCCGCAGTGCGCTCGGAAGAGGTCGGAATTGGCGCCTCAAGCGTTGCAGTGATCCCGGCGGTACGCGAGGCTCTTTTGGGACGACAAAGGGCATTTCGAGAGCCCCCTGGACTTGTGGCGGATGGCCGCGACATGGGCACCCAGGTATTCGTCGACGCGGCGCTCAAAGTCTTCCTGACGGCATCGGCTGAAGAGCGAGCCAAAAGGCGTCATAAGCAGTTGAAGGACAAGGGTATTGATGTTAGTCTCGCGGCCGTTTCACGGGACATAGTGGACCGGGACAGGCGCGATTCCGAGCGATCGGTAGCGCCATTAAGGCCTGCAGAGGATGCCAGAATTCTGGACTCATCAGGCAAGCCGATTGAGGAGGTCACTCAGACCGTTCTCGATTGGGTCTCAAGTATCTAGATTTTTCCCGCTTAGAACGAGTTTTTTGTCACGGATCGGACATGGAGTCTGATCCTTTTATTAGTCCGTCGACCTATGGATGCGGTCCGACGTTTTATATGGGTGAGAACCGTTGTGTTCTCTTGGGTTTTTTAACATGTCTGAAAGTTTTGCTGAATTATTTGAAGAAAGTTTTGCCAGTCAAAAAATAGCTCCCGGATCGATCATTACCGGCGTTGTAGTGGCAATTAACGACGATGTTGTAATCGTCAGTGCAGGTCTCAAGTCAGAGGCCGTTATCCCCATCGAACAGTTTAAGAATGACAAGCGCGAAGGCGAGCTTGTTGTTGGCGATACGATTGAAGTCGCGCTGGACGCCGTAGAAGACGGCTTTGGCGAGACCAAGTTATCGCGTGAGAAGGCTATCCGGGCCCGCACCTGGACAGAGCTCGAGAAAGCGTTCGAGAAAAGCGAAGTTGTCGAGGGCGTTATCAATGGCCGCGTAAAAGGTGGCTTTACGGTTGAAATCGACAACGTTCGAGCGTTCCTGCCAGGATCTTTGGTAGATGTTCGCCCGGTTCGCGATCCCGCTTACCTCGAGGGCAAGAGCCTCGAATTCAAGGTCATCAAGCTCGACAAGCAACGCAATAACGTTGTTGTGTCACGCCGTGCTGTAGTTGAGCAAGAGTACTCGGCCGAGCGCGAAGCGCTGCTTGAAGATCTGCAGGAAGGAAACACCGTCAAAGGTATCGTCAAGAACCTCACCGATTACGGTGCATTTGTCGACCTCGGTGGAATCGATGGCTTGCTACACATTACAGATATGGCCTGGAAGCGCGTCAAGCATCCTTCCGAGGTTATTGAAGTAGGCGTTGAGATCGAAGTGAAGATTCTTAAGTTTGATCGTGAGCGTCAGCGTGTATCTCTGGGCATGAAGCAACTGGGTGACGATCCGTGGAAGGATCTCGCGCGCCGTTATCCGCCTCAGACTCGTCTGTTCGGCAAGGTAACCAATATTGCTGACTATGGCTGCTTTGTAGAAATCGAAGACGGTGTTGAAGGTCTGGTTCACGTATCTGAAATGGACTGGACTAACAAGAATGTGAATCCGGCACGGGTCGTTTCGATCGGCGAAGAAATTGAAGTCATGGTTATTGAGATTGACGAAGAGCGTCGTCGTATTTCGCTGGGCGTCAAGCAATGCCAGTCGAATCCATGGGCCGAGTTTGCAGCTACCTACAATCGAAACGACAAAGTTACCGGACAGATCAAGTCTATTACCGATTTCGGTATCTTTATCGGGCTTGAAGGTGGTATCGACGGTCTGGTTCATCTTTCTGACATTTCCTGGGAAGAGGGCGAGGATGCGGTTCACAACTACAAGAAGGGTCAGGAAATTGAAGCGGCTGTGCTTGCGATTGACGCGGACCGCGAACGTATTTCGCTCGGCATCAAGCAGTTAGAGCAAGATCCGTTCTCATCATGGCTCGCGGAACATCCCAAAAATAGCATCGTCAAAGGAACGGTCACTGAAGTCGACGCTCGCGGAGCGATTATCGATCTTGGCGACGGCATCGAAGGATCGTTGCGAGCCTCTGAAATGGCACGCGGCCGGGTTGAAGACGCACGCTTGTTGATCAAGGTTGGCGAGGAAGTTGAAGCCAAGTTCACCAATGTGGATCGCAAGAACCGCAACATTGCGCTGTCTATCAAGGCTAAGGAAGTTCACGAAGAAGCCGAAGCCATGAGCAGCTATCAGTCAGAGGAAGGTGCAACACCAGCAGGAACAACGCTTGGTGAGCTTCTGAAGGAAAAAATGGGCGGTGGCAGTAAATAATTAAGTAAAAACAGTAGCCCAGACCGGTCGGTCTGGGCTATATTACTAATATAATCCGTGGGTTACGGGCCTGAGACCAATAGCGAAGCGACAAAGATGACCAAATCTGACCTAATAGAAGTTATCGGACGCAAGCAAAAGCACCTGCCGGCAAAGGATGTAGAACTGGCGGTCAAGCACTTGCTGGACCTTATGAGCGACTCTCTCGCGAAGGGACAGCGTATAGAAATTCGGGGCTTTGGCAGTTTTTCCCTGCACTTCAGGCCGCCAAGAATTGGCCGAAATCCGAAGACTGGCGAGGCAGTAGCTTTGTCAGGCAAATATGTACCGCACTTTAAGCCGGGTAAGGACCTTCGCGAACGCGTAGACGGCAGCGGTCACTTCCCAATCAAGAGCTAATGTTCAAGCGAATCGGTTTGGTGGTGCTTGTCATCATCATCCTTGTGGCTGTTGTCACTTTGACCGCGCTGAACTCCGGTCAAGTGGAGCTTGATCTCGCATTTTTCTCCGGCACTTATAAAGTTACGACTATCCTCGTCGCGTCGTTCGTTGTGGGCACCGTGTTTGGCATGCTGTGTCTGACAACCTTCGTATTTCGCCTGATCAATGAGCGCCGGACTTTGCGTCGCGCGCTGCGTATGTCAGAGTCCGAAGTGAGTTCACTACGAAACCTACCGCTCTCTGATGCCGACTGAATCTACGTTTTTCCTTGCGGGTCTATTTCTGCTGCTCGCCGCGGCTGGCTGGGCAATGGGGCGTTTTGGCGAGCGTGATGAGGAAGACGCGCCACCGCCTCTCAATGTTGATTATCTGAAGGGATTGAATTTCCTGCTGAACGAGCAGACGGACCAGGCGCTGGAACATTTCCTGGAGATGGTTCGGGTCGACGATAAGACCATCGAAACCCACTTTGCGCTTGGCAGTTTGTTTCGTCGTCGCGGCGAGGTGAATCGAGCGATTCGAATTCACCAAAATATCATCGCCCGACCTGATCTGGCAGCAGAGCAGCGCGATCAGGCTTTGTATTCGTTGGCCAAGGACTACCTGCATGCCGGCTTGCTAGATCGTGCTGAGAAGCTGTTTGCGAGACTGGCAGAAGGATCTCGATACCAGGTTCAGGCGCTGGAAAGTCTCTGCCGTATTTACGAGCAGGAAAAGGAGTGGCAAAAAGCCATTGACGCCGGCAACAAGCTCGAAGTCATGGGTGGCGATTCACTGGGTCTGCAAATCGCCCACTACCACTGTGAACTCGCGGAAGAGAGCGCAGCGAAGAACGACTATGCGAGTGCACGTCAGTTTGTAAAGAAAGCGCAGTCCGGCAGGCAGCGCACAATGCGCGGAGCGTTGATTCGGGCGCATATTGCGCGCTCGACAGAAGACAACAAAACGGCCATCAAGCTCTACCATCGGATCATTGATGAGCACACTTACATCATTGCTGAGGCACTGCCTGAAATTGTCGTTGCCTACGAACAAGACGGCTCCTTGAAGGGTCTCGACAAGGCTTTGCGCGCCATGCTTGATGATAATCCGGAGATGAGCTCCCTGATCGCTTATACAGCGATTATCAATGATATTAGCGATATCCCGATCATCGACGAGTGTGTTGAGCAGTACATACTTAACGAGAGCACGCTGTCGGAGTTTGTGGACCTGCATGATCTCTCGCAGGCTGATGCCACATCTCAGGTTGAAGCACTGCAGAAAATTCGCAGCGCATTGGCGAAGCTGGCTGCGGCCACGCCACGTTACCAATGCAGAGAGTGCGGTTTCTCGAGCCAGCGGCTCTTGTGGCAATGCCCAAGCTGCCGCAACTGGGAAACTCAGCGTCCGGCCTCGCGTGTTCAGTTTGACACCGTCCTGCAACACTCGATTACCAATCACTGATTCGACAATTGCAGACGTTTCGGCCAATTTCGGTCGGGGCAGAATTGCGCGTCTAGCCCTAGGCTCCTTACTTGTGCCAATCACGGCACAGCCATTATCCCGAGGAGCTAAACTATGAAAACATCAGTTCGAATCCTGGCCGTCCTGGCCATTTGTATGCCGTTCTGGGCGTTTGCCGGGCCTGTCGACATCAATACCGCGGATGCCCAGACGATGTCAGAGGAGCTTGAAGGTGTAGGCCTCACTAAGGCGCAGGCGATTGTCGAATACCGCAGGAAGCACGGTCCGTTTAAGTCTCCTGAGGACCTTTCGTTGGTCAAGGGTATCGGTGACCGAACGGTCGAGTTGAACCGGAGCAACATCAAGGTTTCCTCACCACCGAAGAAATAGCCAATATATGTGACCCGAGTTTGCCGGCGACCGTGACAAAGTTCCGGCGCCGGCTATTTGAATTGGCTATCATTTGGATCAGATGTAGCCACAGGACAACACTTTGGGTGACAAAATAAGATCCGCAGTATTTCCGGTTGCCGGGCGCGGCACGCGATTCTTGCCGGCCACCAAGGCGAGTCCGAAGGAAATGCTGCCAATCGTCGACAAACCGCTTATTCAGTATGCGGTCGAGGAGGCCATCGACGCCGGGGCAACCAAGCTTATCTTCGTCACGGGTAGCTCAAAGCGTGCAATTGAAGATCATTTTGATTCAGATTTGGAGCTCGAAAAATCACTGACGGATTCCGGTAAGCAAGACATCCTTACGCAAATTCAGGATATCGTGCCGAAAGGGGTTACCTGTATTTACATCCGTCAGGGTGAGCCACTCGGGCTTGGGCACGCCGTTCTGTGCGCGAAACCGGCCGTAGGCGACGAACCTTTCTATGTGCACCTTGCCGACGATTTGATCGATGGAGAAACCCCGTGTCTGACCCAGATGGCTGCAGAGCACGCGCGTCATGGTGGCAGCGTGGTCGCAGTGGAAACTGTACCTGCCGAAGACACAGCGAGCTATGGCATTGTCGAGGTCGATTCCAGCAACGATAACCAGATGACAAGTATCGTCGAAAAGCCAGCGCCAGAGGTCGCACCGTCCAACCTGGCGGTCGTTGGTCGCTATCTGCTCGACGGGTCGATTTTCGACAAACTTGAAAATATCGGCAAAGGCGCTGGTGGAGAAATTCAGTTGACTGACGGCATTGCGGAATTGCTTCAGGAAAAACCAGTCCATGCATACGCGTTTACCGGGGACCGCTACGATTGCGGCAGCAAAGTGGGTTACCTTAAAGCCACGGTTGCCTATGGCCTGAATCACCCGGAAACCGGCGAAGAGTTTCGTGCGCACCTGAAGGATCTGATCTGCTAGCTACAGCCCGCAGTCGGAAATAGTTACCCACAAAAAAAGGCCTTCGAAAGAAGGCCTTTTAAATTTTGGCTCCCCGACCCGGACTCGAACCAGGGACCAATTGATTAACAGTCAATCGCTCTACCAACTGAGCTATCGGGGAATCGAGCGCAGTACTCAATGCGCGGCGGGATTTTGGTCTAGCACCCGTTCGAAGTCAAGCGCTTACGGCCTGATTTATGCGCTTCAGCGCTTCTTCAAAGGTCTCCAGCGAGCAGGCGAAGGACAAGCGTACGTATCCGGGGGCACCAAAGGCGCTGCCGGGCACGAGCGCAACGTCCGCCTTACTGAGCAGATACTCGACGAGCTCAACGTCGTCCTTCAGGCCGAGCGCCGCAATGGCCCCGGTAACTCTTGGAAAAGCGTAGAAAGCACCTTCACCCGGGCGACATTCAAACCCGGTAATCTCGTTGAGCGCCGGAATAAGAAAATCGTGTCGTTGCTGATAAGCGGCAGTCATTTCCGCGACGACGCCTTGATCACCGTCTAGCGCAGCCTCTGCGGCTTTCTGCGAAACACTGCAGGCATTCGAGGTGCTTTGGCTTTGGATTGTCGTCATGGCAGCAATGAGCTGCTCCGGGCCGGCCGCGTAACCGATGCGCCATCCGGTCATCGCATAGGCCTTGGATACGCCATTAATGGTAACGATTCGATCGGCTAATTGCGGACAGGCTTTGGCGAAGCTGACAAAGGGATCATCCGCCCAGTGAATATGCTCATAGATCTCGTCCGCTGCGATCACAATATCTGGATATGACTGCAGTACCTCGCCAATAGCGGCTAGTTGGCGCTGGGAATAGCTCGCTCCTGTTGGATTCGACGGGCTGTTCAAGAACAACAAGCGTGTTTGAGCCGTGATGCTGGCGGCCAATTGGTCGGGTGTCACCAGGAAATCCTGATCAATTCCGGTATCAATGACTACTGGCGTGGCGTCACACAATCGCACCATGTCGGGATAGGAAACCCAGTAGGGTGCCGGAATGATCGCTTCATCTCCCTCGCCGAGTAAGGCCATGCATAGATTGAAAAGAGACTGCTTGGCACCGCAACTGACCAGAATTTGCTGCGCTGTGAATTCCAGTCCGTTCTCGCGACTGAACTTGCGTTGGATGGCGGCCTTCAACTCCGCGGTGCCGGATATCGGCGTGTACTTGGTGTCGCCCGCCGCAATAGCGGCAACGGCTGCGTCCTTGATGGGCTGGGGCGTATCGAAGTCTGGCTCACCGGCGCCCAGGCTAATGACATCGCGGCCAGCCGCCCGAAGTTCGGCCGCCAGGGCCAGTGCCGCACCGGTCGCCGACGGCTTTACACGTGCCATACGTTTCGAAACTGATAAACTCAATCGGTTGCCTCCCTCAAATCGATTGTCATGGTACGTGAATCCACCAAACTGCCCAAGAAAACCGCGTTCGATGAGCGTGACAGACTACAGTTAGTCTCCGACTATCAACCAGCTGGCGACCAGGGACAGGCTATTGCCGGTCTTTGCGAGGGCTTACGTGACGGCTTGGCTCGACAGGTTTTGCTCGGCGTTACCGGTTCCGGCAAGACATTTACGATTGCGAACGTTATTGAGAAAGAACAGCGGCCCACGATCGTACTCGCACCCAATAAGACTCTGGCAGCGCAACTGTACGGCGAGATGCGCGAGTTCTTCCCGGGTAATGCCGTTGAATATTTCGTTTCGTACTACGACTACTACCAACCTGAGGCGTACGTTCCGAGTTCAGACACGTTTATTGAAAAAGACGCATCGATCAATCAACACATCGAACAGATGCGGTTGTCTGCCACCAAGGCGCTGATCGAGCGAAACGACGCGATCATTGTGGCTACCGTCTCCGCGATCTACGGATTGGGTGATCCGGAATCGTATTTCAGCATGGTGATGCACCTCGATCGGGGCGACCGGGTGGATCAACGAACACTCCTGCGGCGGCTGGCCGAGTTGCAGTACCAGCGCAACGAGCTGGACTTCTCACAAGGCACTTACCGAGTTCGCGGTGACGTGATCGATATCTTCCCAGCCGAATCCGATCGGGATGCGGTTCGCGTTGAGCTATTTGACGAGGAAATCGAGTCTCTATCCTATTTTGACCCGCTAACCGGCGAGGTTGTCAGGCGTGTACCGCGACTAACGGTGTTTCCGAAGACCCACTATGTCACCCCCAGGGAGAAGCTGCTGGAGGCCTGCGAAGAGATTAAGGTTGAGCTAAAACATCGGCTTAAGTTTCTTAGAGAGAACGATAAACTCCTTGAAGCTCAGAGGCTTGAGCAACGAACTTTATTTGATTTAGAGATGATTAAGGAGCTCGGTTACTGCTCCGGTATCGAGAACTACTCACGTTATCTCTCGGGTCGTGAAGAAGGTGAGCCGCCGCCGTGTCTGTTTGACTATCTGCCGCCCAACGCCCTGTTGATCGTGGACGAAAGCCACGTGACGGTGCCGCAACTCGGGGCGATGTACAAAGGCGACCGCTCACGCAAGGAAACGCTGGTCCAATTCGGCTTTCGGCTGCCTTCAGCACTGGACAATCGACCGCTGCGTTTTGACGAGTTTGAAGGGCTGTCACCACAAACCATCTATGTATCTGCAACGCCGGGCAATTACGAGAAGGAACATTCGGACAACACGGTTGAGCAGCTGGTCCGACCGACTGGTCTGATTGACCCCAGAGTCGATATTCGACCGGCCAAGACGCAGGTTGACGATGTCCTGTCTGAGATCCACAAGCGGGTCGCGGTTAATGAGCGTGTCCTCATTACGACGCTGACCAAGCGGATGTCCGAGGATCTGACGGATTACCTCGATGAGCACGGCGTGCGAGTGCGATACCTGCACTCCGATATTGGCACGGTTGAGAGGACCGAGATCATTCGTGATCTGCGGCTCGGCGAATTTGATGTGCTGGTGGGCATTAACTTGCTTAGAGAAGGCCTGGATATGCCAGAAGTGTCGCTGGTAGCGATTCTGGACGCTGACAAGGAAGGATTTCTGCGCTCGGAGAGGTCACTGATCCAGACTATCGGCAGGGGTGCTCGCAATGTGAACGGTACGGCGATTCTGTATGCAGATCGCGTGACGGACTCCATGCAGCGCGCTATAGATGAGACGGATCGACGCCGCGACCGACAACTGGCCCATAACAAGGAGCATGACATTACGCCGGCAACGATCGTAAAACAGGTCTCCGATATCATGGAGGCTGCGTATCCGGCGCCCCGCAAAGGACGCCACAAGGCGGCGGAGAAGGGCGAGGATTACACAACTATGTCGCCTGAGCAGCTCCTGAAGCGGGCTGAAAAGCTCGAGAACAAGATGCTCAAACACGCACGAGACCTCGAATTTGAAGCCGCAGCCCGATTGCGGGACGAAATCCAGCAGATTCGCGCATTAGCAATGGGTACGGGTCTTGCGCCAGAGAAAGGGCTTGAGTATGGTATGCCGCCCGTCGCCGGGGCTGGCAAGTAAAGTAGGGCGATTAGCTCAGGGGGCCTTAGCGAAGGCACCTTGAATTCAGTAGGGCGATTAGCTCAGGGGTAGAGCGCCACGTTGACATCGTGGAGGTCGGTGGTTCGAGACCACCATCGCCCACCAATTTGCGACCAAATGTCTGATTTTTTTGTAAAAACAGGCCCTTTCATGGTTGTTTCTTGCTATTTGGCTATATAGAATCGCGTTCCCGCACTTTCTGCGGCGCCAGTGGGCGCCTATGATTGGGTGGAGTCATTAATGAATTGGAGGATTAAAGATCGCCGCCACAAAGCGTGTACGACGTAACGACGAGATAGATGCATCCGAAGTTAGGGTGATTGACGCCGAAGGAGAGCAAGCAGGTGTTATGCCCTTGCGAGAGGCAATCGAATTAGCGAAAGATGTTTCGCTGGATCTGGTCGAAGTTTCACCCAACGTTGACCCACCTGTTTGCCGAATCATGGATTTTGGTAAGTATTTGTTTGAGCAAAACAAGAAGGCTCAAACATCGAAGCGCAAGCAAAAACAGGTACACGTCAAAGAGATTAAGTTTCGGCCAGGAACGGACGAAGGCGATTACAAGATCAAGTTACGCAAACTCACAGAGTTTCTTGAGTATGGCGATAAAACGAAGATCACGTTGAGATTTCGTGGCAGGGAAATGGCGCATCAGGAGATCGGTGCAAATTTGCTTGCCAGGGTTCGAAAGGACCTGGAAGAGTACGGTGTTGTTGAGCAGATGCCGCAAATGGAAGGACGGCAGATGATCATGGTGATTGCACCGAAGAAGAATTAAGTAGTACTAGCAGTAAAAATCCCGCCTGCATCGGCCGGAGACAACCGGTACGTAGCTAGGCCAAGTAAAGTGGAGTAAAAAATGTCGAAGATGAAAACAAACCGGGGCGCTGCCAAGCGCTTCAGCCGGACGGGCAAGGGCGGCTTCAAGCGCGCTCAATCCCACCTCAATCACATTCTTACGAAAAAGAAGTCGAAGCGTAAGCGCCAACTGGGCCTGACCCAGCAGGTTGCTGACAGCGACGTCAAGAGCGTGCGCCGC